>NZ_CP149798.1:5650999-5956199 GCF_037940415.1 Streptomyces sp. f51 | reverse complement strand
GCCGAACTGCCCGGCGGGCTGCGCCTCGCGCTGGACACCGAAGCCACCATCCGGTCGTTCCACAGCGGGTGGCGGCCCCCGAGCGGCGGCGGCCGGGCCTCGCTGGCCTTCCGCTGCGAGAGCCCCGCCGAGGTCGACTCCGTCTACGAGGAGCTCGTCGGCGCGGGCCACCACGGTGAACTCAAGCCCTGGGACGCCTTCTGGGGCATGCGGTACGCCGTCGTGCACGACCCGGACGGCAACGGCGTCGACCTGTTCGCCCCGCTGCCCGCGGAACCGGACGCCTCGCGCTAGTCACCGGCCACCGACGAGTTCCCCGAGCGTCGCCCCCGTCAACTCCCGCACGTCGCGGGCCAGATGGGCCTGGTCGGCGAACCCGGCGCGCAGCGCGGTCTCGGCGAAGGGCACGCCGCTCCGGGCGAGGGCGAGTGCCCGCTGAAGCCGCAGGATCCGTGCCAGGGTCTTGGGTCCGTAGCCGAAGGCGGCGAGCGAGCGGCGGTGCAACTGGCGTGCTCCCAGGCCGAGTCGGTCGGCGGTCTCGGCGACCGGGCGGCCCGCGTCCAGGGCGGCGACCACGTCGAGGAGCAGCGGGTCGGGGGGCGGGGCCTCGGCCGCCGTGCGCAGCGCGACCTCTTCGAGCGCGTCCACGGGATCGTCGGCCGCGTCGATCCTCGCGGTGAGGCGACGCACCTCGGCGGCCGGCCACAGGTCGGTCAACTCCACCCGCCGGTCGCGCAGTTCGTACGCCGGTACGCCCAGCCGGACGGACGCGGTGCCGGGGTGGAAGCGGACGCCCGCCCAGCCGCCGTGCACCTCGTCCGGGACGTGGGGCCGGGTGTCGGGACCGGCGACGAGCAGCCGGCCCTCGGTCCACAGCAGGTCCATGCAGCCGTCGGGCAGCACGGCGTCGCGGACGCTCTCCCCCGCGGACCCGGCCGGTGCGGGAGCGGTCGCCGTCCGGCTCCAGAGCACCGCGCCCGGCAGCCGGGACGCCCGTTCCGCGTACATGTCCGCCAGGCTACGCCGGGCGGGCCCGGTGCTCCTGCGGGCTGACGCCGTAGACCCGTTTGAAGGCGCTGGAGAGCGCGAAGGCGCTGCCGTAGCCGACGTGGCGGGCGATCGTCTCCAGGGTGTCGTCGCTGTCGCGGAGCCGGTCGGCGGCGAAGGCGAGACGGCGGCCGGTCAGATAGGTCATCGGGGGTTCGCCGACGAGTTCACCGAAGCGCCTGGCCAGCGCGGCGCGCGAGACGCCCGTCTCGGCGGCGAGCGCGGCGACCGTCCAGGGGCGGGCCGGATCGTCCTGGAGGAGCCGGAGCGCTCGGCCCACGACCGGGTCGGCGAGGGCCCGGTACCAGGCGGGGGCCGCGGCCTCGGGGCGGGAGAACCAGGCCCGCAGAGCGGTGATCATCAGAAGGTCGAGGAGCCGGTCGAGGACGACCTCCTGGCCGGGCTCGTCGCGGACCATCTCCGCGGCGAGGATCGGTGTCAGGGGGCACTCCCACACGTCGGAGGGGAGCGCGAGCACCGGCGGCAGGGCGTCGAGCAGCCGGCGGTTGACCTCGCCCGGCATCATGTACGTCCCGATCAGCAGCACCGTGGAGCCGTCGAGCCGTTCGCCCCAGCTGCGGACGCCCAGGTCCCAGTGGCCCTTCAGCGAGCGCCCGTCCGGGTAGGCGCACTCTCCGCCCGGCAGGATCACGGCCTGCGGCGGGGTGGCGGGGTCGTCGGCGCAGAGGTACGGGTCGGGGCCGCGCGCGATGGCGAGATCTCCCGCCCGCAGCCGCAGCCTCTCGCCCCGGTCCCCCACGACCCAGGCGTCGCCGCGGACCACCAGCATGATCGTCAGGGCGGCGCGGTCCTCGACGCGGACGCACCACGGCGGGTCGAAGCACGCGCGGATCATGAAGGCACCCCGCGCGCGCGGTCCCTCCAGCAGGCTCGCGAGAGGGTCCCCCCGCGTGAGCATGTCCGAGTGCGGCGGAGCGTCCATGACGTCAGCGTAGACGGCGGCCCGGACGGCCGTGGAGGACTCCGGACGCCCTGTGGACGCCCGTCCTCGGCCGGTGGACGACCGCTTATGGGGACGAGCCGTTCGCCGATGGTCCGGCGCCGGGGACGGCAGTCGACTGAGGTGCATGGCAGAGAACACGCGGGACATGACAGTGCTGGTGACGGGAGCCACGGGGCGGACCGGGAGCAGGGTCGCGGCGGCCGCGCGGGCGGCGGGGCTGAGGGTCCGCGCCGCCTCGCGCGCCACGGGCTTCGACTGGGAGGACGCCTCGACCTGGGCCGGGGCGCTGCGCGGTGCCGGCGCCGCGTATCTGGCCCATCCCACGGACGTCGGCTCTCCGGACGCCACGAAGGCCGTCGGGGCCCTGGCCCGGGAGGCGGTGGGGCTCGGTGTGCGGCGGCTGGTGCTGCTGTCGGCGCGGGGCGAGGACCAGGCCCGGCCGACCGAGGAGGCGTTCAGGACGTCCGGCGCGGACTGGACGATCGTACGAGCGTCGTGGTTCTCGCAGAACTTCAGCGAGGGTCCGCTGGTCGAGGGGCTGCGCCGGGGGGAGCTGGTCTTCCCGGCGGGCGAGGTGCGGGAGCCGTTCATCGACGTCCGGGACATCGCGGACGTCGTGGTGGCCGTGCTCACCGGGGGCGACCGGTATTGCGGCCGGGAGCTGGAGATCACGGGGCCCCGGCTGCTGACGTTCCGGGAGGCGGTCGCGGAGATCGCGCGGGCCGGCGGCGGGGAGCCGGTGTACACCCCGGTGACCGCGCGGGAGTACGGCGACGTGCTGACGGGCTTCGGGGTGCCGGCCGCGGAGGCCGCGTTCCTCGTCGGCGTCTTCGGGACGCTGCTCGACGGCCGTAACTCCCGTCTTTCGGACGGGGTCCGGGAGATCCTCGGCCGGGCACCGCGCGACTTCGCCGCGTTCGCGCGGGAGGCCGCGGCGGACGGGGTGTGGAAGGCCTGACGAGGGACCGGCCCGGGTCACTCCCCCGGCTTGTGCTCCTCGCCGTTCTTCGGCGAGTGATGGGTGTGGTGGGTGTTCTTGGCATGGGTGCGCAGGCGGGAGGTGACGTCCTCCGGGGGCAGGAAGCGCGACCAGCGTTCGGGGAACTCGGAGGGCATGTCGGGGTCGTCGGGATCGGCGTCGTACGAGCGGTGTGCGGCGACGCGGGCCACGTACTCGGCGGCCTGGGCCTCGCGCAGCCGTTCGTTGGCGGCGCGGGCAGCGGCGGTGGCGGCGGCCGGCCAGACCCGGTCGATGGCGGCGTTGACGGCCGCGCCGACCAGGACGGCGAAGGCGGCCACGCCGATCCACAGCAGGACGGCCACGGGCGCGGCGAGCGAGCCGTAGATGGTGGGGCCCTCGATGGTGTTGGTCAGGTAGATGCGCAGCAGGAAGCTGCCGAGGACCCACATCGCGAGGGCGACCAGGGCGCCCGGCACGTCCTCGACCCAGGGGGAACGGACGGGCACGGACACGTGGTAGAGGGTCGTCAGGAAGGCGACCGACAGGACGATGACGACGGGCCAGTACAGGATCTGCACGAGGGTCGTCGACCACGGCACCACGCTCACCACGGCGTCCGGGCCCGCCACCATCAGCGGGAGCGCCACGGAGCCGATCAGCAGCGCCACGATGAACAGCAGGAAGGACATCATCCGGGTCTTCACGATGCCCCGGGTGCCGTCCAGGCCGTACATCACCGTGATGGTGTCGACGAAGACGTTGACCGCGCGCGAGCCGGACCACAGGGCGAACAGGAAGCCCAGGGAGATGATGTCGGGCCGGCCGCCCTTCATCACGTCGTGCAGGATCGGCTCGGCGATCTGGTGGACGCCCTTCTGGGTGAGCACCGTGCGGGACGCGTTCAGGAGGTTCGACTCCAGGCTGGCGATGGTGTCGGCGCCGGTCCAGGCGTCCACGTATCCGAGCAGTCCGATCATGCTGAGGAGCAGCGGCGGAACGGACAGGAGCGTGAAGAAGGCCGCCTCGGCCGCGAGTCCGAGGATCCGGTACTCCATGCACGAGTTGACGGTGTCCTTGAGCAGCAGCCAGGCGGTCCTGCGCTTGGAAACGTTCCGGTAGAGCGCGCGAGCGCGGTGGAAGCGGCCCGAGCGAGGCCGTTCAGGTGTTTCTTTTGCCTGGTGCACGTCCTTACGGTAGCGGTATGGCAGCCAGCACCCACACCGTGACCAACCAGGCTCCGCCCCTGGTCGGATATGACGTATTCGCCGCCGACCGGGCCCTCGCGGAGGCGGTCGACCGGCATCTCGATCCAGAGCTTCTCCAGGAGGCGCGTGAGGAACTGTCGTCGCTCGGCCGGACGACGGGTTCCGCCCAGGTCCAGGAATGGGGTGCGCTGGCCAACGAGAACCCGCCGAAGCTGCGCACCCACGACCGCTACGGCAACCGGATCGACGAGGTCGACTTCCACCCGGCCTGGCACCGCCTCCTCGGCAAGGGCGTGTCGGCGGGGCTGACATCGGCGTGGACCCGGCCCGGCGGACACCTCAGGCGCGCGGCGGGCTTCGTGATCTGGACGCAGGCCGAGGCGGGCAACGGCTGCCCGCTGTCGATGACCCACGCGGCGGTGCCCGCGCTGCGCGCCGACCCGGCGCTCGCCGCCGAGTGGGTGCCGCGTCTGACGTCCGCCGTGTACGACCAGGAACTGCGTCCCGCGTCCCAGAAGGCCGGCGCGCTCTTCGGTATGGGCATGACGGAGAAGCAGGGCGGCAGCGACGTCCGCGCCAACACGACCGGGGCGAGGCCCCTCGCGGAGGACGGGACGTACGCGCTGACCGGGCACAAGTGGTTCTGCTCGGCGCCGATGTCGGACGGTTTCCTCGTACTGGCGCAGGCCCCGGGCGGGCTGACCTGCTTCCTGGTACCGCGGGTCCTGGAGGACGGCACCCGCAACGTCTTCCGGATCCAGCGGCTCAAGGACAAGCTCGGCAACAGGTCCAACGCGTCGAGCGAGGTCGAGTTCGAGGGGACCTGGGCGCGCCGGGTGGGCGACGAGGGGCGCGGGGTGCGCACCATCATCGAGATGGTCGCCGCGACCCGTCTCGACTGCGTACTCGGTTCGGCCTCGCTGATGCGGCAGGCGGTCGCGCAGGCGATCCACCACTCCACGTACCGCGAGGCGTTCGGCGGCCGTCTGATCGACAAGCCGCTGATGCGCAACGTCCTCGCCGATCTGGCGCTGGAGTCGGAGGCGGCGACGACGCTGGCGATGCGGCTGGCGGCGGCGTACGACGACGGGAGCGAGCAGGAGCGGGCGTTCCTGCGGCTCGCGGTGCCCGCCGCCAAGTACTGGGTGACCAAGCGGTGTACGCCGGTCGCGGTGGAGGCACTGGAGTGTCTGGGCGGCAACGGCTACGTCGAGGAGTCGGGCATGCCTCGACTGCTGCGGGAGTCTCCGCTCAACTCCATCTGGGAGGGCGCGGGCAACGTGCAGGCGCTGGACGTCCTGCGCGCCCTCCAGCGGGAGCCGGGCGCCCTGGACGCCTATCTGCGCGAGGTGGGGCAGGCGCGCGGCGCGGATCACCGGCTGGACGGCGCCATCAAGAACCTGCTGACCGAACTCGCGGACCTGGACGGGATCGAGGCACGTGCCCGCCGGCTGGTCGAGCGGATCGCGCTGGTGCTCCAGGGATCCCTGCTCGTGCGGTACGCGCCCCCCGAGGTCGCCGACGCGTTCTGCGCCTCGCGCCTGGGCGGTGACTGGGGTACGGGGTTCGGCACGCTGCCGCACAGTCTGGATCTGGCCACGGTGGTGGAGCGGGCCCGGCCGGTGGCCTGAGGAAGCGCTGACGCGGGGGTGGTGCTGCGCCGACACGGCACCACCCCCGCCGCTCGCCCCGTTGAGGAGCTCGGACACCGCACGGGCGGCGTCGCTGTCAGTTTCGAGGAACCTTGTGACCGTTGGCGAGAGTTGCAGACCGTTGCATTCCTTTGTGCACCTTGTGCGAAGCTCCGGCGGACGGCCCCGAGAGCAGGCACGATGTGGGAAGACGGCGGTGCCGCGGCCCGTACGGGGTCCTTGTTCCGGGAGTGTTCTGTGAAGACCACATCGTTCGACCCAGCCCGTTTCGCACCGTCCGACGCGTCCGAGAAGGCCGGGCACCTCAAGCAGACCTGGACCGCGTCGGCCGAGGGCGGGCGGGGCGCGTTCGCCCCGCGCCCGCTGATCGACCGGTCCTGGCAGAGAGCGAAACGTTTCGGCGTCAAACCCGAACAAGGAACGAACAGTGTCCTGCTCCAGGCGGACGAACTCGAACACCGGCGGACGTCCACGGCACTCGCCGATGTGATGCCGACCCTGCACGGCGGCCTCGGGACGGTCGCCGACGCCTCGCTCCAGATCATGGTGGTCACCGATGCCGAGGGCCGGGTCCTGTGGCGCTCGGGGAACCCGGGCGTGCTGCGCCGGGCCGACGCCATCTGCCTGGAGGAAGGCGCCGCCTGGAGCGAGGAGACCACGGGCACCAACGCCATCGGGACCGCCCTGTCGGCGGACATCCCGCTCCAGGTGCACTCCGCCGAGCACTTCGTGCGCGCCCTGCACGACTGGACGTGCGCCGCCGCGCCCGTCCACGACCCGCGCGACGGACGGCTGCTCGGCATCATCGACGTGAGCGGCCCGGGCAGCACCTTCCATCCCGCCACCCTGGCGTTGGTCGACACGGTGTCCAGACTGGCCGAAAGCGAACTGCGGACCGCTCATCTGACGTCCATCGAGCGGCTGCGCGCCGTGGCCGCGCCCCTGCTGAGCCGGCTGGACGGTCCGGCGCTCGTGGTGGACTCCCACGGCTGGCTCGCCGCGGTCACCGGGATGCCGCCCGTGGACCGGGTCGCGCTGCCCGACTCCTTCGGCGCGGGCCACAGCTGGCTGCCCTCCCTGGGCACGTGCGTCGCCGAGCCGATGCCCGGCGGCTGGCTGCTGCGCGTCACCGGCGCCGACGACCTGGGGAGCCCCGGCCGGGTCGTCCTCGACCTCGGCGATCCCCGGCGCCCGCACATCACCGTCTCGGGCACGGCCGGCAGCTGGGCCCAGGACCTGAGCCCGCGGCACGCGGAGCTGCTCTACGTCCTCGCCGTGCACCGGCAGGGGCGCAGCGCGGCCCAGCTCGCGGTCGACCTCTTCGGCGACCCGACCCGCACGGTGACGGTCCGCGCCGAACTGTCCCGCGTACGCCGCCGGCTCGTCGGGCTGCTCGACCACCGGCCGTACCGCTTCCGCGAGGAGGTGGAGGTCGAGGTGCTGCTGCCGGACGCCCCCCGGGACCTGCTGCCGCACTCCACCGCGCCCGCGGTGCTCGGCGCCCGCACGCCGGCCGGACCCGAGTCGTCCTGAGAAACGGGGGCGAGGGCCGCGACGAGGGGCGGGCACGAGGACCCGAGCGTATTTCCCTGGCGTATTCCGCCGTCTTTGTCCTGGCCGGGGGGTCACTGCCGTAGCATCCACTCCACGGGCCACCCCACCCGTCTCTCCGTCAACGCCCTCGGCGGGGGAGGCAGTTGGCCCATCCGGGAGGACGTATGAAGCAGCGCGGCAGACACCGTCGCCGAAGAAGGGGTCAGGCGCTGCGCGCCACCCTGGCCGGAACCGCGCTCGCGCTCACCGCGGCCGCCACGCTGATCAGCACCTCGCAGGCCACCGGCGCCAACAGCCCGGGCGGCCTCACCGCGCTGCGCGTCGGCTCCTCCTCGCAGCTGCGCCTCCACGAGAACCTGACCTCCCGGGACGCGCTCGACACGCTCAGCGGGAACATGGGCGGCAACGTGGGCGTCGACGGGGTACTCGGCGACACCGACCACGCGATGCGCGGCACCGCCGACTGCACGGCGGACGAACGGGACGCGCTGCCCGTCGAGCCGACGGCCACCCGCGCGTACTGCTGGGACGACGCCGACGCCCGGACCACGCAGTGGCGGCCGCGCTCGGTGACCACCTCCGGCGACGCCGACGACGACGGCGCGTGGGGCACGCACCAGGTGATCCTCTCCGGCTGGACCCACCGCGACGGACGGGCTGCCGCCCGGGACCGGGACGGCGGACTGGCCCGGATCGCCTTCGTCGACGCCACGGACCCGGACGCGCTCCGCTACCGCTGGGTGCTGCTCGTCGCCCCGCGGGCCGGCGGCAGGGACTTCACGGCGGTCCGCACCGGACTCGGCGGAATGGTCTGGTACCAGGACAAGCTGATCGTCACCGCGGACCACGGCGACGGCCTGCTCGTCTTCGACCTGCACCGGCTGCTGCGGGCCGACGTGGACAGCCCCGCCGTGGGCCGGGTGGGCCACGGCTACTCGGCCGCCGGCTACCGCTACGTGCTCCCCGCCATCGGCTCGTACGACCCGGAGGGCGGCTCGTGCACCCGCGGCCGTGACCACACGGTCCCCTGTATCGGCTCGCTCTCCCTCGACCGTACGACCGCTCCCGACAGCCTGGTCGCGACGGAGGCCGCCGGCGACCGTCCGCAGCGCACCCGCCTCTGGCGGTACGCGTTCAGCACCGCCGCGTACCGCACCGGGCTCCTCGCCGACGCCCAGGGGCATGTGGACGCGGCCGAGGCCTACACGACCAAGGGGTCCGCGATCTCCGGCGCCCTCGCGCACCGGTCCGCGGGCGCCCGCGAGGCCCAGTGGTACATCGGGCGTCCGTCCGACGGCAGTGGGGGCCACGGGTCCCTGTGGCGCCAGAACGGCGACGGCGCCGGGGCGGCCACCTGCACCGCGGACCAGTCGCACGCCTGCTGGGGCCTCGGCACCGGGTCGCTGTCGTACTGGCAGCGGACCGGCGAGCTGTGGAGCCTCAGCGACGCCGCGGAGCGCCGGGTGCTGTACGCGGTGCCGCTGGCGTCGGTCGACGGCTCGCTCGGCTAGGGCCCGTCCGGCCGCTCCCGTCCGTCCGGCCGGGACGCGCCCCGGCCGGACGGCGGGGCCGGCGGCCGAACCGTGGACGCCTTTGGAGCCGCGCCCGGCGCCGTGATTCCCTGGCCGTCATGAGCAACATCAGTGTGACCACCTGGTCCCTGGAGCAGACGGCCCCGGCCGACCTGCTCCCCGCGAGCGCGCCCGACGGGGACCCGCGGATCGTCCGCGCCGAGGTCCCCTCGCCCGAGTTCAGCCGCTTCCTCTACGCCTCGGTCGGCGGGGACATCCTCTGGACGGACCGGCTCGGCTGGACGTACGCGCGGTGGCAGGAGGTCCTCGACAAGCCGGGCACGGAGACCTGGGTCGCCTACGACCGGGGCACCCCCGCGGGCTACATCGAACTCGACGCCCAGGACGACGGGGTCGTGGAGATCGCCTACTTCGGGCTCGTCCCCGCGTTCCGCGGGCGCCGGATCGGGGGACACCTCCTCTCGTACGGCGTCGCGCGCGCCTGGGACCTGGCCGAACGCTGGCCGGGGCGGGCCGGGACGAAGCGGGTCTGGCTGCACACGTGCAGCAAGGACGGCGAGCACGCGATGGACAACTACCTGCGCCGGGGGTTCCGGCTCTTCGACACCAAGGTCGAGGAGGAGGCGGAGGCCGCCACCCCGGGTCCCTGGCCGGGCGCGTACACCGTCTGACCCGTTTTGCACCGGGGTGGCCACGGCTCCCGGCCCTCCTGACGGCACCGCGGGAGGGCCGGTCATGTGATCGACAACACCCTCGTCTCGGTATTCGGGACCAGGGTGTCCACATGGTGGATGACGGTGGACTGCCCTCAGATCCCCGTGACACGCTTCCGTCATGTCTGGAACTGGAATTGCCTTGGTGAGTCGGCGGCACGTCGACCTCGGCCGCATGTCCAGCGCCATCTGTCCGGCGAGCTGATCAGCCCAGCAGCGCCGACCCCCCTCTTTTTGCGACCCTTGCGCAGTGCTGCGCCCATTCTTCCGTATGCACCCGTATGCGCAGGTCAGAGCCGCAGATCAGACCTGCCCCGCAGTCTCGAAGGACGTATCAGCCATGGCCGCCACCCCGCAGGATCCCGTTGTCGCGCCCCGCCGCAAGGTGAGCCGTCACCGCGGTGAGGGCCAGTGGGCCGTAGGTCACTTCACCCCGCTCAACGGCAACGAGCAGTTCAAGAAGGACGACGACGGTCTCAATGTGCGGACACGCATTGAGACGATCTACTCCAAGCGGGGATTCGACTCGATCGACCCCAACGACCTGCGCGGCCGGATGCGCTGGTGGGGTCTCTACACCCAGCGCAAGCCCGGGATCGACGGCGGCAAGACCGCGATCCTGGAGCCGGAGGAGCTGGACGACAAGTTCTTCATGCTGCGGGTGCGCATCGACGGTGGCCGGCTGACCACCGAACAGCTGCGGGTCATCGGCGAGATCTCGCAGGAGTTCGCGCGCGGCACCGCCGACCTCACCGACCGCCAGAACGTCCAGTACCACTGGATCCGCATCGAGGACGTCCCGGAGATCTGGGACCGCCTGGAGGCCGTCGGCCTGTCCACGACCGAGGCCTGCGGCGACACCCCCCGCGTCATCCTCGGCTCGCCCGTCGCCGGCATCGCCGAGGACGAGATCATCGACGGCACCCCGGCCGTCGAGGAGATCCAGCG
Source organism: Streptomyces sp. f51 (assembly GCF_037940415.1). Taxonomy (NCBI): domain Bacteria; kingdom Bacillati; phylum Actinomycetota; class Actinomycetes; order Kitasatosporales; family Streptomycetaceae; genus Streptomyces; species Streptomyces sp. f51. The sequence goes on along the minus strand of NZ_CP149798.1, from coordinate 5,945,623 downwards.
CCGGATCATCGGCAACAAGGACTTCTCCAACCTGCCCCGCAAGTTCAAGTCCGCGATCTCCGGCTCGCCGCTGCTCGACGTGGCGCACGAGATCAACGACATCGCCTTCGTGGGCGTGAACCACCCGGAGCACGGCCCCGGCTTCGACCTGTGGGTCGGCGGCGGTCTGTCCACCAACCCGAAGATCGGCCAGCGCCTCGGCGCCTGGGTCCCGCTCGACGAGGTCGCGGACGTCTACGAGGGTGTCATCTCGATCTTCCGCGACTACGGCTACCGGCGGCTGCGCAACCGCGCCCGGCTGAAGTTCCTGGTCGCCGACTGGGGCGTGGAGAAGTTCCGCCAGGTCCTGGAGAACGAGTACCTGGAGCGCAAGCTCGTCGACGGCCCCGCTCCCGACCAGCCCGTCGCCCGCTGGCGCGACCACGTCGGCGTGCACCGGCAGCAGGACGGCCGCTACTACGTCGGCTTCGCCCCGCGCGTCGGCCGCATCGACGGCGCCACCCTGACGAAGATCGCCGAACTGGCCGAGGCGCACGGCTCGGGCCGGGTGCGCACCACCGTCGAGCAGAAGATGATCGTCCTCGACGTCGAGCAGGAGCGCATCGACTCGCTGGTCGAGGGCCTGGAGGCGCTGGACCTCACTGCCAGGCCGTCCTCGTTCCGGCGCGGCACGATGGCCTGCACCGGCATCGAGTACTGCAAGCTCGCGATCGTCGAGACCAAGGCGCGCGGGGCCTCGCTGATCGACGAACTCGAGCGCCGCATCCCCGAGTTCGACGAACCCATCACCATCAACATCAACGGCTGCCCCAACGCCTGCGCCCGGATCCAGGTCGCGGACATCGGTCTCAAGGGCCAGCTGGTGCTGAACGACGCGGGCGAGCAGGTCGAGGGATTCCAGGTGCACCTGGGCGGAGCACTCGGCCTGGAGGCCGGGTTCGGCCGCAAGGTCCGCGGTCTGAAGGTCACTTCGGACGAGCTGCCCGACTACATCGAGCGTGTCCTCAAGCGCTTCCAGGCGGAGCGCGAGGACGGCGAGCGCTTCGCCGTCTGGGCCGCGCGCGCCTCCGAGGAGGCCCTGTCGTGAGCGAGCGCGCGGCACCGTTCTACTGCCCCTACTGCGGAGACGAGGACCTGCGACCCAGCGAACAGGGCCACGGCGCGTGGGAATGCGCGGCGTGCAACCGAGCCTTCCAGCTGAAGTTCCTGGGGCTGCTGTCCCGGGGCGTGCAGCAGGAAGAGCGTGGAGGGGCGGAGATATGACGGTCATTCAGCACGAGCGCACGGACGACGACTTGAAGGCCCTGGCCGAGCGGGCCGGGCGTGACCTGGAGGACGCGTCCGCGCTGGAGATCCTGCGCTGGGCCGCGGACACCTTCGGCGCGAAGTTCTGCGTGACCTCCTCCATGGAGGACGCGGTGGTCGCCCATCTCGCCTCGCGCGCCCGGCCGGGCGTGGACGTGGTGTTCCTCGACACCGGCTACCACTTCCCGGAGACGATCGGCACGCGGGACGCGGTCGAGGCCGTGATGGACGTCAACGTCATCACCCTGACCCCGCGCCGGAGCGTCGCCGAGCAGGACGCCGAGCACGGGCCGCGGCTCCACGACCGCGACCCGGACCTGTGCTGCAAGCTCCGCAAGGTCCAGCCGCTCGAAGAGGGCCTGACGGACTATCGGGCCTGGGCGACCGGCCTGCGCCGCGACGAGTCCCCCACCCGGGCGAACACCCCGGTCGTCGGCTGGGACGAGAAGCGCCGCAAGGTCAAGGTCTCCCCGATCGCCCGCTGGACGCAGGACGACGTGGACGCGTACGTCGCCGAACACGGCGTACTGACCAACCCGTTGCTGATGGACGGCTACGCCTCCGTCGGCTGCGCCCCCTGCACCCGCCGGGTGCTGGAGGGCGAGGACGCGCGCGCCGGCCGCTGGGCGGGCCGCGCGAAGACCGAGTGCGGACTGCACGGATGACGACGAACACCGCGCCCGCCGCGGACCCCACGATCTCCCAGGAGCGGCAAGTGACGAGCGGAGCCACCGTCTGGCTCACCGGTCTGCCGAGCGCCGGCAAGACCACCATCGCCTACGAGCTGGCGGGCCGCCTGCGCGAGCAGGGCCACCGCGTCGAGGTGCTCGACGGCGACGAGATCCGCGAGTTCATCTCGGCGGGGCTCGGCTTCAGCCGCGAGGACCGGCACACCAACGTGCAGCGCATCGGCTTCCTCGCCGAACTGCTCGCCCGCAACGGCGTCAAGACGCTCGTCCCGGTGATCGCGCCCTACGCCGACAGCCGCGAGGCGGTACGCGAGCGCCACCAGGAGAACGGTACGACGTATCTGGAGGTGCACGTGGCGACCCCGGTCGAGGTGTGCTCCGTACGCGATGTGAAGGGCCTGTACGCCAAGCAGGCCGCGGGGGAACTGACGGGGCTCACCGGGGTCGACGACCCCTACGAGGCACCCAAGGCGCCCGACCTGCGCATCGAGTCGCACACCCAGACCGTCCAGGAGTCCGCCGCCGCGCTGCACGCGCTGCTCACCGAGAAGGGTCTCGCATGACGACCGTCGCCAGTGTCTCCGAGGAGACCGGGAGCAGCCCGTACACGCTGTCGCACCTGGACGCCCTGGAGTCCGAGGCCGTCCACATCTTCCGCGAGGTGGCGGGTGAGTTCGAGCGGCCGGTGATCCTCTTCTCCGGCGGCAAGGACTCCATCGTCATGCTGCACCTGGCGCTGAAGGCGTTCGCGCCGGCCGCGGTGCCCTTCACGCTGCTGCACGTGGACACCGGGCACAACTTCCCCGAGGTCCTCGACTACCGCGACCGGACCGTGGAACGCCACGGTCTGCGGCTGCACGTGGCCTCGGTGCAGGACTACATCGACCGCGGTGTGCTGCGCGAGCGTCCCGACGGCACCCGCAATCCGCTCCAGACCCTGCCGCTGACCGAGAAGATCCAGTCCGAGCGCTTCGACGCCGTGTTCGGCGGCGGACGCCGTGACGAGGAGAAGGCCCGGGCCAAGGAGCGGGTGTTCTCGCTGCGCGACGAGTTCTCGCAGTGGGACCCGCGCCGTCAGCGGCCCGAGCTGTGGAACCTGTACAACGGTCGGCACGCTCCCGGCGAGCACGTCCGGGTGTTCCCGCTGTCCAACTGGACCGAGCTCGACGTGTGGCAGTACATCGCCCGTGAGGGCATCGAGCTGCCCGAGATCTACTTCGCGCACGAGCGTGAGGTCTTCCAGCGGTCGAACATGTGGCTGACCGCCGGTGAGTGGGGCGGCCCGAAGGACGGCGAGACCGTCGAGAAGCGGCTCGTCCGCTACCGCACCGTGGGTGACATGTCCTGCACCGGCGCCGTCGACTCGGACGCGACCACGCTCGACGCCGTCATCACCGAGATCGCCGCCTCCCGGCTCACCGAGCGCGGCGCGACCCGCGCCGACGACAAGATGTCCGAGGCCGCGATGGAAGACCGCAAGCGCGAGGGGTACTTCTAGACATGACCAGCACCACCGAACCCACCGAGCCCCTGTCGGTCGAACAGCTGTCGGCGACCACCCTGCTGCGTTTCGCGACCGCGGGCTCCGTCGACGACGGCAAGTCCACGCTCGTCGGACGCCTGCTGCACGACTCGAAGTCGATCCTGACCGACCAGCTGGAGGCCGTCGAGCACGCCTCCCGCAGCCGCGGCCAGGAGACCCCCGACCTCGCGCTGCTCACCGACGGCCTGCGGGCCGAGCGCGAGCAGGGCATCACCATCGACGTCGCCTACCGCTACTTCGCCACCGCGCGCCGCCGGTTCATCCTGGCCGACACCCCCGGCCATGTGCAGTACACCCGGAACATGGTCACCGGTGCCTCCACCGCCGACCTCGCGGTCGTGCTGGTCGACGCCCGCAACGGCGTCATCGAGCAGACCCGCCGGCACGCCGCCGTCGCCGCGCTGCTGCGCGTCCCGCACGTCGTGCTCGCCGTGAACAAGATGGACCTCGTCGCGTACGAGGAGTCCGTCTTCGCCGCGATCGCCGAGGAGTTCACGGCGTACGCCTCCGAGCTGGGCGTCCCCGAGATCACCGCTATCCCGATCTCCGCGCTGGCCGGCGACAACGTGGTGGAGCCGTCCGCGAACATGGACTGGTACGGCGGCCCGACCGTCCTGGAGCACCTGGAGACCGTGCCGGTCAGCCACGACCTGGCGCACTGCCACGCGCGGCTGCCCGTGCAGTACGTGATCCGCCCGCAGACCGCCGAGCACCCCGACTACCGCGGCTACGCGGGCCAGATCGCCGCCGGAACCTTCCGCGTCGGCGAGCAGGTGACCGTGCTGCCCTCCGGACGGACGACGACGATCTCCGGCATCGACCTGCTCGGCAAGCCGGTCGACGCGGCCTGGACGACCCAGTCGGTGACCGTCCTGCTCGCCGACGACATCGACGTCTCCCGCGGCGATCTGCTCGTCCCGAGCAAGGACGCGCCCGCGACCACCCAGGACGTCGAGGCGACCGTCTGCCACGTCGCCGACGAGCCGCTCACCGTCGGCCACCGGGTGCTGCTCAAGCACGGCACCCGTACGGTCAAGGCGATCGTCAAGGACATCCCCTCGCGCCTCACCCTCGACGACCTCTCGCTGCACCCGCACCCGGGCCGGCTGGTCGCCAACGACATCGGCCGCGTCAAGATCCGCACCGCCGAACCCCTCCCGGTCGACTCCTACGCCGACTCCCGCCGCACCGGCGCGTTCATCCTGATCGACCCGGCCGACGGCACCACGCTGACCGCGGGCATGGTCGGCGAGTCCTTCGCCGCGCCGCAGCCGGTCAAGGACGAGTCCGACGACGACGGCTGGGACTTCTGACATGAACCCCATCGACATCTACTCCACGTTCGCGAAGGAGGGCGGCCGCGTCGGCAGCGGCGCCCTCGGCAGCGGGCAGGGCGGAGTCGCGCGATGTGCGCGATGACGTACGCGCACTGCCTGCGCGCCCCGTCCCCCCACCTGACGTCTCAGTTACGACGAAGACCTGCCGACCTCCCGGCCACGACCTGAGAAAGGCGTGACCGCCGGGCCACCGAGAGGAACACCTCCCGTGTCTGCCATCCGCTCCACGCGCACCAAGCTGCTCGGCCGCGGTATCGCCCTCGTCACCGCTCTTCCCCTCCTCACCCTCGCCGCGTGCAGCTACGGCTCCGACGCGAAGGACGACAACGCCGCGGCCAAGGTCGCCGCCGGGTCGAAGAAGATCGACGGAGTCGACTCCGTGAAGATCGGCTACTTCGGCAACCTGACGCACGCCACCGCGCTGGTCGGCAACCAGAAGGGCTTCTTCCAGAAGGAGCTCGGCGCCACGCAGGCGAAGTACCAGATCTTCAACGCCGGGCCCTCCGAGATCGAGGCGCTCAACTCGGGCTCCATCGACATCGGCTGGATCGGCCCCTCGCCGTCCATCAACGGTTTCACGAAGTCCGAGGGCAAGAGCCTCCGGATCATCGGCGGTTCGGCCTCGGGCGGCGTCAAGCTCGTCGTGAACCCCAAGAAGATCAAGTCCCTGAAGGACGTCAAGGGCAAGAAGATCGCGACCCCGCAGCTCGGCAACACGCAGGACGTCGCGTTCCTCAACTGGGCCGCGGAGCAGGGCTGGAAGGTCGACGCGCAGAGCGGCAAGGGTGACGTGTCGGTGGTCCGCACCGACAACAAGATCACCCCGGACGCCTACAAGTCCGGTTCCATCGACGGCGCCTGGGTGCCGGAGCCGACCGCGTCCAAGCTGGTCGCCGAGGGCGGCAAGGTGCTGCTCGACGAGTCGGACCTGTGGCCCGACAAGAAGTTCGTGATCACGAACATCATCGTGTCGCAGAAGTTCCTCAAGGAGCACCCGAAGGTCGTCGAGGCGGTCCTGAAGGGCTCCGTCGAGACGAACAAGTGGATCAACGCCAACCCGGACGAGGCCAAGGCCGCCGCGAACAAGCAGCTGGAGGCCGACTCGGGCAAGGCGCTGCCGGCGAACGTCCTCGACCCGGCCTGGAAGTCCATCCAGATCACCGACGACCCGCTGGCCTCCACGCTGAGCACCGAGGCGCAGCACGCGGTCAAGGCCGGTCTCCTGGACAAGCCGAACCTGACCAGCATCTACGACCTGACGCTGCTGAACAAGGTCCTGGCCGCCGCGGGTGAGAGCAAGGTCGACGACGCCGGTCTCGGCGTCAAGTAAGCCCGGATCCCGATGAGTTCCCAGGAGGTGACGACCATGGCAACGACGCTCGCCAAGGCCGCCGACGGCGCCGACACGACCGAGTACGCCGCCCGCATCGAGCACGTCTCGAAGTCCTTCGCCGGACCCGCGGGGCCCCAGCTCGTCCTCGACGACATCACCCTCGATGTCGCGCCGGGCGAGTTCGTCACCCTCCTGGGGGCCTCGGGGTGCGGCAAGTCCACACTGCTGAACCTGGTCGCGGGTCTCGACCAGCCCTCGGCCGGCACCATATCGACCAACGGGCGCCCCGCCCTGATGTTCCAGGAGCACGCCCTCTTCCCGTGGCTGACCGCGGGCAAGAACATCGAACTCGCCCTGCGGCTCAGGGGAGTTCCGAAGGCCGGGCGGCGCGAGCGGGCCGAGGAACTGCTCGAACTCGTCCGGCTGAAGGGCGCGTACGGCAAGCGGGTGCACGAGCTGTCCGGGGGTATGCGCCAGCGCGTGGCGATGGCCAGGGCGCTCGCCCAGGACAGCCAGATCCTGCTGATGGACGAGCCGTTCGCGGCGCTGGACGCCATCACCAGGGACGTGCTGCACGACGAACTGACCCGGATCTGGCGCGAGACGGGAGTGTCCGTCCTCTTCGTCACGCACAACGTCCGCGAGGCCGTCAGGCTCGCCCAGCGCGTGGTCCTGCTGTCCTCCCGCCCGGGCCGCGTCGCCCGCGAGTGGCGGGTGGACATCCCGCAGCCGCGCCGTATCGAGGACGCTCCCGTGGCGGAGCTGTCCATCGAGATCACCGAAGAACTGCGTGGGGAGATCCGCCGTCATGGCCAGCACTGAGACGAAGTCCGACGCGGACGTCAAGGACACCGGGCTCGGCGGGCTGGAGGCGGGCCTCGACGCGCTGGAGTCCTCCGTCGCCGGCCGGCGCTCCTTCGGGACGACGTTCCGGGAGAAGGTGCTGCCGCCGCTGGTCGCGTTCGTGATCGTCCTGGCCGCCTGGCAGGCACTGATCACCTTCAAGATCGTCGACGACCCGACCAAGCTGCCCTCGCCCGCCGACGTGTGGGGCGAGGTCAAGAACGCCTGGCTCGAAGGCACCCTGCTCGACTACATCTGGACGAGCGTCTCGCGCGGTCTGCTCGGCTTCCTGTTCGCCCTGGTGATCGGGACCCCGCTGGGCCTGCTGGTGGCCCGGGTGAAGTTCGTGCGCGCCGCGATCGGCCCGATCCTGTCGGGCCTTCAGTCCCTGCCGTCAGTGGCGTGGGTGCCGCCGGCGGTGATCTGGCTCGGCCTGAACAACTCGATGATGTACGCGGTGATCCTGCTCGGCGCGGTCCCCTCCATCGCCAACGGCCTGGTGTCGGGCGTGGACCAGGTGCCCCCGCTGTTCCTGCGGGCGGGCCGCACGATGGGCGCGACGGGCCTGCGCGGGACCTGGCACATCGTGATGCCGGCCGCGCTGCCGGGCTATCTGGCCGGTCTGAAGCAGGGCTGGGCGTTCTCCTGGCGCTCCCTGATGGCCGCGGAGATCATCGCCTCCTCCCCCGACCTCGGGGTGGGCCTCGGCCAGCTGCTGGAGAACGGCCGCAACGCCAGCTCCATGCCGATGGTCTTCCTGGCCATCTTCCTCATCCTGTTCGTCGGCATCGCCATCGACCTGATCGTCTTCAGTCCGGTGGAGCGGTGGGTGCTGCGCAGCCGCGGACTCCTGGTGAAGGGCTGACCCCGTCATGAGCAGGCCCGAGCGTCCCGTCCTCGTCGTCATCGCCCACGGCAGCCGCGATCCGCGGCACGCCGCGACGGTGCACGCCCTGGTGCGAAGGGTGCGCGCCCAGCGCCCGGGCCTGCGCGTGGAGACCGGGTTCCTCGATTTCAACATCCCCTCCGTGCAGGGGGTGCTGACGTCGCTGGCCGCGGAGGGGGTGCGCGACGTGGTGGCGCTGCCGCTGCTGCTGACCCGCGCCTTCCACGCCAAGTCGGACATCCCGGCGGTGCTGCGCGAGGCGCCGTCGCGGCTGCGGATCCGGCAGGCGGAGGTGCTCGGCCCGTCCCCGCTGCTGACGGCCGCGCTCGAACGACGGCTGTACGAGGCCGGGCTCGCGCCCGCCGACACGTCCCGGACCGGGGTCGTGCTGGCCTCGGCCGGGTCCACCGACCCGGAGGCGATCGCGGTGATCGCTGACATCGCGCGGGAGTGGCGGCACACCGGTTGGTGCGCCGTGCGGCCCGCGTTCGCCTCCGCGGCCCTTCCCCGCACCGAGGACGCGGTCCGTGAGCTGCGTGCCCTCGGCTGCGAACGCGTCGCCGTCGCCCCGTACGTCCTGGCCCCCGGTTTCCTGCCGGACCGCATCGCCCGGGGCGCCGCAGGGGCGGACGTGCTCGGCGACGTCCTCGGTCCCGCCCCGGAGGTCGCGCGGGTCCTGCTGGACCGCTACGACGAGGCGCGGATGCCGTCGCTGGCCGCCCTGGGCGCCTGAGCCCCGTACGGCGTCCCCTCCGGGCCCGGTCAGTCGAAGGAGAGGCCGCCGGTCCTGGTCCGCTTGAGTTCGAAGAAGTCGGGGTGGGCGGCGAGGACACGGAAGCTGTCGAAGAGTTCGGCGGCCTTCTCGCCGCGCGGGACGGCGCGGAGCACGGGGCCGAACCACACCGTTCCGTCGACGTGGAGGGTGGGGGTGCCGACATAGGCCCCGGTGTCCGCCTCGGTGCCGGCGTCATGGCTGCGGCGCACCGCCTCGTCGTACGAGGTGTCCTGGGCCGCCCCGGCGAGGGCGGCCGGGAGTCCGAGCTCGGCGAGCGCCTCGGCGGTCACCTTGTCGAAGTCCTTCATCCCGCGCTGGTGGATGCGGGTGCCGAGGGCGGTGTAGAGGTCGCGCAGCACCTTCTCGCCGTGTGCCTCGGCCGCGGCCACCGCGACCCGCACCGGACCGATGGACCGGTCCACCAGATCCCGGTACCAGTCGGGCAGTTCGTTGCCGGTGTTGTGCAGGTACAGGCTCATGGCGTGGAACCTGAGGTCGAGCGGGCGGTGCCGCTCGACCTCCAGGATCCAGCGCGAGGTGATCCAGGCGAAGGGGCAGGCGGGGTCGAACCAGAAGTCGACCCGGGTGGGCGCGGTGGTTGTCATACCGTCGAGGCTAGTGGCGCGGTGGCACGGAAACCCGGCCCAATTCCGCACGGAGAACGTGGGCCAATTCTCCGGTCCGGACCCGGGTCGCGGCGCTCGCGCACACCTCGTCCCAGTGCGTCCACGGCGTCCACGCTACGGACCGGGGGTCGCCGGTTCCTGGACGAACGCGACGGCGTCGGCGGGACCGTACGGGGTGCCCTGGTGGAAGTACAGGAGCCAGTCGTCCCCGAGGAGCCGCCACAGCGAACTCCGGTGCGCCCGGCGGCCGTTGTTGTCCGTGTCGAAGGTCAGATGGACCAGGTCGGGCGCGAGCTGCACCCCCCTCACATGCGAGGTCGTGGTGCGGCTGCCGTCCTCCGTCCCGGCGGCGAGCAGGGCGACCGTCGCGGCGCGGTCCCAGATGCGTCCGGACGCCCCGAACTCGTAGAACTCGGGGTGCAGCAGAGCGGCGACGAGGTCGGCCGAGCGGCGCACCGCCGGGTCGAGCAGGCGCAGTTCGCCCTCGATGGCGGCCTCGACGGCGGCATTGCGCTCAAGCACCGGTCAGCTCCTCCAGTTTGACGACCGTGTTCCAGTTCCGGGTGGTGGCGAGGACGCCCTTGAGCAGTCTCGCCTTGCCCAGGGTCTCCGCCAGCTTGGAGCGGCCGAGGCCGTCGGGGGCGTAGAGGTAGAGGACACGGTCACCGAGGCGGAACTCCTCGGGGAGGAAGGCCGCGGGTTCGACGGAGGAGAAGCGCTCGGCGTCGACCGGGTGCGAGAAGTACGTGATGTGCAGCTGCTTGGCCTCCAGCTCGGCGGCCGGGAACGGGCACGCCTCCCGCACGGCCCGCAGATAGGCGTGATCGCGGACGAGTACGCCGACCTCGAAGCCGAAGTGTTCCGCGATGGCTCCGGAGAGCTCGGCGGCGAGCGACTCCTCGTCCCCCGCACCGCTGCTGAACACCGCGTTCCCGCTCTGGAGATAGGTGCGGACGTCGCCGTACCCGAGCCCTTCCATCAGGGTGCGCAGCTCGGCCATCGGCACCTTCTTCGCACCGCCCACGTTGATGCCGCGCAAGAGCGCCGCGTACGTCGTCGTCATCCGCACACCATAGGCCGGGCGCCCTGCGCCGGGGCGCGGGCGCGACGGCCGTGACGCGGGGAGCCGTCCATCCCTGCCGCGGGCCGGGCCGGTCCCTGAGCTGCGTCCCCGAGAAGTGCCGTTACGTGTAAGGGGCTTCTGTCCTCCCCAGTACGGAGGACACGGGGTCCGCGGGGAGGAGCGGGAGGCACGGCGATTCACCGGACAGTACGAGGAGACGGGCTTACGGGGCCCATACCTTCGATGAGGAAGGTGGCGGCAGGGGGCTGTCACCGTGCTCAAGGGGGCAGGCCCGTCATGGGGAACACGGACACACGGGTGCGCGGCATCGCCGCGCGAGCAGGCGGCTGGAGCGCCCGCCACCGATGGGCGGCCGTCGGAATCTGGGTGCTGTTCGTCGTCCTGGCGATGGGCGCCGGCTCCGCGGCGGGCCGTGTCGACGTCAACGAGAGCGACCAGCTCAAGGGCGAGACGCACACGGCGGCGAAGATCATCGAGGATGCCGGCATCAAGGAGCCGGCCAGCGAGACGGTGCTGATCCAGGCGAAGGACGCGGGCGTCAAGGCCACGGACGCCGAGTTCAGGAGCGCGGTCTCGGCGGTCGTCGACGCGGTCGGCGCCACCGGCAGGGTCACCGACGTGACCTCGCCCTACGACACGAGGACGATCTCCAAGGACGGCCGCAGCGCGCTCGTCCAGTTCGACATGCGCGGCGACGCGGACACCGCGGGCGACCGCGTCGCGCCGGTGCTCGACGCCGTCAAGGGGGTGCAGAAGGACCACGCCGGGCTGCGGATCGAGGAGATCGGCGGCGCGAGCATGAAGAAGCAGTACGACGACGCGTTCGGCGACGACTTCCAGAAGGCCGAGCTCTCCGCCGTCCCCGTGGCGCTGGGCATCCTGCTGATCGCGTTCGGCGCGCTGGTGGCGGCGCTGCTTCCGGTGGCGCTCGCGGTCACCGCCATCATGGCGACGATGGGCCTCATGGGCATCGTCAGCCATCTGATGCCGATGAGCGACACGGCCAACTCCGTGATGCTGCTCGTGGGTCTGGCCGTCGGCGTCGACTACTGCCTCTTCTACCTGCGGCGCGAGCGCGAGGAGCGCGAGGCGGGCCGTGACGCCGGTACGGCGCTGCGGATCGCCGCCGCGACCAGTGGCCGCGCCATCATCGTCTCCGGGGTCACGGTGTGCGTGGCGATGGCGGGCATGCTGTTCACCGGGCTCGCCCAGTTCGAGGCGATGGGGCTGGCCTCGCTGATGGTCGTCGCCGTCGCCATGGTCGGCTCGGTCACCGTGCTGCCCGCGCTGCTCTCCCTGCTCGGCGACCGGGTCGAGAAGGGCCGCGTCCCGTTCCTGCACCGGGCCAGGCGGCGCGCCACGAGCGCCGGCGGGAGCAAGCGCCGCCCTGCCGACGAGGGCAGCCGGTTCTGGGGCGCCGTTCTGCGGGTGGTGCTCGCCAGGCCCGCCGTGTCCCTGGTCGTCGCGACCGGAGCGCTGCTCGCCATCGCCGCCCCGGCCCTCGGCATGAAGACCCAGCAGCTCACCCTGGACAAGGAGTTCGGCAACTCGCTGTCGATCGTCGGCACCTACAACCGGGTCAACGAGGCCTTCCCCGGCGGCTCCGAGCCGGCCGAGGTGGTCGTCAGGGCTCGGGACATCAACGCCGCCGAGGTGAAGACCGCCCTCGCCGACTTCCGTACGGCGGCGGTCACTTCGGGTGCCTCGCGCGGCCCGGTCGACATCAGGGTGCACGCGAAGGACAACGTCGCGTTCGTCTTCGTCCCGCTGGTCGGCGGTTCCGACCAGGCCACGGCCGAGAAGAGCCTGGAACTGCTGCGCGACACGGTGCGCCCGCGGACGCTCGGCAAGGTCGACGGACTCCAGGCGCCCATCACCGGCCAGGTCGCCGGGTCGCACGACTTCAACGACCAGCTCATCGGCTCGGTGGCCCCGGTGTTCGCCTTCGTGGTCGTGTTCGCCTTCGTCCTGATGCTGCTCTCCTTCCGCTCCCTGACGATCGCGGTCACCTCGATCCTGCTCAACCTCCTGTCGGTCGCCGCCGCGTACGGCATCCTCGTCGCGGTCTTCCAGCACGGCTGGGGCGCGTCGCTGGTGGGCGCCGCGGGCGTCGGCGCCATCGTCACCTGGCTGCCGCTGTTCCTGTTCGTGATCCTCTTCGGGCTCTCGATGGACTACCACGTGTTCGTGGTGTCCCGGATCCGTGAGGCGCGGATGCGGGGCCGCAGCACCAAGGACGCGATCCGGCACGGGGTGGTCACCACGGCCGGGGTCGTCACCAGCGCCGCCGTCATCATGGTCGCCGTCTTCGCGATCTTCGGAACGCTGTCCATGCAGTCCATGAAGCAGATGGGTGTGGGCCTCGCGGCCGCGGTGCTGATCGACGCGACGATCATCCGGGGTGTGCTGCTCCCCGCGGTGATGGCCCTGCTCGGGGAGCGCAACTGGTACCTGCCGAAGTGGCTGAACCGGATGCCCGACCTCACGCACGACGAGGCCCCCGAGGCCGTGGCCGCGCCGGCGCGGCAGGACGAGCGGGCCGGGGTGTAGCCGGCCTCCGGCCCCGCCCTCCGGGGCCTGCCGACCTCGCCCCTCCAGGGCCTGCCGGTCTCCTCCTCGCGGAGGGGCCGGCAGGCCCTTTCGCCGGTCCGGCCTGGGCGAATGCGACACTGACCGGCGGACGGCGCGCACCTGGAGCCGTCGTGGTGCGAGGGCCGCGCGGGCGGCACGCGAGGACACGGAGGCGAGCGATGGACGAGGCACGGGCGCGGGACGTACTGGCCGCGGCGAAGGTGCTGCCGGGACCGGCACGGGACGCCTCACTCCTCGCGCTCGGCGAGAACGCGGTGTTCGGCGCCGGTGATCTGGTCGTCAAGGTGGGGCGTGACGCCGAACTCCTGGACCGGGCACACCGGGAACTGGCCGTCGCCGCCTGGCTCGCGGAGTCGGGCGTCCCCGCCGTACGGGCCGCCGAGCCGGAGGCCCTGCTGGTCGACGGGCACCCCGTGACGGTGTGGCACCGGCTGCCCGAGGCCGTCCGTCCCGCCGAGCCGCGCGATCTGGCGGAGCTGCTGCGGGTGGTGCACGCGCTGCCCTCACCTTCCTTCGCCCTGCCGCCCCGGGAACTCCTCGGCGGCGTGGAGCGCTGGCTGCGGCTGGCCGGCGAGGCGATCGACCCCGCGGACGCCGCGTATCTGCGGGAGCGGCGCGACGGCTTCGCCACGGCCGCCGCGGCGCTCACCCCGCGGCTGGCGCCCGGCCCGATCCACGGCGACGCGCTGCCCCGCAACGTCCATGTCGGCCCGGACGGACCGGTCCTGGTCGACCTGGAGACCGTCTCGGAGGACTTGCGGGAGCACGATCTCGTGGTCATGGCCCTGTCCCGCGACCGCTACGGACTGCCCGCCGAGGCCTACGACTCCTTCACCGGGACGTACGGATGGGACGTCAGGGAGTGGGAGGGCTGCTCGGTGCTGCGGGGTGCCCGCGAGACCGCCAGCTGCGCCTGGGTCGCCCAGCACGCGCCGACGAACCCCAAGGCGCTGGCCGAGTTCGAGCGCCGGGTGGCGTCGCTGCGGGACGGCGACGAGACGGTGCGCTGGTATCCGTTCTGAGCCGAGCCGAGCTGCGCTGAGCCGGCCTGAGCTGAGCTGAGCCGGCCTGAGGTGAGCCGGCCTGAGCCGACCCGACCGGTCCGACCCGTCCGACAGGTCTGTCCGGCTGGTTCGGTTCGGCCCGGCGCCGGGTGGGCGCTCCTCGGCCGTCCGGAGGTCAGACGCGTTCGTCCGCCAGGTCCCGCAGCGGCCAGGTGCCGTCCACGACCGCGTCCGTCTCGCCCTTGCGGCGCAGGAAGGACTGGAAGTCCGCCGCCCAGTCCGCGTACCACTCGATCTGGCGGCGGTGCAGCTCGACCGGGCCGAGGGCGGCGACCTTGGGGTGGCGGCCGGCTATCGCGCAGGCGAGCCGGGCGGCGGCCAGGGCGTCGGCCGAGGCGTCGTGCGCGGAGTCCAGGACCACCCCGTACTCGGTGCAGACCGCCTCCAGGTTGCGCTTGCCCCGTCGGTAGCGGTCCACGGAGCGGTCGATCGTGTACGGGTCGATGACGGGAGCGGGCTCGACACCGCCGAGCCGCTCGCCCAGCGACGGCAGTCCGTGGCGCAGCAGCTCGGCGGAGAGCAGCGTGAGGTCGAAGGCCGCGTTGTAGGCGACGACCGGAACGCCGGTGCGCCAGTACGTGACGAGGACGTCCGCGATGGCGTCGGCGACCTCGTCCGCCGGACGGCCCTCGGCGGCAGCGCGCTCATTGCTGATGCCGTGCACGGCCACCGCGTCGGCCGGGATCTCCACGCCCGGATCGGCCAGCCATTCACGGCGGCCCAGCGGCTCTCCGTCCCTGACCTCTATCACGGCGCCCGTGACGATGCGCGACTCGCGCGGATCGGTCCCGGTCGTCTCCAGGTCGAAGCCGATCAGCAGCTCCCGGTGCCAGCCCATGGGTGGCCCCCCTTCCTCGTGGTGCTTTCCCCCAGTGGTCTCCACGATCGCACGGGCCACTGACAATCCGGGGACCGCCTTCCACCGGGCCGGAGAAAGCGGCCCTTCAGGACACGGGCCGCGAATCGGCCCAGGCCACCTCGAACTCTTCGCGATAGGTGGGGAAAAGTCCCTCGTCACCCATTTCATCCGGTTTGACGATCCGGCTCCCGCCGCGGAGCACCAGGACCGGCGCCTCCATGCCGCGGGTGCGGCGCAGATAGGACTGCACGATCGCGACGCCGTCCGAGCCGTCCCCGTCCACGAGGTAGGCGGTGAAGCGGGGCGTCTCGTCGTAGACCTGGATCTCGAAGGCGTCCGGGTCGCGCAGCCTGGACCGCACCCGCCGCATGTGCAGGATGTTCATCTCGACCGACCGGCTCAACTCGCCGCGCTTGATGCCGAGTTCGCGCTCACGTCGCTTGACCGCGCTGGAGGCGGGGTTCAGGAACAGCAGCCGGGCACGGCAGCCGGACTCGGCGAGGCGCACCAGCCG
Organism: Streptomyces sp. f51; assembly: GCF_037940415.1. NCBI lineage: Bacteria > Bacillati > Actinomycetota > Actinomycetes > Kitasatosporales > Streptomycetaceae > Streptomyces > Streptomyces sp. f51. Next base: position 5,930,173 of record NZ_CP149798.1, on the reverse strand, counting down.
GCGCCCGGAGAAGTTCTGCACCAGCAGGTTCAGGCCGATGCCGATCGCGTCGAGCCGGCGGGCTCCGCCGAAGAGGTCCTCCGCGGGGAACTGGCGCAGCAGCCGCACCCGGTCGGAGTGCACGCCGACGACATCGGCGTAGCGGTCGCCCACCAGGTCCTCGACGGCGTCCACGGGCAGCCGGCGCGCGGAGGGCACGTCGCTCCCGGCGCCGAGGATCTCCAGGAGCTTCGCGGCGGCCCGCTCGGCCTGGTTCAGCACGGCCTCGGACAGGGCGCGGTTGCGCGAGACGACGTTGCGGGTCACCTCGAGCTCGTCCAGGGCGAGTTCGACGTCCCTGCGTTCGTCGAAGTAGGGCTCGAAGCACGGCCAGTGCTGCACCATCAGCTCGCGCAGCTGGGGCAGCGTGAGGAAGCTCAGTACGTTGTCGTCGGCCGGGTCGAGCAAGTACCCCTTGCGACGGCTGACTTCGCGTACGGCGACCGCGCGCTGCACCCATTCCTGGCCGGCGGGACCCGCGGCGGCGACCACCCAGTCGTCGCCGTGGACGGGTTCGTAGATGGGCCGGAGAACAGCGGCCACGACCGCGCGCAGCCGCTGTTCGACCAGGTTCAGCCAGATGTAGGCGCGCCCGGCGCGCTGGGCGCGTGTACGCACCTCGCGCCAGGCGTCGGCGCCCCAGTCCAGTTCCGGTCCGATGGATCCCATCTCCATCGGCCGTGCCAGGGACACCGCGCCGGGTGGGACATCTGTGGAGTTCCCCTCGTGACTCTCGTCACCAGGAGGCAGCTCCAGCCCTCCCGAGCCCACCCGCGCACCGCCTTCCGCTCCCCCGAGCACTCCCCAGGGGCCAGGCCCCAATCAACGATCAAGGAAGGGTACTCCGGGAGCGGCGAGCGATGCAGCCCGATGCACAGGTCGTTTCCCAACTACCTAGGTTGGACATGCCCGTTCTGGTCCGCGAGCTCCGGCGGAGTGAGCGGATTCATAGCGGTGACGTCACGCGGGGCGATGGAGAATCCCTGCCAGTGGACCGGCATCGGCTGCTGGTCCTCGTCCCGGGCGATGTGGTGGAAACCGACGTTGACCCAGACCACGGGGTGGGTGAGCGTCTGCCCGTCGACGTACTTGTCGACGGATTTGCCGTGCCCGGCACCGCAGTTGCGCAGGTTGTCGCTCGCGAACTGCTCGCACTTGTTGTACTCGGTGAAGTAGACGTCGTGCTTGGTGAAGGCGTGACCGAGGTACTTGGTGGTCGCGCCCGGGACGATCTCGTACGAGCGTGCGTGGTTGTCCTTGTTCTTGCCGGTGTTGCTGACGAGGCGCCACCAGCGCATGTTCTTGGCGTCACCGGCGAGTTCCTTGGTGACCTTGGTGACCGTGGTCTTGTTGCTGGGGGCCTCCTGGCCCTGCGCGGGCGGGCTGACCACGGAGTCGTACTGCTCGACCTTCTCCTTGGACGAGCCGTCCAGGGCGAAGTTGAGCCGCCAGAAGATGTTGTGGCTGTGGCTCGTGGCGTAGTCCTTGGCGCCCTTGCCGAGCGGCCAGCCGCGGCCGTCGCCCGCGTCGTAGTCACCGGGCGAGAGGCTGCCGGTGGCGCCGACGTTCATGTTGATGGTGCCGTCGTCCTGGAACCGCCACTCGGTGATGTACTCGTACCAGCCGACCTTGTTGACGGTGTAGATCAGCAGGTCCTTGCCCTGCTTCTGGAAGACCTTGTTCCCGGTGTCGGCCTCCATGCGGTAGGCGTGACCGCGCGAACGGGTCGTGGTGCACAGGCCCTTGACGTTCGCGTGCTGCGGGTCCCAGGCATCGGGGACCTTGACCGTCTTGATGGCGCCGCCGGGGCACTCGTCGGGGACCATGTCGACCAGGCCCTGCCCGAAGCCGGCGCCGGTCAGGTCGCTGTACTCGACCGAGCCGTCGTCGTAGGGGACGTCGATCTGGCCGAGCTTGGCGGTGCTGAGGACCTTGATCGGGGCGGCCTCGCCGGGGGGCTGGTAGGAGATGTTCTCCAGGACGAGCCCGGCCTCGCTCTCGTAGTGCCAGCACATCCGCCAGGTGGTGCCGGTGGAGAGCTTCTGTTCTATCTGGTACGCGGAGCTGCACGCGGGCGCAGGCGCGGGCGCGGACCTCGGCTGGGCGACGGCCGGTCCCGCGGCCGTCGTGGCGCCGGCGGCCAGGGCGAACACCGAGAGGCCCACGGCCGCCCGGCTGCGGGCACGGCTGTTTCTGTTGACACGCATGAAGAGACGACTCCTTGCGGAAAGCTGTGAAGGTGGGAAGGAGAGAAGGGCGGCGCTCAGCCGAGCTTGCCGACCTTGCGGGCGCTCAGGTCGATCACCAGGTCACGGCTGTCGATCCAGGGCCCGTTCTTGACCTTCGGGAAGAGCCGGACGCACCGGTGCTCGCCGCAGGCGCCGAGGACGGCGGGCTGGGCGCCGGGTGTGGCGCGGTAGACCATGCTGTTCAGCATCAGCTGGTCGGGCGAGGTGAGTTCCTTGCCGGTCGCGTCCTTGAAGTCGGCCTTGAGGCCCGCGCCGAGCGGATCGGCGATCAGCAGCCTGGCCGCCTCGGTCATCTCGTCACGGCTGATGGGCGGCTGCACGCCGTGCTGGACGCCCGTCTGCTCGACCTTCCCGGTGTCGAGGTCGACGGTCTTGGTGACGAGCGTGTCGTCCTTGTAGTCGTAGAACGTGAGGTCGGCGCGGCGCGGCGCGTTCGGGTTGTCCAGATCGGCCGTGTCGGGCTCCGAGAGGTCGACGCCGATGCGCTGCGGTCCGCGCGCGCCCTCGACGTTCTCACTGGAGTCGAACAGCTGCCGGTTCACCGCGATCTGCTCGGCGCGCCGCATCTCGTCGTCGGTCAGGGGGTCGCGGCCCTTGCCCTTCTGCCCCTCGGCCGGCGCCCGCTCGACGACTCCGGGCCGCACGGCACCGTTGGGCCCGTCCTGCCCCGTCTGCTGCGCGGTCCCGGCGCCCCCGCTCGTTCCGCCCGATTCGTCGGCCCCCGCCGACCCCGGAAGGGTGACACCGATCATCACGGCCGTCCCCGCCACCGCGATGGCCGCACCCGCCACCACCTTGCCCAGATGGCGGTGCACTATCTTGCGCACATTTCCCCCTACTCCCCCTACATCCCCAGGAGTCGTTTGAGTCCCACTGGTTCGGCATACGAGATATGCCTGGTCGCGGGGTAAGAGGGATGTAAGTCATAGGAGGTTCCATCAATATCGGGGAGACTCGGCTCGGACTCGCCCCCAGGGGCACGGCACTACTGGAAGAGTCATATCCATGCAGGTCTGGCCTGGCGAGGCGTATCCACTCGGTGCCACGTACGACGGTGCCGGTACCAATTTCGCGGTCTTCTCGGAGGCCGCCGACCGTATCGAGCTGTGCCTTCTGCACGACGACGGCTCGGAGACGGCCGTGGAACTGCGGGAGACCGACGCGTTCGTGCGGCACGCGTACCTGCCCGGCGTGATGCCGGGACAGCGCTACGGCTTCCGGGTGCACGGGCGGTACGCGCCCGAGCGCGGGCAGCGCGCCAACTCGGCGAAGCTGCTGCTCGACCCGTACGCGCGTGCGATCGCGGGCTCCATCGGCTGGGGCGAGGAGGTGTACGGCTATCCCTTCGGGTCACCCGACAAGCGCAACGACCTCGACTCGGCGCCGCACACCATGTCGTCCGTCGTGGTCAATCCCTACTTCGACTGGGGCGACGACCGGCGCCCCCGGACGGAGTACCACCACACGGTGATCTACGAGGCCCATGTGAAGGGCCTGACGATGCTCCACCCGGACCTCCCGGACGAGCTGCGCGGCACCTACGCGGCACTCGCCCATCCGGCGATCATCGAACACCTGACGGAACTGGGCGTCACGGCACTGGAACTGATGCCCGTGCACCAGTTCGTGAACGATCACCGGCTGTCCGACATGGGCCTGAGCAACTACTGGGGCTACAACACCATCGGCTTCTTCGCCCCGCACAACGCGTACGCCTCCTGGGGCGACCGGGGCCAGCAGGTGCTGGAGTTCAAGTCGGCCGTCCGGGCCCTGCACGAGGCCGGCATCGAGGTCATCCTCGACGTGGTCTACAACCACACGGCCGAGGGCAACCACCTGGGCCCGACGCTCTCCTTCAGGGGCCTCGACAACGCCTCGTACTACCGTCTGGCGGACGACCCCCGCTACTACATGGACACCACGGGCACCGGCAACTCGCTCCTGATGCGCTCGCCGCACGTGCTCCAGCTGATCATGGACTCGCTGCGCTACTGGGTCACCGACATGCACGTGGACGGCTTCCGCTTCGACCTCGCGGCCACCCTGGCGCGCCAGTTCCACGAGGTGGACCGGCTGTCGTCGTTCTTCGACCTCGTCCAGCAGGACCCGGTGGTCTCCCAGGTGAAGCTGATCGCCGAGCCCTGGGACGTCGGCGAGGGCGGCTATCAGGTAGGCAACTTCCCGCCGCTGTGGACCGAGTGGAACGGCAAGTACCGCGACACCGTGCGCGACCTGTGGCGCGGGGAGCCGCGCACGCTGGCCGAGTTCGCCTCCCGGCTGACCGGCTCCTCCGACCTCTACCAGGACGACGGCCGCCGTCCGCTCGCCTCCATCAACTTCGTGACCTGCCACGACGGCTTCACCCTGAACGACCTCGTGTCGTACAACAACAAGCACAACCAGGCCAACGGCGAGGACAACCGGGACGGCGAGAGCCACAACCGCTCCTGGAACTGCGGCGCCGAGGGCGAGACGGACGACGCGGACGTGCTGGCGCTGCGGGCCCGGCAGCGGCGCAACTTCATCGCCACCCTGATGCTCTCCCAGGGTGTGCCGATGCTCAGCCACGGCGACGAGTTCGCCCGCTCCCAGGGCGGCAACAACAACGCGTACTGCCAGGACAGCGAGCTGGCCTGGGTGCCCTGGCCCGAGGAGGACTGCGAGCTCCTCGACTTCACGCGCGCGATGGTCTGGCTGCGCCGGGACCACCCCGTCTTCCGGCGGCGGCGCTTCTTCCACGGGCGGCCCGTCCAGGGCACCCACGACGAGCTCTCCGACATCGCGTGGTTCACCCCGGAGGGCCAGGAGATGACCCAGCACGACTGGGGATCCGCGCAGGCCCGGGCGCTGTCCGTGTTCCTCAACGGCAACGCGATCTCCGAGCCGGGCGCCCGCGGGGAGCGCATCTCCGACGACTCCTTCCTGCTGATGTTCAACGCCTCACCCAAGTCCCTGGACTTCGTCGTCCCCGCCGACCACGGCCGTCAGTGGCAGGTCGTCGTCGACACGTCCCTGCCGGAGGGCGTGGCCCCGGGGACGGGCGCGAAGGTCACGGCCGGCGACCGCCTGACGCTGGTCGACCGGAGCCTGACCGTGCTTCAGCGGCCCGCCTAGGAGGGCCGCTTTCCGCCCCGCGCGCGAGGGCCGGCCTCGCGGCCCACGCGCGCGGGGGGCGAAACCGTCCCGGCCGGTCCCCCGCGCGCGGGAAGGGGCCGTGCGTGCCCTTGTGCGGGCCGCGCTGTCAGAAAGGCGGCCGGACGGGTACGTAGAGTCGCATGACACCTGAGCGCCCCGAACCGGCGATCGCGGACTCGGTCGTCCCCGGCCCCCTCGCCCCCGTCGTGCCGACCGCCACCTACCGGCTCCAGCTCCAGCCCGAGTTCCCCTTCCGCCGCGCCGAGGCCGCCGTGCCCTATCTGGCCTCGCTCGGCGTCTCCCACCTGCACCTCTCCCCCGTCCTCGAGGCCGTCCCCGGCTCGACGCACGGATACGACGTCGTCGACCACACGCGCGTACGGGCCGAACTCGGCGGTGAGGAAGGGCTGCGGTCCCTGGCACGCACCGCGCGCGAGCACGGCCTCGGTCTCGTCGTGGACATCGTCCCGAACCACATGGCGATGTCGCCGCGCCACAACCACGCCCTGTGGGAGGTGCTGCGCGAGGGCCCCCGGTCCCCGTACGCGCGCTGGTTCGACATCGACTGGGACGCCCAGGACGGCCGGGTGCTGCTGCCGGTGCTCGGGGACCGCCTCGGCGCCGAGACGGGCCAGCTGAAGGTCGACGGCGACATACTGCGCTACTACGACCACGTGTTCCCGCTGCGCGAGGGCACCGCGGGACTGCCGATGCCCGAGCTGCTCGACGCCCAGTGGTACCGCCCCGCCTGGTGGCGGCTGGCCCGCACCGAGCTCAACTACCGGCGCTTCTTCAGCATCTCGGAGCTCATCGGGGTGCGCGTGGAGGACCCCGAGGTGTTCGCGGCGACCCACGCGAAGATCCTGGAGCTCGTCGCCGACGGCGTGATCGACGGACTGCGGATCGACCACCCGGACGGACTGGCCGACCCGGACACCTATCTGCGCCGGCTGCACGAGGCGACCGACGGCCGCTGGATCGTCGTCGAGAAGATCCTCGCCGACGGCGAGCCGCTCCCGCCCGCCTGGCCCGTGGCGGGCACCACCGGCTACGACGCGCTGCGGTACGTCGACGGCCTCTTCACGGACGGGACGGGCGCGAGCCGGCTGCTCGGCCGCTACCGGCGCTTCGCGGGCCCCCAGGCCGACCGGGGCGGCCACTGGGACAGCACGGTGCGCCGGGCCGCCTACAAGGTGATCACCCACGAACTGGCCGCCGAGACCGAACGCCTCACCCGCGAGGTGAGCGCCCTGTGCGCCGCCTCCCCCGACCCCGCCGCGCGCGACCACGCCCCGTGGGCCCTGCGCACCGCGCTGCGCGAGCTCCTGGTCCGGATGGAGGTGTACCGGCCCTATCCGTCGACGGACGCGGCCCAGGTGCTCACCGAACGGGCCGCCGCCGAGGCCAGGTCGGCGTTCGGGGTGCCCGAGGAGGCGCACGCCGTGGATCTCGTACGGGATCTGCTGCTCGCCCGGGACGGCGACGGGCCCGGGGAGGCCGCGTTCCGGGCCCGGTTCGCGCAGACCTCGTCGGCGCTGCGCGCCAAGTCCGTGGAGGACACGGCGTTCTACCGCTATGTGCCGCTGCTGTCGGCGAACGAGGTCGGCGGCGACCCGGGCCGCCCCGCGATGTCCCCCGACGACTTCCACGCCCATTGCGCGCGCGTGCAGCACGACCGGCCCGCCACCGGAACCGTCCTGTCCACCCACGACACCAAGCGCAGCGCGGACGTGCGCGCCGCCGTCTCCGTGCTCACCCAGTGCCCGGAGACCTGGTCCGAGGTGCTGGCGGTGGCGACCGACGAGGGACCGGGGACCCCCGACCCGACGGTGGCGTGGGCGGCCTGGCAGACGGTGTTCGGCCTCGGCCCGGCCGCCGGGCAGGAGACGGCCGCGGCCCGTACGGAGCGCGTACAGGGCGCCCTGCTGAAGCACGTCAGGGAGGCCGGGACGCGCACCGCCTGGACCGAGCGCGATCCCGCGTACGAGGACGCGGTGGCGGCGTTCGTCTCCGACGGGCCGTGCGGGCCCCCTGGACGGCACGTGGACGCCCTGCGGGCCTCCTTGGCCCCGCATGTGCGGGCGAACGTCCTGGGGGCCGCCCTGGTCCATCTGACGATGCCCGGGGTGCCGGACGTGTACCAGGGCACGGAGGACGAATACCGGGCGCTGGTGGACCCGGACAACCGGGAGCCGTTCGCCCCGCGCGAGCCGTCGGCCGAGAAGCCGGCGCTGACGGCCGCCGCGCTGCGCCTGCGCGCCCGCAGGCCCGGTGTCTTCGGCGCGTCGGCGACGTACGCGCCGCTGTCGGCCGAGGGGCCGGCGGCCGAGCACTGTGTGGCGTTCGCGCGGTCGGGAGAGGTGATCACGGCCGTCACCCGGCTGTCGCTGGTGCTCGCGGAGGCGGGCGGCTGGCGGGACACCGTGCTCGTGCTTCCACCGGGGCGGTGGACCGATGTGCTCCCCTCCGGTCCGGCGGGGCGGGAGTTCACGGGGCACGTGCGCGTGGCGGACCTCTTCGGCACGGCACCCGTCGCGCTGCTGGAGCGCGTCAGCGCAGACACACCGGGAGGGTCCGGGGAGAGCGGCTGACCAGGCCATCGGGGCGCGGCCGGGGCCCGGGGGCCCTGCGCAGGCCCGGCAGGACGGTCAGCAGGGCGTTCAGCCCCGCCTCCGCCGTCAGCCGGGCCAGCGGGGCACCCGGGCAGTGGTGCGCTCCGGTGCCGTGCGCGAGGTCGCCCGGGTCCGCGCGGAAGATGTCGTAGCGGTCCGGGTCCGCGAACCTGGCCGGGTCGCGGCCCGCGGCGCCGAGCAGACACGCCACGGTGGCGCCCGCGGGTATCGGGCCGATCGGTTCGAGCGTGCGGCGGGGCACGATCTGCAACGGCGGGTCGCGACGCAGCGACTCGGCCCAGGCCGCGCCGGTCAGCTCGGGACGGGCCCGGATCAGGTCGAGTTGGCGCGGGTGGTCGAGGAGGTTGGCGAGGAACGACGCTAGGGCGCGGGCCGTCGTCTCGCCCGCCGCGCCGAGCACGGTCCCGGCGATCCCGGTCACGGCCTCGTCCGGCAGCGGCTCGCCGTCGGGGCCGGGCGCGCACAGCACGGACAGCAGGTCGTCGCCGGGGTGGGCGCGGCGGCGGGCGATGTGGGGCCGCAGACAGGCGTCGAGGCCGGGGCGGTGACCGCCGAGGTGGTCGAGTCCGGTCCGGCACCAGGCGTGCACGCGGGCGGTGTCCTCGTAGGGCAGCCCGAGCGCGGCGACGGCCGCCGCGGCGGGCAGCCACTGGCAGAACTCGGCGACGAGGTCGGCCTCCTGACGGGACGCCAGGCGGCTGGCGAGGACGTGGGCGGTGCGCTGGGCGCCCGCGCGCAGCGCGGCCGCCACCCGGTCCCCCCGCACCGAGGCCAGGGCGGCCCGGTACGCGCCCGCGTGCGGCGGTACGGGTCCGGGCTCGGGCGCCACGAACCGCGGGTCCCGGAGCACCGCCCGCACATCGGCGTACCGGCTGACCAGCCAGGCCCCGAACGGTTCGTCGTGGACCAGCGGGAAGGCGCCGCGCAGGGAGCGGTACAGCGGCTGCGGGTCACGCCGGGTCTCCAGGTCGAGCAGACTGCCCGGGGCGCCCGCGCGCGCGAAGGACCCACGGGGCGGTGCGTACGGCGGGACGCCTTGGTGATCGAACGCCGTGCACGGGGAGGGAGCCGGTCCCGGTCCCGTCGGTCCCACCGGAAGCGGACGAGGTACGGTCCCGCCGGTCCTGGTCGGTGACGAGCCGGCGCGAGCCGCCCCGTGTCCATCGGTGGAGCCCGCGGACCCCGGAGCGGGGCCGCCGCCGGCCGGGGGCGCCGGGGTGCGGCCCGCGGAGGGCGCGGCCGGCGCGCCCTCCGCGGGTGGGGCCGGTGGGCCCGTGGGGTTCGTCGTCGGGGGGCCTTCGACGGGAAGGCCGTGTGGACACAGCACCGCGGGCCACCACCTCGGGTCTGCGCGCCGGACCCGCGCGCGGTCGTTCCGAGTCGAACACCGCCCGCGGGGAACCGCAGTTCGCGTACACCCGGACGAGTGAATCGTGTACGTCACACCTGCCCGCCCGCCGAGGGCGCGGGGCGTACGCCGGGCGCCCCGCGCCGAACAGCCCCTCGCGGGCTCCCGCCGGGACGAGCCGCAGGCCTGCGGGACGCGGCCCGCCCCGGCCCGGGAGGACGGGCGCATCCGCCGCTGCCCCTTGCCGCCGGAAAATGCCACCCGGGCTCTCCCGGGGCCGCCCCGAGGCCTCCTTGACAGTTCTCCGAGACCGTGGAGTACTGCCAAAAGCGACGCAGGGCGGACAAGTCGGGGGTGAGTCATCTGCCGGAGTTGCGCTACCCCAGTGTGGCCGAAATCGTGTCGTCCGCCTCGGCGCTGGCGGCCCACCGGCCCGACCTGTGCGTCCTCAGGCAAGTGGGCACCTCACGCGCGGGCCGACCCCTCCACCTGCTGTCCGTCGGCCACGCCCGGCGTGCGGTCCTCGTCGTGGCCGGAGCCCACGCCAACGAACCGACAGGCGGCTCAACCCTGTTGTCCCTGGCCGAACGCACGCTGTTCCGGCGGGAGTTGCGCAGGGACACCGCGTGGCACTTCCTGCTCTGCGCGGACCCCGACGGGGCGAGCCTGCATGTGACCCCCGCGCCGCGGACCCTCCTCGACTACCACCTGGGCTTCTTCCGTCCGGCCGGGCCCGAGCAGCCGGAGTGGTCGCCCTCCGTGCTGCCGCCCGACCGGCTCCCGCCGGAGACCCGGGTGCTGACCGGGGTCATCGACGAGGTGCGGCCCTACCTCCAGGTGACCCTGCACGGAACCGATCTGGGCGGCAGCTGGGTGCAGTTGACCAAGGACATCCCGGGTCTGGCCGAACCGTTCGCCAAGTCCGCGGCGGAGCTGCACATCCCGGTGGAGACGGCCGCCTCGGACGCGGCGGGCTGGCCCGCCTCGGGGCCAGGGGTGCATGTGATGCCGGCCCCCGGCTCGGACGCGGCGTACCCGAGCATGCCGGACGACGCCCGGCACAGCACCTGGTACCACGCCCACCGGTACGGCGGTCTGACGGCCGTCGTGGAGGTCCCTATGTGGGCCAGCGACCTGGTGGACGATCCGGCGCCGCACCCGGCTCCGGCGGCGGCGATGCGGCGCCTGGCCCAGCGGCTGGTGACGGACGCCGATCAGGTGGAGGCGGTGCTCGGCCGGGCCCTGCCCCGGCTGCGGGGGCCCGAGGGCCCCCTGCTGCGGGCCGCGAAGTGGGCGCTCGACCTGGTGCCGGGGCTCGCCGCCGACTGGTCCCAGCCGCCCCCCGTGGACTCGACGATGGCGTACGTGGGCAGCGTGGACGCGTTCGGCCGGCGGATCCCGCTGCGGGCCGCGTCGATGCTGCTGCGCGTGCTCCAGGAGGCCGACGACCGGGAGGCACCGCGCCTCGAGGAGCTGGTCGCCGGCTGGAGCGAGGCCTTCGCCGAACGCTTCCGCGCGCGGTGGGTGCCGCTGGAGAACCAGGTCGAGCACCAGGCCCGTACGGTGCTGGCGGCCGCCCGCCACGCGCGGGAGGGCGCGGCCTGACTCAGCTCGTCAGGTCGAACACCGCGCCCGTCCGGGCCTTCATGACACAGGAGTTGGAGAACGTGCGCGTGAAGTCGACCCGGTGGCCGTTCCATCGGCCGTGCGCGGACGCCGTCACGGGGGCGTAGAGCATCGGGCACATGACACCGGTCCGGCGCGGGATGCGGTCGATGTTCCCGCCGGCGGCGGCGAGTTGCCGGCAGGCCCTGGCCGCGTGGGCGTGACCCTGGGGCGGGTCGCAGAGCAGCAGGACGCCACGGGTGTCGCTCGACCGGGCGTCGCCACGGGTGACGGCGAGGCTCAGCCAGTCGCCATGGAGGCCGTGCCGGGGGGACGCGTGGGCCGACGGGGCCGCACCCGCCAGAAGGAGCGCGAGCGGGACCAGGAGGGCGACGCGGATCGCTCGAAGGGTTCTCGTCATTCCCGGTGCATCGGCACCCTGGCCCGCGCGGTCCAGCCGGAGTCACCCGAACGGGGACGTACTCCCGTGTGGCGGCCCGCGAGTTCGAACGCGGAGAGGACGACCCGAGCCTGGTACTCGACCTGGCGTGCGACCGGGATCCAGCGCGCTCCGCAGCCGTCGCGGTAGTCGGCGCACCACGTGTCGATCAGCCGGTCGAGCTCGGGCAGCGCGCCGGACGGGTCCTTGCCGGAGGCGGTGACGAGCTGGTGCAGCAGCCCGGCGGTGCGCAGCGCGACCCGGCGCCCGGCGAGGCGCAGGGCGGTGAGCCGGGCGATGTCCAGCGGCGGCAGCGCCCGGGTCCCGGCGTCGCGGACGTCGGGGTCCCATGAGTCGGCGAGTCCGGGGCCGACCAGTAAATAGTCGTCGACCGGGGCGAGCAGGCAAGTCACGTCCGGCGAGTCGCCGAGGCCGGGGCGCACCCGGGCCAGGATGTCCTCCAGGATCCCCGTGTCGTGCCGCAGGGTCCGGCTCACGGAGCGCAGCGCCGGGTCGGGGTCGGCGGGGCGCGCCGGGTCCTCGACGGCGCCGACGCCCCACATGGGCGCCTCGACGATGGCGGTGACCGTGCCGTGCCGCTGGGGGTGGAACCAGGTGGAGTCGACCGCGGCCTCCGTGATGGCGGCGGCCAGGTCACCCGAGCGCGGCGGCGGGACACGGTAGACGGCGGGGCCGAGCTCCGGCCAGTACAGGGTGTCGTACGGGCCGAGTTCGCGCGGGATGCCGAGGCGGGCCGCGCTGTGCGCGAGACGCCGGGAGAGCCCGGGCAGGTCGCGGGTCAGCTCGACGAAGGCGCCGCCGACGTCGACGCCGTGCAGGGAGCACTGGAGGAAGGGCCGCAGTTCGTCCTGGAGTCCGAGCAGGACCCGGGTCTCCGGCAGGGCGGCGGCCTCCGCGCCGTCGGGCAGCCACTCGGGCTGTTCGCGGAAGCCGGGCCGGAAGAAGTGCCGGAAGTAGTGGCCGAGCGTGTAAGGGCCCCGGAGCCAGGCCTCGTTGCGGCGGGAGCCGTCGGGGTCGAGGCAGAGCAGCAGGTTCCAGGTGGCGTCCGCGCCCTCGGTCAGACGCGGGTCCGCCAGGGCCCGTTCGGCGAGCCGGAGGGCGGTCGCTCCGCCGACGGGTTCGTTGGCGTGCGGTCCGGCGACGACGAGGGCCTGGCGGCCGCCGTGTCCGACGGACAGGAGCAGCATCGGTGTGCCGGCCCGGGAGGTGCCCACGCGGCGCAGCCGGGCGTCCTCGGGGTGCCGGGCGACGAGCGCGGCGGCGCGCGCGCCGAGTTCGTCGACGGTGGGGTAACGGCGCAGTGGCGGCAGAGCACACCTCCACTCGTACGTGCCGTCGTTTCACCAGATGTACATGAAGTACACACAGTCAGTCACGGACTCCGGGGGTACGTCAACACCGCGGGAGCGCGAGGATGTTGGGCGGCGGACACCGAAAGCCGGTCCCCGTAAGGCCGCCGGGCGCGCGGACACGCCCCCGGTCCACCGCGGCGAGCCGCGGTTCAGGCCGAGGCGAGGCGGAACATCATGCGGCCGAAGCCGACCTGGTCGCCGTCCTTCACGACCGACGCGCCGATGACGCGGCGTCCGTTGACGGTCGTACCGTTGGTCGAGCCGAGGTCGCGCAGCACCCAGGCGCCGCCCTGGCGGCGCAGTTCGGCGTGCACGCGGGAGACGGTCTCGTGATTGAGGCGCAGTCCGCTGGCGGGGTCGCGGCCGATGAGCAGCGGATAGCTGTCGCCCGGGTCGGGGAGCTGGAGTTTGGGCAGCCGCTCGGCCTGCCAGGCCCGGCGCAGCCGGACCGTGAAGCCGGAGACGGCCTCCACCGTGCCGAACACCCGCTTCGACCAGCGCCGCCCGGTGACCTCGCCGTCGGCGGGCAGGTCGGCGGTGAGCACGGCGAGTTCGTCGGAGCGGCGTGCGGCCAGCGCCAGTTCCATGCGGTGGATGAAGGTGTCGTGCGAGAGACGGCCGAGGGCGACGCCGTCACGGAGGGACTTGAGCGCCCGGTCGCGCTCCGCGTCGGACAGCCGCGCGGGGTACGGATGGAACTCGAAGGACGACGTCACGTTCGTGATTGTCGGGCAGTAACGACAAGGTGTCCAGAAGACCCGGAAACGGCTGGTGGGACCGGGTGCGGCCGTTCGCGCGACCAAAGGGCGACGAACACGCGGCAAAAGGGTGGATCCGAAAGCGAATTGATCTCCCGTGGAGCACCATGGACGTGCTGGGTCACTGCGAGCCGACAAGGGGGAAGCGTCCATGCGATTCGAGGTGTGGGCACCGCGGGCCGACCGGATGACGCTCCATTGCGCCGGTGTCACGAGCGCGTTGGAGCGCGAGCCGGGGCGTGCCGGATGGTGGACGGGCGAGGCGGAGGCGGAGGACGGGACGCGGTACGGGTTCGCGGTGGACGACGGGCCGGTGCTGCCCGATCCCCGCTCGCGCCGCCAGCCGGACGGCCCCGACGGACCGAGCGCGGTGGTCGACCAGGGCCGGTACGCGTGGCGTGCCGACTGGCCGGGACGCCCGTTGCCGGGCGCGGTCCTCTACGAACTGCACGTGGGGACGTACACGCCCGAGGGCACGCTGGACGCGGCGGCGGACCGCCTCGGGCACCTGGCCGAACTGGGCGTCACGCACGTCGAGTTGATGCCGCTCTGCCCGTTCCCCGGCCGGCACGGCTGGGGGTACGAGGGGGTCTCCCTGTGGGCGGTGCACGAGCCGTACGGCGGTCCCGAGGCGCTGAAGCGCTTTGTCGACCGGGCCCATGAACTGGGCCTCGGTGTCGTCCTCGACGTCGTGCACAACCATCTGGGTCCGTCGGGCAATCATCTGCCCGCGTTCGGGCCGTACTTCACCGACACCCACCAGACGCCCTGGGGCTCCGCGGTGAACCTCGACGCGCCCGGCTCGGACGAGGTGCGCGCCTATCTGGTGGGCAGTGCGCTGGCCTGGCTGCGCGACTACCGTCTGGACGGACTGCGGCTCGACGCGGTGCACGCGCTGCGGGACACCCGGGCGCTGCACTTCCTGGAGGAGCTGTCGGCGGCCGTGGACGCGCTCGCCGGTGATCTGGGCCGGCCACTGTTCCTGATCGCCGAGTCGGACCTCAACGACCCCCGGCTCATCACCTCCCGCGAGGAGGGCGGTCTCGGGCTGCACGCGCAGTGGAACGACGACTTCCACCACGCGCTGCACACCACGCTGACCGGGGAGTCCCAGGGCTACTACGCCGACTTCGCGCACACCCCGCTCACCGCGCTGTGCAAGACGCTGACGTCCGGTTTCTTCCACAACGGCACCTGGTCCAGCTTCCGCGGGCGCCATCACGGCCGTCCGCTCGACCGGGCGCGCGTCTCGGCGCAGCGGCTGCTCGGCTACGGCCAGACCCACGACCAGATCGGCAACCGCGCCCAGGGTGACCGGCTGTCGGCCGCCCTGTCCCCCGGGCTGCTGGCCTGCGCCGCCGCGCTGACGCTCACCGCGCCCTTCACCCCGATGCTGTTCATGGGCGAGGAGTGGGGCGCCGGCACACCCTGGCAGTTCTTCACCGACCACACCGATCCCGAGCTCGCCGAGGCCGTACGGCGGGGCAGGCGGCGGGAGTTCGCGGCGCACGGCTGGGCCGAGGAGGACGTGCCGGACCCGCAGGACCCGGCGACCCGGAACCGTTCCTGTCTCGACTGGTCGGAGCCCGAACGGGCCCCGCACGCCCGGCTGCTGGCCTGGTACCGCGAACTGATCGCGCTGCGCCGGGGCCAGGCCGACCTGTCGGATCCCGATCTCGCGGCGGTCAGGGTCGCCCACGATCCGGGGGCCCGCTGGATCGCCGTCAGGCGCGGGGACGTCCGGGTCACCGTGAACCTCGGCAAGGACCCCGCGGCGATTCCCCTGGGCATCCGCAGGGCGCGCGTCCTCGCCGCGTGGGACCCGGTCGAGGCGCCGGGCCAGGACGGGGTGCTGACGGTACCGGGCGAGTCGTGCGTGGTGCTGACCCAGGCGTGAGGGCCCGCCAGGACGGGCCGGCACCGCCCGGTCCGTCCCGCCGGTTCCGTCCCGCCGGTTCCGGTGCTAGGGCGGGTCGTCGGGTGTGTCCCGCAGGTCCGTGACCCGCTCCAGCAGGATCGACTCCCAGGCGCGCCTCAACCGGGCCTCCAGGAGCGGAAGCCGGCCGGGGGCCCGGCCGCCCCGGAGCCCCTCGGCGAGCCCGACGACGGTGTCGCAGCGGGCGAGCCACAGGCCGCGCAGGCAGGAGCGGGCGCCGTAGCCGGCGAGGGTGGCGGCGCGGACGGCGGCCGGGGCGCCGACGGCGAGGGCCAGCCCGGCGATGTCCTCGGCCGGATCGCCGATCACCGTGCCGCTCCAGCCGAGGACGCCCCGCACCCGTCCGTCGGGTCCGACCACGAGGTGTTCGCCCAGGAGCCGGTGGTGCACGAGGACCGCGGGGCCCGCCTGCGCGCCGAGCTGGACGGCGGCGGGCGCGGCGAGCTGGTCGAGACCGGCGGGGTCGAACTCCTCGGCGGGGAGGCGTTCGGCGGCCCGTACGGCGGCGGCGCGCAGGGTCTCCAGGGAGCGCGGCGCGCTCCGCGGCACCCCCAGCGTCTCGGCCTGCCGTACGGGCACCTCGCGCAGCCCGGTCAGCAGGTCCGCCAGGTCGGCCTCGCCGAGTGCGGAGACGGCCTGCTCGTCGCCGGAGACGCCGGGCACCAGGGTGTCGAGGGTGTAGCTCAGTCCGCTCGCCCAGTCGCCCCGCGCGACGCTCATGGGGACGGCGCCCCCGACGAAGGGGCGGATCAGATCGCGCAGGCGCAGTTCACGGCGCCGGCGCAGGGAGGACTGGTGGTCCGGCGCGAGCCGCAGCACATGGTGCCGGCCCACCCACCAGGTGAAGCTCCCGCCCGGCTCGCCGACGGGTCGTACGTCGGGTCCGGGACCCGGGGCGGTGTCGTCAAAGAGCAGGGCGCGGACCAGCCGACGGACGGTCTCGGAGGTCGGTGGTGGTGCCGGTGCCGGTGTCGGGTTCATGGGCGCGCCCTTGTCGTCCGGGGGCGGGTTCGACGGATCGTCGCACGGTCCGCGGGCCCGTGTCAGTCGACGATGACCATCTCGCGTGAGGTGTTGTTGAGCCGGCGTCCGCCGTCCCCGGTCACCGTCACGATGTCCTCGATACGGACCCCGAAGCGCCCGGGCAGATAGATCCCCGGTTCCACGGAGAAGCACATGCCGGGGACCAGGGGCTGTTCCTCGCCCTCGACCATGTAGGGCGGTTCGTGGGTGGTGACGCCGATGCCGTGCCCGGTGCGGTGGATGAAGTACTCGCCGTACCCGGCGGCCTCGATGACGGCGCGCGCGGCACGGTCGATGTCCTGGCAGGCGGCCCCGGGCCGCACGGCACGGAAGCCGGCCTCCTGGGCCTCGCGCACGATGTCGTGCACCTTGCGCTCCTCGTCGTCCGGTTCGCCGACGTGGACGGTGCGGGAGGTGTCGGAGCCGTAGCCGTCCTTGAGGCCGCCGAAGTCCAGGACGACCATGTCGCCGGGCTCGATCACGCGCTCGTCGGCCTCGTGGTGCGGGTTGGCTCCGTTGGGGCCCGAGGCGACGATGGTGAAGTCCACCTGGGAGTGCCCGAACCGGCGCAGCAGATCGGCCAGGTCCTTGGACACCTCCGACTCCCTGCGGTCGGCGAAGCGGACCTTGCGGATCTCCTCGAACGCCTCGTCGGCCGCGGCTCCGGCGGCCGCCAGCCGCTCCAGTTCGGCCGCGTCCTTGACGGCCCTGAGCATCGGCAGTGTCTCGGTCAGGGCCTCGTAGCGGGTGTCGGGGAGCCTCTTCTGGATTCCGAGCAGATGCAGGGCCCAGCCGTTGTCGCTGATGCCGAAGCGGCCCGCGCGGCTCATGAGGGGTTCGGCGGCGGCGTAGGGGTCCGTGCCGTCGGTCCAGGCGTGCAGGGTCAGCGCGGGCGCGCCGGCCGACTTGGCCGCGTCGGGCGCCTCCAGGGTGGGCACGACGAGGGCCGGGTCGTGTCCCGCCCGCAGCACCAGCAGGGTGAGCCGCTCGGTCTCCACCGGGCGGTATCCGGTCAGCCACACCAGGTCGGGCCCCGGCGCGACCAGGACGCCGTCGAGCCCGGCGTCGGCCGCGGCCTCGGCCGCGCGCCGCATCCGGGCCTCGTAGTCGTTCGCGGTGAAGGGCGCGGGTGTGGCGGCGGTCATCGTTGCCTCCGTGTGTGCGGAGTTCCCCCGGGGGGCTACGGCAGCATCCTGCCTCTCCGGTGGGGCGCGCGCGAGCCGGTCGCACCGGAGCGGGTCAGCCCTCCAGGGCGAGACGGGCTCCCAGGAGCAGCAGGACGCCCCCGGAGACCTGTTCCAGACGCCGGCGCACGCCCGTCCGGGACAGCACCGCCTTCATCCGGCCGACGAACCACACGTAGACGCCGTAGTAGCCCACCTCGTAGACCGCCCAGAGCGCGGCGAGGCCGAGCATGGCGGGCAGGTGCGGGGCGCCCTCGGGCACGAACTGCGGCAGGAAGGACATCGCGAAGACGGCGGCCTTGGGGTTGGCGAGGTTGAGCAGCAGCCCGCCCCGGTAGGACGCCCAGTCGCTCCTCTCCGCGCCCTCCCAGCCTCCGTCGGCACCCTCCTTGGTACGGCGTGCCTGCCACAGCGTCTGGACACCGAAGCCGACGAGCACCACGGCGCCGACGATCCGCATGACGTCGTACGCCATCTCGGAGGCGGCGAGCAGCGCGGTGAGGCCGAACGCGGCGACGGCGCCCCACAGGAAGACGCCCGTCTCGTTGCCGAGCACGGTCAGGAACCCGGACCGCCTGCTGCCCAGGGACCGTTTGATGATCAGCACGGTGCTCGGTCCCGGCGAGGCGGCGATCAGGGTGCAGGCGCCGAGGAAGGCGGCGAGAGTGCTCAGCATGCGGCCATGGTGACCGCCCGCGGCCCGGTTGACCAGCCCCTTTCTCCGAGATCCGACCTGACGGACCCCGTGTCCCCGGCGCGGTCCCGGCCCGGCCGCCTCAGGTCGCGGTGCCCGGCACCGCTGTCAGGCGCCCACGGCCGCCGTTCGCGTGGCGCACCCGCAGGGTGACCTCACGGCCCGGTGCCGCGTCCGCCACGGCGCGCGCGAGGTCGGCGGCCGAGGTGATCCGGGTCCCGTCGAGGGCGAGCAGGACGTCGCCGCGCACGAGGCCCGCGGTGCAGCCGGGGCCGGGGACGTGCACCCCGACGATGAGCGCGCCCGGGCCGGCGGGGGCGTCGACGGCCTCGACGCCCAGGGTGCCCCGTACGGGCTCCCGCTCGGACCCGGTGGGCGGCGACACCCCTGTGCCGCCGGGCCCCGGAGCCGGCGAACCGGCGGACGTCGGCGCTCCCGAACCGGCCGCCAGGTGTGCGCCGTCGGCTCCCGGCCCCGGCGCCGCGGCCCCGGCGGAGGGCTCCCGGGCCGGCCCGGCCGCACCGACGGCCGCGCCGATCGCGCCGGCCCGCTCCCGGAGTTCCGCCAGTCCGCCCGCGCCGACCACGGTCGCGCCCACCGCGCCGATCCCCACACCGGACAGGACCAGCACCGCCCCGGCGAACACCCCGGCCGACAGGGTGACCAGGCGCCTGCCACGACGCCGCTCCTCGCGCGGGCGCCGGGCGCCACGGGAGGACCGGGCGCCGCCGCCCGGATCCCGGCCCGGCATCGGTTTGGGTCGCAACGCGGCCTGTTCCATGAGTCGCCTCCGGCAGATGTTCCACGGACCGCCTTCGGCTCCTGCCCTACCCCTCGCTCCGGCGCGCGACGATCCCCGAACGAGTGAGACTGGACGGGCCCCGTCCCGGAAACGATCCGCGCGAGGGACCTGTCTCCGCCCGGACCGGTCCGGTCCGGTCCGTCAGAGCGACACGGGCTCCGCCCGAAGGGCCAGGGGCGGCGCCGGCACCTGGTCCGGCACGAAGCCGTGGGCGCGCCTGGCCAGGTCGGCCGCGCCGTACCGGTGGCAGTCCTGATGCCATCTCAGGACTCCCGCCAGCCAGTTCTCCAGCTCGGCGACATAGCCCCGCATCACCTCGCGCGCTTCCTCCGAGAGCTTGAAGTCCTCGTAGAGGAGCGGCAGTTCGTGTGCGACGACATGCTGGAACTGCTCCATGCGCCGGGTCATCAGATCATGGACGATGCCGAGCGCGGTCGGGTAGTCGCAGCCGAAGAAGTTCCGTACGACGAGGATGCCGTTGTGGATCTCTCCCTCGTACTCGATCTCCTTCTGGTACGAGAAGACGTCGTTCAGGAGCATCGCGTAGTCCATGGCCGCGTTCTCCAGCGACCGGACCGGGCCGCTGCGGTAGACCTCCGGGGGGACCGTCCGGCCGTGTCCGAGGCGGGACAGGCTCATGGTGAGCTCGGAGCCGAAGGTGGCCCGGCGCATCTCCAGATAGTCCACCGGGTCGGGGATGCGGCCCTGGATCCGGTTGGACAGCTCCCACAGCCAGCTCTCCGTCATCACGTCCACCGAGGCGCGCAGGGTGTTCCTGGCCTCCGGGGCCATGTCCGCGGTCGTGCGCCGCCACAGGTCGATCAGTCCGCGTTCCATGCCGTTGACCGGGACGGGCGGCTCCTCGCCCTCCTCGGGCATGCAGGCGGACAGGCGCGCGGTGGCGAGCCTGGCGGCGGCCAGGTCACGGTGGTTGCCGAAGCACAGCGGGTAGTAGTCGTCGGCGTACGTGCCCCAGGCCAGCCACCGCGAACCGAGGTCGAGGGCCTCGGGTGTCGCGTCGGGATGGATGCCCGCGGCGCAGAGCGGCAGGTCGTACGCGATCAGCTTGTCCTCGTCCCAGACGCCCTCCCGGAGCATGCCCATGGCGTGCATCCAGCCCCCGAGACGCTCGCGGGCGCCCGCGAGGTGCGGGCTGAGGGTGACCTCGAAGGGCATGTGGAAGTCGGGGAGCACGGACGGCCCGACCTTCTCGAACGGGACATGGCCGTACGCGCGCAGCCGCTCCGCCCCGGCCGCCGAGAGCAGCGCCCCGACGTCCGTCGCGGACGTGCCGAGCCCGCTCGGGACGGGGGTCCGTGCCTCCTCGACGGCGCCCTTGTTCATGTAGCGGCTGGAGCGCATGTGCCATTCGTGTCCGCCGGACTGCCAGTCCTGGAGCCCGCGCGTGTACGCGGCGACGGCGGCGGCCTCCGCGGCGTCGAGGCCCCGCTCCAGGGCCAGCGCGGGCACCTCGGTGAGCGCCGTGTGCTCGAACTGGTGGAGCCGCGAGGTGAGCACGTCATTGACGGTCTCGGCGGCCTGCTGTGTCGTGCAGCCGAAGAACGACTCCAGGACGAGGACGCCGTTGCTGAGCTCGCCCTCCTCCTCGACCTCCCGCTGGTAGGAGAACAGGTCGTTGCGCAGGTGGACGCCGTCCGAGAACGTCTCCATCAGGACCCGCAGCGGCCTCGAACCGGCGACGGGCTCGGGCACTTCGGCGGTCGCGAACTCCACGAGCCCCGCCGACCAGGGGGCTCCGCCCACCTTGCGGCGCATCTCGATGTACTCGACGGGGTTGGCGATCCGCCCCTCGTCGATGTTGGACAGCTCCCACATCGACTCGTTGAGCAGGTGCTCGGTGGACTCGGCGAACCGCGCGCGCCACGCGGTGGACATCGAGGGCACCGTGCGCGCCCACAGGTCGGCGAGTCCCGCCTCCACGGGATTCTCCGGTTCGGGGACGGGGGCCGACAGGTCGAGTGGCATGAAGAGGGGGAGCCGGTCCAGGTAGGCCTTGCCGCCGGCGCGGTCCTGGGTGCGCTTGAAGGTCTCCAGGAAGTGGTCGTCGAAGAAGAACACCCACACGTACCAGTCGGTGATCAGACTGAGCGCCGGTCCGTCGCAGTCGGGATGGGTGTAGGCGCACAACAGGCCGTAGTCGTGGGCGTCGAGGTCGGTCTGCTCCCAGATGCCCGAGCCTTCGAGCATGCCCATCTCGCGGGCCCACTCGCCGGAGTGGGCCCGCGCCTCGTCGAGGTGCGGGTTGAGCCGGGCGGCGTAGGGCATGTAGAAGCGCGGGAGTCGGAACGGCTGCGTCATGGCCGGGCCCTACCCAGGGCTCCGCGCGCACATCCGCAGGCCAGGACATGATCACACCATCGCGTGAACCCGCCCGAAAGCCGCGCGCGTTGCCCCTGCCATGGGCTCGGCGGTCATCCGCGCCTCGCCTGGATCAGCGCGTGGGTTCCGGCGGTGCGCCAGCTGTCGCCCTCGGTGGCGTCGAGGTCCGCCTCGACGGAGGCCGTGAGCCCGACGACGACATCGGACTTGAGCGTCCGCAGCGTGGCCACCGCCCCGGGAAAGCCTGCGGTGGCGACGGCGAACGGGGTCGTGGCGGGGTACAGCCGGTCGCCGATGAGCCGGCGGTAGTTCAGGTCGCCCTTCAGCAGGGTCACATCGGCGGCGGCGAACTCCCGCCGCAGGTCGTCCGGCAGATCGGCGTACGGCAGCGGGCCGCAGGCGAAGGGATGGGTCCGCAGGGTCAGCCGGCCTTCGGACAGGGCGGCCCAGAGGCGGTTCCCGGCCTCGCCCGCGGCTCCCTTGGCGGCGGTCAGCCGGCGCAGCGCGTCCAGCACGTCGGCCGCGGTGGCGTCGGAGACGTAGTACGGGTACGGCTTCACGTGCAGGGCGGCCCGCCCGATCCGGCCGTGCCGGAGCAGATGGTCGACGAGGAGGAGGTCGGGGACGAGTTCCCGGCCCGCGTTGTCCGCCACGACACAGAGGGTGCCGCCGGTGAGCAGGGACCGCAGCAGCTCGGTGTCGTTGGCCACGAGCCGCTCCTCGGCGGCCGCCGCGCCTCCGGTTCCGGCCAGGCTGAACCCGAGGTCGGCGCGGTTGCCCCACAGGGATCCGCGCAGCAGCGCCTCCTCCTGTTCGTCGGCGGGCCGGAGCGCGAGGTCGTCCAGCGCGGCGAGTTCGGCGGCGGCCTCGGGGGTGTCGAGTTCGGCGAGCTTGAAGGGACGGAAGGGGTCGATGCCCTGCCAGGGACCCGGCTCGAAGTAGCCGACGGCTTCGAGGAGTTTGCGGTAGAAGTAGCTCTCGGACCACAGGAAGGGCAGGTCGAACCAGGAGCGGCCGTAGTACTCCCGTCCGCCCCAGGCGTCCCACCGGCCGCGGTCCGCGGCGGGTTCCGCGAGCGGTTCCACGACCCCTTCGGCGCAGTTCCGGAGCAGGGCGTCCAGCGCGTCACGCTGCTCGGGACCGTACGGAAAGGCGTCCCGCACCTTGTGGATGAGCGCCGGGTGCCGGTGCGCCAGCACGCTCCAGGGGAAGGAGCCGCGCACCGAGCTCACGACCACCGGGACGCCGTCGGGACCGGTTGCGAAGGGGGCGGGGACCTCGGGATCGCGCATGCGGCTCACCGTACCGGCTGAACAGAAGGGGCCGTCCGACGCGATGCGCGCCGGGCGGCCCCTCCCCCCGTGGAGCTCAGCGTTCGGCCTAGGTCGGTCGGCTTCGAGCTGTTGTCGGCCGCGCCGGTGTCCTGCGCACGGCCGGGTCCTGGACACAGGGTGCGCAGCCGCCGTCGGCGGTCGCTGAACCCTAGGCGGGCGGCGGAGCGGAGGGATAGCGGGAAAACCCTCGATCCGGGAGATGCACGGCCCTCGATCCGGGCGGCGCACGGCCCTCGATCCGGGAGATGTACGGCCCTTGGCCCGGGCGGTGTTCGGCCCCTGGTCCGGCGGAGGGCCGGGCCGCGTCCGGTGCGATCGCGCGCGGTGGTTCCGTTTCGCGCGGATCGCGGATCTGAACGCACGGCCCGCGGCATCCGTATCCCACCGTGCCCCACGCGTGGAGTGTGTGTCCCGGCCGCGCGCGACGGCCCACCGCCACGCCCAGCGCCACGCCCAGTGCTTCGCCCACGCATCGAGGAGACGTCCCGGATGACCGCCTACCGCACCGCCACCGCGGCCGCCGTCGCCCTGGCGGCTCCGCTGCTGCTCACCACGTGGGCCGCGGGGACCGCGTCGGCGCACGGCGCGCCGACGTCTCCGGTCAGCCGCGTGTACGCGTGCTCGCCCGAGGGCGGCAGCCAGAACCGGACGGCTGCCTGCCGGGCGGCGATCGCCGCGAACGGCGCTCCCTTCACCGCGTGGGACAACCTGCGGGTGGGCGGGGTCGACGGCCGGGACCGTTCGGTGATCCCGGACGGAAAGCTGTGCAGCGGCAACCTGCCCGCCTACAAGGGACTCGACCTGGCCCGCGCCGACTTCCCGGCGACCCGTCTGACGGCCGGGGCGGCCCTGACGATGAAGTACAGCTCGACGATCGCGCACCAGGGAACGTTCAAGCTCTATCTGACCAAGCAGGGTTACAGCCCGACGCGGCCGCTGAAGTGGTCCGACCTGCCGGAGAAACCGTTCGCGTCGGTCACCGACCCGGCGCTGGTCGCCGGCGCCTACCGCATCAGGGCCACGCTGCCCTCCGGCCGTACCGGCCGCCAGATGCTGTTCACGATCTGGCAGAACTCCAGCACGCCGGACACGTACTACTCCTGCTCGGACGTCGTGTTCTCCGGCGGGAGCGGAGCCTCGAAGCCGGCCACGAGCAGCGGGACTTCGGGGACCACGGCGAGCGGCTCCGCCGGCAAGAGCGCCAAGGCGTCGCCCAAGGCGACCCGGTCGGCGACCGCCACACCCAGCCCCTCGACGGTCTCGGCCCCGGCCGACTCTCCGTCCAGCACGGCCGGTCCGGCCGCCGAGAAGGCGGGCACCGACCATCTGGCACCCGCCGCCGAGAACACCTCGGGCGGCGGTCCCGCCCTCCCCATGGTCGCCGGCGGGGCGGGAGCGGCGCTGCTGCTCACCGCCGGCGTCGCCGTGGTGCTGCGACGCCGGCAGTGAACCGGCTTCCCGTGGGGATCAGTTGACGAATACCGCCGGGCTGCCCGTCTGGCTGGTGTCGGTCACGGGGGCGTACTTCGCGGTGAAGTAGCCGTTCGCGAAGCAGAGGGACGAGCCCGAGAACTTGGTGAACTGCTGGCTGGTGAAGTTGATGCTGTTGTCGCTGTTGTCCGCCGTGCCCGTCAGGCTGTTGGCCCGGTAGACGCAGGTCAGCGTGCCCAGCAGCGAACGCAGCTTGACCGTGGTCTGGATGGTGGAGCCGGCGGCCGGGGTGACCGTGACGCTTCCGTCGGATCCCACCGCGGTGCTGTAGGGCAGGTTGTCGACGGTGATGCTGGTGACGCCGAGGACGCCGACGACGTTGCTGCTGCACGAACTGGCGTTGAAGGTCTGGCCGGTGAGGGACTCGGTGGCCGTGCCGGGGGACGCCGGGTTGTCGGCGGCGGTCGCGGTGAAGGTCGACGCGGAACAGGAGACGCCGCTCGTGCCGGTGCTGCTGGAGTAGAGCGTGGCGTTGGTGCCGCTCGCCAGCGAGGCGGCGAGGACGTCACCGACGGCGACGGGGGTCCCGGCGGCGCTGCCGGTGGTGAGGACCGCGACGTCGTCGGCGGAGGCGGGGACGACGGCGGAGGCCGAGAGGGCCGCGACGGCTCCGGCGAGGGCGAGCAGGGTGCGAGTGCGCATTGGGGGGTGCCTCTTCTCCGATGGGGGTGTGGGTGCCTGACCGCGCCGGGGCGCGGGGGTGCGGGTCGAGACGGTGGCGCGGTGTGCGGGGTGGGACGGCCGCGCGCGACGGCGGGCGAACATGCCGGGGCCCGCGTGCGGGAGTGGTGCGGGGAGTGACCGCCGCCGGTCCGTGACGCCTTCTCCGTACGCCACGGGCCGGCAGCGACAGCCGGGCGACCGGCACGGCCCTCGGGGGGAAGGTGACCGCAACCGGTGCCACGGGAACGGGGAACGGCCGTGCGGCGCGCCGTGTCGGCGTACGCGCCTGGGCCGCTCCGGAACACGCCATGACCGCCCCGCAGAGCGGGGTCCGGGAGGTGACGGGCGCGTCGGCCGGCGGATCCGGCGCCACGGATCCGGGAAACAGGGAGAGTTGTAGACCTGATGGATGGTCAACGTCAAGGCGTAGCAAGGAAGTTGAAGCTCAGTGCGACTGTCCGGCGGATGACTGTTCACGGGTGGGACACAACTGGCACGGTTTTCCCACACGCGCCTTGACCCGTTCGTGTAACCCCCGGTAACTTCCTCGAAGGCTACTGCCGCGTAACGAGAAAGCCCTTGCAACCGCCGGGAGGCGCGAGGAGGCGTACGCGGCAGCCGCTGTCCGCGCCAGGACAACGTGCCGATGGAGCCCCACCCGCATCGACTTCAGCATCGAACGTGCCCAGGGAGCAGACATGGCCTCGTCCCCGGACGCCACGGCGTCCAACGGTTCCACGCCCGAGAACCCGGAAAGCGGTTCAGCCGCCGCCGGACAGGACAGACGCGGGCGGGTCCGGCTGCGCCGCGCCGCCGTGATGGCGGTACCGGCCACCGTGGTCGCCGCGGGACTGATGATCGCGACGGCGCAGGGCGCCCTCGGCGTCCAGTTCGCCATCTCCGGCATGCCCTTCACGGTCACCGCGACCGAGCTGAACGGCACCGGCTTCGAGCAGTTCGGCGGCCTCGACAACATGGCCGACGACAGCCCCAACGCGGGCGACACCGGCGGCCAGGTCCTCATCGTCACCTCGGCGATCAAGAACGCGACACTGGACCACCTGTGCCAGAGCGTCGACCTGGGGGGCACGAACCTGCTCATCACCGCCGGCAGCGGGTCGGACAAGGTCCAGGCGACCAACCTGACCACCGACTCCACGGAGCTGTCGGGCAACGCCTCCTTCAACAACATCGAGATCGGCAACGACGCCAGCACGCTCGACAAGGCCGGGGTCCAGGGCCCCAAGGGCGTGTTCAGCCAGCAGGCCGACACCGTGCGCATCGCGAACCTGCGCCAGACCAACTACGCGACCACAGCAGGGGTGTTCAAGCTCCCCGGTCTCAAGCTCCGCTTCAGCGACACAGGCTGCTGATGAGTGCCGAGGCGCAGAAGGACGAGACCCTGGACGTGCGGGAGACCTTCCGGCGGTGGCGCGCGAACCGCCCGTTCTGGGGCGGGCTGCTGCTCGCCCTGGGAGGGGCGGAGATCCTCCTCACCGAGAAGGCGTCCCTGAAGGTCGTCCTGCACATCGGGATGCAGGGCCTCGCGGGGTATCTGCTGCCCACCACGATGCTGCTGTGCGGCCTGCTGATCCTCTTCAACCCGACCCAGCGGCTGTTCTACTCCCTGCTGGGCATCCTGCTGTCGCTCGGCACCTGGGTCACCTCCAACCTCGGCGGCTTCTTCGTCGGCCTGCTCCTCGGAGCCGTCGGCAGCTGCCTCGCCTTCGGCTGGCTCCCCGACCAGGAGCCGCGCCGGCGGCTGCTGCGCCGCGAGCACGCCTGAGGCGCGGAGGAACGGCAGGATCCGAACCCCGGCTGGCTTGCCCGCGTGCACAAGCAAAGGCCAATTGCCTGTACGCGCACGGAAGTTGGCACCGTACGCATCCGGCACCCCTGGCATCCCGGCGACCCCGCTCGTCGCGTAGCGTGACGTGCCGTATGCGAATCGGAGTTCGACTGCGGGGAGGCTCCCGATGGCAGAACCACGTCCTTTGGTGATCGACGCGACCGGACGCGACATCCATGGAGAGGCCGCCCGGATCCGCGAGAGAGGACCACTGGCCCGGGTGGAGCTTCCCGGCGGTGTGCAGGCCTGGGCGGTGAGCGGCCCCGAGTTGCTGAAGCGGCTGCTCACCGATCCCCGGGTGTCCAAGGACGCCGCGCAGCACTGGCCCCTGCTGGCGAGCGGCGCGATCACGCCCGAGTGGCCGCTGTTCGCCTGGGTGGCCACGGAGAACATGTTCACCGCGTACGGGGGTGAGCACCGCCGCCTGCGCACCCTGGTCTCCAAGGCGTTCACCGCCCGCAGGACGGCGGCGCTCCAGCCGCGCATCGAGGAGATCACCCGGGAGCTGCTGGACCGCGTGGCGAAGGCCGGGCGCGGGGCCCAGGTCGTCGACCTGCGCGAGGAGTTCTGCTATCCCCTCCCGATCCAGGTGATCAGCGAACTGTTCGGACTGCCCGAGGACCGGGGCCCCGAGCTGCGCGAGCTGGTGGACAGCATGTTCGACACCTCCGCGGAACCGGGCGAGATGACGGCGGCCTACGGCCGGCTGCTCGTCGTCCTGGCCGAACTCGTCGCCGCCAAGCGGAAGTCACCCGGCGACGACCTGACCTCCGGGCTCATCGCGGCCCGCGACGACACGAACGGCACCGCGCTCAGCGAGCAGGAACTGCTCGACACCCTGATCCTCATGGTCAGCGCCGGTCACGAGACGACGGTCAACCTCATCGACAACGCCGTGCACGCCCTGCTCACCCGCCCCGAACAGCTCGCCCATGTCCGGGAGGGCCGCGCGGGCTGGGACGACGTGGTGGAGGAGACCCTGCGCGCGGACGCGCCGGTCGCGAGCCTGCCGCTGCGGTACGCCGTCGAGGACATCGCCCTCTCCGAACTCGGCGGCCCCGACGGCGTCGTGATCGCCCGGGGCGAGGCGATCCTCGCGGCGTACGCCGCCGCCGGGCGTGATCCGGAGCGCCATGGCAAGGACGCCGACCTGTTCGACGTGACCCGCGCCGACAAGGAGCACCTCGCCTTCGGCCACGGTGTGCACCGCTGCCTCGGGGCGCCGCTGGGCCGCCTGGAGGCCCGGATCGCGCTTCCGGCCCTGTTCGGACGCTTTCCGGACCTGCGGCTCGCCGTCCCGGAGGAGGAGCTGAGGCCGGTGGACTCCTTCATCTCCAACGGCCACCGCTCCCTGCCCGTGCACCTCGCCTGAGGCCGGGCACACGCACCCGGCTCCGCTCACTCACCGCGCCACCAGGCCGCCGTCCGCGCCCAGGCGCTCCGCGGGCGGCCGGTCCCGGGCGTCCACGGCCCGGACGCGGGCGGTACGAAGGGCTCGGACGGCGACCGTCCCGCGGTGTCGGTGCGTGCGTCCCCGGTCCGTCCGTCCCCGGCCTGTCCGTCCCCGGTCCGTCCGACGGTTGGGGCGGGCGGAAATGCGACCGGCAGCGCGGCGAGCGCGCGGTGGAACGGGCCGGGACGCCGGCGCAGTTCCTCCACGGGAACCGCCAGTTCCACGTCGGGGACCCGGTCCAGGAGCCGCTCGACCGCGACGGACGCGATCAGCCGGGCCGGGCCCTGCGCGGGACACGTGTGCGGACCGGCGCTCCAGGCCAAGTGGGCGCGATTGCCCGTACGCCGACGGCTCGTCAGGGCGGGATCGGTGTTCGCGGCGGCGAGGCTCACCACCAGCGGCTCTCCGGCGCGCAGCGCGCTTCCCTCGTACACGACGTCGTACAGCGGATAGTGCACCGCGTAGTTGGCGATCGGCGGGTCGGTCCAGAGCACCTCGTCGAGGGCGTCCTCCACGGGCAGGGTGCCGCCGGACAGGTCGCCGGCGAAGCGGTCGTCGGACAGCAGCAGCCGCAGGGCGTTCGCGATCAGGTTCTGCTGCGGTTCGGTCCCCGCTCCCATCAGCACGGCGAGGGTGTGGATCAGCTCCTCGTCGGTCAGTCCGGCCGGGTGCTCCATCAGCCAGGAGGTCATGTCCGCGGCCGGTCTGCGCCGCTTGAGCTCGACCAGGTCGAGCAGCGTGGCGACGAGCAGTTCGTGCGCCTTCCCGGCGTCCACCCCGTCGAACATGCCGGACATGCCCTCGACCAGCCGGACCCCGTGCCCGGCGGGGCAGCCGAAGAGGTGGTTGAACACGAGCAGCGGCAGGACCTGCGCGTACTCGCCGAGCAGATCCGCCGTGCCGCGCGGAGCGAACCGGTCGATGAGGGTGTCGGCGCCGCGTTCGGCGTAGCCGCGCAGGGTGGAGGACTCGACGCGGGCGAGCGTGTCGGTGATCGCGCCCCGCAGCCGGGCGTGCTCCTCGCCGTCGCTGAACAGGGCGCTGGGCCGGTACGTCATCATCGGGAGGACCGGGCTGTCCGCCGGGACGGTCCCGTCGGCGAGATCACGCCAGTGCCGCGGGTCCTTGGAGAAGGTCTCCGGGCTGCGCAGGACGTGCAGCGCGGCCTCGTACCCGGTGACCAGGGTGGCCCGGACGCCGGGGGCGATCTCCACGCGCGCGGTCGGCCCCGACGCGCGGAGCCGCCGGTAGACCGAGGCGGGATCGGACGCGAACTCCGGCCCGTACAAGGGCTGATGGGCCGGGCAGCCGGGGGGCGGTTCGGCTCTCACGCGTTCTCCAAGTCGCCGGTGCGGGCCAGCAGATGAGTGACGAGGGCGATCAGCGTCTCGGTGGCGGAGATCCGGTCGCGGGCGTCGCAGCGCAGCAGCGGGGTGGCGGGCGGCAGGTCGAGAGCCTCGCGCACCTCGTCGAGGCCGTGCTCGGGCATGCCGTCGAAGTCGTTCAGGGCGACGGCGTAGGGGAGCCCCAACTCCTCAAGCAGGCCCATGACTTCGAAGGAGTGGTCGAGGCGCCGGGTGTCGGCGAGGACGAGGGCGCCGAGCGCTCCGCGGGTCAGGTCCCGCCAGAGTCCGGTGAAGCGTCGCTGTCCGGGGGTGCCGAACAGGTAGAGGACCAGGCTGTCGTTGAGGGTGACACGGCCGAAGTCGAGGGCCACCGTGGTGGTGGTCTTGCCCCGCACGCCCACCAAGTCGTCAACGGATGCGCCGACTTGGGTCATGACCTCCTCGGTGCGCAGCGGGGGTATCTCGGACAGCGCGCCGACGAACGTGGTCTTGCCGACCGCGAAGTGGCCGACGACCAGCAGCTTCACGGCGGTCCGCACCCCCTCGGGCAGGTACACGGTCTCAGAGGCGGGAGCGCAGTCCATCGAGCACCTCCTTGAGGACGCGGGTGTCGGACGGCGGCCCGGCGGAGGGGATCGGCGCGCGGGTGACGAGGTGACCGCTGTCCATCAGGTCGGCGACCAGCACCTTGGTGACGCTCACGGGCAGCTCCAGATGGGCCGCCACCTCGGCCAGGGACAGAGCACCGGGCCGGCACAGCTCCATCAGCCGCCGTTTCTCGGGGCTCAGTCCGGTGAGCGGCGGCCCCGCGGCGGCGATCAGCAGGGTGACGAGGTCGAGAGTGTTGCGCGAGGGCCGCGAACGCCCGCCGGTGACGACGTACGAGCGCACCAGCCGTTCCCCGGGACGACCGCCGGGCGGTGTCATGCCGGTCTGCCGGTGTCCTGCCGGGCGGGGCTGGCCAGTTCCTTGCCGAGCCGGTCGACCATCTTGTGCATGCGGTAGGTGACCGCCTCGATGTCGACGTCCCCGGTCGTGGACACCGCGAGATGGGTGCCCTCGCCCGCCGCGACGAGGAAGACGTAGCCGTGCGCGAACTCGATCAGGGTCTGCCGCCACGGCGTGTCCGGGCTGCCGCAGAACTCGGCGGTGCTGCGGCTGATCGACTGGACCCCGGACAGACCGGCGGCCAGCCGCTCGGCGTCGTCCCGGCCGATGTCCGCGGAGTGGGCGCGGAGCATGCCGTCGGCGGACAGCAGGATCGCGTGCCGCGCTTCGGGCACCTTCAGGACCTCGTCGAGCATCCACCCCAGCTCGTTGGTCATGGGCGCGGTCATCCCTGTGTGCTCCCTTCGGTCGGACGGGGTGGGGCGTCCGGGGCCGCGGGGGTGGCCGCCGGGGTCGCCGAGGCGTCCTGCTCCGCGCGGCCGGTGCGGGTGCCGCGGGCGAACGCGCCCATGCGCCGCGCGTTCTCCTCGGCCGACCGTTCGCCGGTGTCCTCGACGGGTGCGGCGGCCGGATCCACCGGGTCCGGCTGCCGCGGGGCTCTGCGCCGCCGCTTCGGCAGGCCGCCGGCCGTGGTCGTCCCGACGGGCTCGGCCGACCGCCGGGTGGGCAGCGGCGGCACGGACGGCGGTCTCCCGCCCGTCGGCGCCGGTACGGCCCGTGCGGGCACCGGGGCGGCCGGGACCGGACGCGTGAGCAGGGCGGCGGGCAGGAACAGCACCGCCCGGACACCGCCGTAGGGCGAGCGGGTGTCCACCGAGACGCTGAATCCGTACCGGGCGGCGAGCACGCCGACGACGGCGAAGCCGAACTGCGGAGGGTCGCCGAGCCGGGTGACGTCCACCGGATCGCGGCCGGTCAGCAGTCCGGCCGCCCGCTCGACCGCCCCGGCGTCCATGCCGACACCGGCGTCGTCGACGACCACGCAGGCGCCGTTGTGCGCCGCCTGGACGGTGACCTCGACGGTGGTGTCGGGCTGCGAGTGGCGCGCCGCGTTGTCCAGCAGTTCGGCGACGGCGAGGACCACGGGTTCCACGGCCCGGCTCTCGACGGCGATGTCGACCTGTCCGTTGACACGCACGCGCCGGTAGTCACGGACCCGTGAGGTGGCGCCCCGCACCACCTCGACCAGCGCGGACGTGCTGCGCTGGCGTCCGGGCCAGGAGCCGCACAGGACGGCGATCGCCTGCGCGCGGCGCCCGAATTGGGCGTTGGTGTGGTCGATCTCCAGGAGGTCCCGCAGGATGTCGGGGTGGTCGTGCCGGTCCTGCATCTCGGCGATGGCGACCTGCTGTTCGTTGGCGAGTGCCTGGATCGAGCGCATGGAGGCCTTGAGCGCGGACTTCGCGGACCGGTCGGCACGTGCCCGGGCGTGTCCCACCGCTTCCGAGAAGCGTTCGAGGACGGTGTCGAGCTGCTTGGCGAAGTCCGTGCCGGCCAGCCGGGCGTCGAGCGGGCCGGTGTCGAGGGGGACGGCGTCCTGGGCACCCGGTCCGTGGTGCCGGTACGGGGTGTCCTCCAGGACGGGCAGACGGACCTCGGCCAGGTGACGCAGCTCGTCGTCGCGGGCGCGCAGGTCCTGCGCGAGATCGCCGGTCCGCCGGCGCTGCCGTGCGCTGATCCCGCGTTGGCGCACCAGCAGCACGGTGACGGCGAGCAGGCCGGCGGCCAGGCACCAGGACACGGCCTCCGGTATCCGATCGGTCATGGTCCTCAAGTCCTTTTGCGCGACGACGCATTACTGGGGCAGGAGCAGGAAAAGTGAGGGATGGGGCGCGAGTTGGCGGGGCGGATGACGGTAGCCGCGCACCGGCCTTCACGCTTTCCCTCGCGCGCAAGGAAATTGCCCCCATGCGCACCGGCTGTGTGCACTAGGCTGACACCGCGTAACTGCCCTCACCCGTACGGGAGTCGATGGTGGCCTTGCCCACGGGGAACTACCTGGTGGAAGTCCGGTCGACGGGCGCGGTGGAGCCGTCCGAGCGCGCCGACTTCTGGAGCGAGCACATCGGGTCGTACCAGTCCCGGATGGGCTACCGGTACGGACGCGCCGAGGACTTCCACGGGCGGACGGTCCGCCAGCGTACCGATGCGTACCAGCTCGTCAGGTTCCGGTCGGACGAGATCGAGTACAGCAGGACCGCGCGGCAGATCCGCGAGGACCCCGACGGGGACTACCGGTTACTGCTTCCGCTGACCGGACAGATCGTCCTGCGCCAGGACGGCCGAGAGGCACGGCT
The DNA here is from genome assembly GCF_037940415.1 of Streptomyces sp. f51. Classification (NCBI taxonomy): domain Bacteria; kingdom Bacillati; phylum Actinomycetota; class Actinomycetes; order Kitasatosporales; family Streptomycetaceae; genus Streptomyces; species Streptomyces sp. f51. The sequence goes on along the minus strand of NZ_CP149798.1, from coordinate 5,897,234 downwards.
GACGCCGGGGACGGGCACCCTCGTCTCGTTCGGATCGCCCTTCCAGTGCCTCCAGGACGCCTCCACGCAGGCGTTCGTCCTCACGATCCCGGCCCGCGAACTGGACGGGCCGCTGAACCGCAAGTCGCCGCTGGCCGTCGGCCTCGACCTGAGCAGGGGCCTCGGCCGGGTCGTCCGCTCGATGCTCGACGGTCTGCACGCCGAGCGCGACGACCTCACCGACTCCCAGTTCAACGCCGTCGCCGACCGGGTGGTGGAGCTGCTGTGCATGCTCACCACCGGCGACGACCGTCCCGACGGCGGCCGTCATCTGACCGACGTGGAGGCGGTGGTGCGCCGCCACGTCCGCGAGCACGCCGCCGACCCCGGCCTCACCGGTACGTCCATGGCCCGCGCCCTCGGCTGGTCGCTGCGCCAGATCCAGCTGGCCCTTCAGCGCGCGGGCACCACCCCCCGTGACCTGATCCGCGAGGAGCGGCTGCGACTGGTCCGCGAACGGCTCCGGTGCGGGGACTGCGAGCACCTGACGATCACCGACCTCGCCTACGCCTCGGGGTTCTCGTCGGCGAGCACCCTGAGCACCGCCTTCCGGCAGCGCTTCGGGGTGAGCCCCCGCGAGATGCGCAACGGCGTCCGCGGAACGTGACCCGGGGGCTCCGTCCTCCGGGCGCCGACGGCCCGATCAGGCCGGGGCCGCGGGACGGCCGGCCGGGTGGGCCGGCGGCTGGGGGGTCAGCCGGTCCAGGCCCTTGCGGTCGTAGTAGCGGGTCATCGCGAAGCCGAAGACGAGGGCGAGCACGGCACCGACGCCGATCATGAGCCAGGCGCGGCCGAGCCCGGCGTCCGCCCGGGCGTCGAAGAAGAGGATGGCGCGCACCCCGTCGCTGAGCTGGCGCATGGGCTCGAAGACGGACAGGAAGCGGTAGAAGCCGGGGACGGCCTGGAGCGGGACGGTGGCGCCCGAGGACGGCAGGCCCAGCACGATGAACACGAACATGGACACGAGCTGCCCGATCCCGCCGAACGCCGCGTTGATCGCCTGGACGCCCAGTCCGACGGCGAGGCTCGCACAGTAGGAGTAGATCCACAGCAACGGCAGGTGGGTGGCGTCCATGCCGAGGATCGCGACGGTGGCCACCATGACCAGGGAGACCGTGAGCACGGTGATCCCGGCGGTCATGGCCATTTTCAGGAGCAGGGTCTGGGTGCGGCTGATCGGGACGGTCGGGCGGCGGGTGTGCCAGGGGCCGATCTCGTTGTCGGCGTAGCCGAGGGCCGTGTCGACGCCGGTGCTGATCAGGTTGCCGCCGAGGAAGCCGGCCAGCACCAGGAGCAGGGTGTAGTAGAACGCGCTGAGGCCGAGACCGCTGTGCGCGCCGATGGGGTGCCCGATACGGGTGACGACCTGGACGGGGTCGGCGAGGAGCAGCCGGGTGGTGGAGTCCGCCCGCGCGGTCACGGGCGACGCGGTCAGCTGCTTGCCGATGGTCGCGGAGGTCTGCTGGGCCGCGGCCGTGGTGATCCGGCCGGCCAGCGACGAACCCAGGCTGCCCATACCCGGGTTGGTGAGTACGGTCATGGTGGGCCGGACCGTGGCGTTCGCCGTGGTCAGCGCGGTCAGGGAGGCCGTGAAGTCCGCGGGCACGACGAGGGCGCCGTAGATCTTGCCGGAGGACAGCTCGTCCTGGGCCTGCGCGCGGGTGAGTCTGCGCCAGCTCGCCGTACCACCCGTGTCGTTCGCGACGATGGCCGCCGTGACCTGCGTGCCCGCGTTCTGCCGCTGTCCGGGCGGCGGTTTCCCGGTGTCCTCGTTGACCAGCCCGATCGGCAGATGGCGCAGATGGCCGTTCGGGTTGACGATGCCGCCCATGTAGAGCAGCGACAGCAGCAGCGCGAGCAGGCCGGTCAGCACGGTGGGCACCAGCCACAGCTTCGGACGGCGCAGGAGCACGGCGGCGCGGGCCTGGGCGGGGGGACCGGAGAGGCCGCCGCCGGCGCCCGCTGCGCCCACGGGCTTCTCGGCGCCGTCGTCCGCGGGGTGATTGCTGTCGGCGTCCATGGTTCTCCGTAGGTTCCGGGATGGCACGGGGCGGCGGTGGTCGCGCGGCCCCCGGCCGGGGAGTCCGGGGCCGCACGTCAGGTCAGGATCGGGGGTGCGCGCGGGTCACGGACGACGACTCGCCGTACCCGGGGCGGCGGCCCACGGCTTCACCCCCGGCGGCGGTGCACGACCCCGCTCCGGGCGGCGGTCGACGGCCTCAGCTGAAGCGGCGGCCCGCGGAATCGCACAGGGCCGAGGACGAGGACGCGATCTCCACGCCCACCGGCGCCCCGACCGGACTCCCCCGGGCGTGCCCCTCGGCCCCGGGTCCGGATTCTGCGGTCGCGGGGGCGCCCTGCGGGTCGTACGTTCGTCAGCGCGGTCGGCGTCTCCGGCCGTGTCGCCCACACGGTGGTCCCGCTTCCACTCCCGGACACCGTGGCGTCACACCGAACGGGAACGTTCTCCCCGTCCCCGTTGCATCGCCTCGGATCCGTCCGTCCGTACCCGGGCGTGACGCGGAAGGACGACGTGCGCCGTGTCCCTGCCCCCGCTCGAGAGCCTCCCCACACCCGCCCCGGCCACCGCCACGGCGACAGCCGCACCCGTACCCCCACCCGCACCCGGTCACGGGCCGTGCGTCACCCGGTCGGGCGCCGCCACCCGCCTGACCTCCCTCACCCGTGTCACGTCGCTCAACCGCCCCGCCCGTCTGGTGCTCGCGCTGCTGCCCCTGCTGGTCATCGGGACCTGGGCGGCGCTGGACCGGAGCGCCTGGCGCGGCGGCGCCGCACGACTGGCAGGCGCCGACCCCTGGTGGCTGCTCTCCGGGGTCTTCTTCACCCTGCTGGGCTGGGTGGTGGCCGCGTGCATCCGGCAGGGCGCCCTGCCCGAGAGACTGCCGCCCGGGCTGCTCCTGGCGTCACAACTGGCCGCGGGGGCCGCCAACCTGGTGCTCCCGTCGAGCATCGGCGCCCACGCGGTCACCCTGCGCTTCCTTCAGGGCCGAGGCATCCCGCTGGCGCGCGCCACCGCGTCGCTCGCCCTGTACTCGCTGGTCAAGCCGGTGGCGAGGATCCCGGTGCTGATCCTCTTCCTGGTGGCGCTCGAAGACACCCGCAGACTCGGCGGACTCGTCCCGGACAGCCGGACACTGCTGCCGGTGGCGGGGGGCGTGGCACTCGCCCTCGCGGCCGCCTGCCTGCTCCTGACCCTCGTCCGCCCGCTGCGCCGCCCGTCCCTCGGCTTCCTGCGCACCGCGCTGACCGACGTACGGATCCTGCACACCCGGCCCAGCCGTGTCCTCGCCCTCTGGGGCGGCTCGGCCGCGGCCCCGGTGCTCCAGGGGACCGTGATCGCCTCGGTCGGCTTCTCGCTCGGGCTGCCGTTGTCGTGGGCGCAGGTGGTGTTCGCGCTGCTGGTCGCCAGTACGGCCGCCGGTGCCGTACCCGCGCCGGGCGGCATCGGCCCGGTGGACGCGGCCATGGTCTTCACCATGGCCGCGCTGGGTGCCCCGATGGGTCTCTCGACGGCCACCGTCATCACCTACCGCGTGCTGACGGTCTGGATCCCCCTGATCCCGGGCACCCTCGTCCTGTCGGCCCTGGTGCACCGCAAGGTGCTGTGAACGGGGAAGGGGCCCGGGGGCCCCTCCCCGCGGTCAGCCCTCGTCCGGCGTCAGCCGCAGCGAGATGCTGTTGATGCAGTACCGCTGGTCCGTCGGCGTCGCGTAGCCCTCGCCCTCGAAGACATGGCCGAGGTGCGAGCCGCAGCGGGAGCAGCGCACCTCCGTGCGCACCATGCCGTGCGAGCGGTCCTGGATCAGCTCGACGGCGTCGGAGTCCTTCGGGTCGTAGAAGGACGGCCAGCCGCAGTGCGACTCGAACTTCTCCGTGGAGGTGAAGAGTTCGGCGCCGCAGGCGCGACAGGAGTAGACGCCCTTCGCCTTGGTGTCGGTGTACTCGCCGGTGAAGGCGGGCTCGGTGCCCGCCTTGCGCAGCACCGTGTACTCGGCCGGGGTCAGCTCCGCGCGCCACTGCTCGTCCGGCTTTTCGATGTCGTACGACATGAAGCTCAACCCCTCACGTTCAAGGAGGCCCGCTGGGGGCCACGGTTCACTCGGTCACTCGGCCAGGCGGGCGAGGATCTCGGGTCCGAGATCGGTCACGTCGCCTGCGCCCATGGTGAGAACGAGATCACCGGCCTTCGTCATTCCCGCGACGACGGACGGGACCTCGGTCTTGTCGTGGACCGGCGTCACCTCGGCGCCCGCGGTCCGGGCGGCCTGGATGATCAGCTCGCTGGTGACACCGGGGATCGGGTCCTCGCGGGCCGGGTAGATGTCCAGGACGACCGAGGCGTCCGCCAGTGACAGGGCCTCGCCCATCTCCTTGGCCAGCTCCTGGGTGCGGGAGAACAGGTGCGGCTGGAAGACCACGAGGATGCGGCCCGAGGCCCCGGCGCGCATGGCCTCCAGGTCGGCCGTCATCTCGGTCGGGTGGTGCGCGTAGGAGTCGACGACCTGGACGCCGGCCGCCTCGCCCTTGAGTTGGAGGCGGCGCTTGACACCGGTGTAGGAGGCGAGTGCGGGGGCCAGCTCGGCGGCCGGGATGCCCAGGGCGGCGCCCGCGGCCAGCGCGGCCACCGCGTTGTGCGCGTAGTGGCGGCCGGGGACGGAGACCGTGAAGGTCAGCTCGGCGCCGTCCAGCAGGACCGTCACCTCGCTCTTGAGGCCGTGCGGGACCACGGACAGCACCCGGACGTCCGCGTCGGCGGCGTCGCCGTACGTCACCACGCGCACGGAGCGGCCGGCGAGGCGCCGGGTCAGCTCGCGGGCGCCCTCGTGGTCCGCCGAGATCACCAGCGTGCCGCCCTCGGTGACACGGTCCACGAACGTCTCGAAGGACTCGTAGATCTCTTCCATGGACGCGTAGTTGGCGTGGTGGTCGAGCTCGACGTTGAGGATGATCGCGACTTCGGGCGCGTACTTGTGGAAGCTGCGGTCCGACTCGTCGGCCTCGGCGACGAAGATCTCGCCCTCGCCGTGCAGGGCGTTCGAACCGGGGGCGTCGAGGTCGCCGCCGATGGCGTACGACGGGGCGAGGCCGAGCGTCGACAGGGACACGGCCAGCATCGAGGTGGTGGTCGTCTTGCCGTGGGTGCCGGCGACCGCGATCGGGCGCAGTCCGTCCATCAGGCGGGCGAGGGCGTCCGAGCGGTGGACGACCGGGATGCCGAGCTCGGCCGCGCGGGCGAGCTCCGGGTTGTCCGCCCGGATCGCGGAGGAGACCACGACGCAGGTGGCGTCCGGGGCGAGGTGGCCGGCCGCGTGGCCGATGTGGACCGTCGCGCCCAGCGCGCGCAGCGCCTCGGCGGTGGCGGACTCCTTCGCGTCACTGCCCGCCACGACGGCTCCGCGCTGGGCGAGGATCTTCGCGATGCCCGACATCCCGGCGCCGCCGATGCCGATGAAGTGCGGTCGGTCCATCGCGGTAGGAAGGCCGGGTGCCATGCGTGTTTCTCCCCAAGATCCGGTACGAAGGTGGGCGCGTTCTCCCGAAGGGAACGCGGGCCCAGCCTATTGGGTACGCGGGACGGCGCCTCACAAGGGACACCGGGGCGCCGTGCGCGGGGCCGGGGACCGGGTCACGCCTTGCTGTGCGAGAACAGCTTCAGGACCGGAACGCCCACCTTGTGCCGGGCCCGGGAGGCCCAGTCGCGGTGGAAGAACTCCTCCACGTAGTGCGGGTCGGTCAGCACGATGACCTCGTCGGCCTCCACCTGGTCGACCAGGCTCTTGAGCGCGTCCAGGGGATGGTCCTCGATCAGCCGGCCCTCGGCGGTGCTGCCGGACGCCCGCAGCGCCACCAGCGACACCTCCAGCGCCCGCTCGCCCTGGCCCGCGGCCTCCTCGCCCTCGGGTGTCTCGCCCTCGCGGGCGGCCTCGTCGATCTCGCCCATCGCGACGTCGTCGATGGCCCGCAGCAGCCGGTCCGCCTGGTCGCCCCGGGGCTGGAGCAGCACGTGGAAGGCGACCGTCTCGTCACCGTGCAAGGTGGTGACGAACTCCACGTCGGCGGACGTCAGGGCCTTCTCGATCATCAATACGCTCGTGAACACGACAGGCGCCCTTCTCGTCCGTGGGCCGTCACGGCCCCCTGCGGAAACCATCCTGCCCCGTAACAACACGGGTACTGCGCGAATTAGTGTGCCCGGGCGAAGAGAAACGGAATCTAGGATTCCGACTGCCGGTCAGGTCGACGGTAGCGGCTGTAGAGGAACCCGGCCTCTTCCAGCAAGGACGTCAGTTCGAACCGCTGGGGAACCGGCACCGAGGGCCCTCCGGCGATCCGCTGCGCGCCGCCCGCCACGAGCATCGGGGACAGCGTCACGCACATCTCGTCCAGGACGCCCGCCGCGATGAACTGGCCGAGCAGTCTGGGCCCGCCCTCGGTCAGCAGCCGGGTGTGCCCGAGGCCGCCCAGGGCCCGTACGGCACGGGCGGGATCGATCCCCGCGCCGTCCCCCGCGACCACCACCCGCGCCCCCGCCCGCTCGGCCGCGGCGACCCGCTCCGGGGCGGCCGCCGCGCCGGTCAGCACCAGCGTGGGCACCAGGGGCGAGGTGAACAGCGGCAGCGAGAAGTCCAGGTCGAGGCTCGCGGTGACCACCGCGATCGCGGCCGCGGGACCCTGCCCGGCGGCCTCCCGCCGGGCCGCGAAGGCTTCCCGCGCACGGGCCGGACGGTAGCCCTCCTGCCGGACGGTCTCCGCCCCGACGACCACGACGTCCGCGAGCCCCCTGAGGACTCCGAAGATCCTCATGTCGGCGGCGTTCGAGATGGGCTGCGAGCGCCCCTCGTGCTGGGCCGCACCGTCGAGCGTGGACACCATGTTGGCCCGCAGCCAGGGCGAGCGGACGTCCGGGTAGGCGTAGGCCTCGGCCAGTTCCCCGAGCTCCCACTCCCGCTCCGTCCCATCCGTCCCGGAAGCCTCGGCGGAGGCCTGGGCTGCTGTTTCATAGGTCACAGGGAACAGGCGTCGCATGACGTGCAGTGTGGCACGGCGCATAGAGTGGGTAACCGTGTCGTCCACCTCCACCGCCTCCGCGATCGACCCGATAGCCGAAGCGGCCCCGCTGTCCCTGTGCGCCCGCGAGCCGCACGTCCCCGCCGACCGGCTCGTCGCCGAGATGGTGCCGCCGCCACGCTTCGACTCGGTCCGCTTCGCCACGTACATCCCGGACCCGAACCAGCCCAGCCAGACCGAGGCCGTCGGTGTCCTGGAAGGGTTCGCGGCCGGGCTCGGCGGAGCGCACGCCGTGGGCGCGCCCAGGCGCAGGCTCTTCGGCTTCGGCAAGGCCGCGAAGACACCGGCCGGCCCCCGGGGCGTCTACCTGGACGGCGGCTACGGCGTCGGCAAGACCCACCTCCTCGCCTCCCTGTGGCACGCGACCCCGGCGGAGCCCTCGCTCAAGGCGTTCGGCACCTTCGTGGAGCTGACCAACCTGGTCGGCGCGCTCGGCTTCCAGAAGACCGTGCAGACCCTCTCCGAGCACCGTCTCCTGTGCATCGACGAGTTCGAGCTCGACGACCCGGGCGACACGGTCCTCGTCTCGACCCTGCTCGGCAAGCTGGTCGACGCGGGCGTGGCACTCGCCGCCACCTCGAACACCCTTCCGGGCAAGCTCGGCGAGGGCCGGTTCGCCGCCGCCGACTTCCTGCGGGAGATCCAGGGCCTGTCCGCGCGGTTCCGTCCGCTGCGCATCGACGGCGACGACTACCGCCACCGCGGCCTGCCCGAGGCGCCCGCCCCGTTCTCCGACGAGCAGGTCACCAAGGCCGCGTACGCCACCGACGGCGCGTCCCTCGACGACTTCCCGCATCTGCTCGGACACCTGGCACGCGTCCACCCCAGCCGGTACGGCGCCCTGACCGACGGGGTCGAGGCGGTCTGCCTCACCGACGTCCAGGCCGTCCCCGACCAGTCGACGGCGCTGCGGCTCGTCGTGCTCGCCGACCGGCTGTACGACCGCGAGGTGCCCGTCCTCGCCTCCGGAATGCCGTTCGACCGGCTGTTCAGCGAGGAGATGCTGAACGGCGGCTACCGCAAGAAGTACTTCCGCGCGATCTCCCGGCTGACCGCGCTCGCCCGCGACGCGAAGGGGCTCGTGGAGGGCCGGGAAGCCCAGTAGGCGCGCCTGGCACCGCGCACCGCCATCGGCCTCGGGAACCCTTCCGCACCGGCCGGTAACAACCGCGCCCCCGCGACGTAGAGTGGAATGGCCAGACTTGTCAGGCGGCTCGGAAGGGGGTCGTCATGGTCCAGGAACTCATCGTGGCGATCACGGCGGCCTGTTCCGCCTCGGTGATCTACGTCGCGGCCGGCGCCAAGGTCGTCAAGCAGTACGAACGCGGGGTCGTCTTCCGCCTCGGACGGCTGGCCGGCGAGGTCCGCTCTCCCGGCTTCACCATGGTCGTGCCCTTCGTGGACCGGCTGCGCAAGGTCAACATGCAGATCGTGACGCTGCCCATCCCGGCCCAGGAGGGCATCACCCGGGACAACGTCACCGTCCGCGTCGACGCCGTCGTCTACTTCCGGGTCGTCGACGCGGCGAACGCCATCGTCCAGGTCGAGGACTACCGCTTCGCCGTCTCGCAGATGGCGCAGACCTCGCTGCGGTCGATCATCGGCAAGAGCGACCTGGACGACCTGCTCTCCAACCGCGAAAAGCTCAACCAGGGGCTGGAGTTGATGATCGACAGCCCGGCGATCGGCTGGGGCGTGCAGATCGACCGGGTGGAGATCAAGGACGTGTCCCTGCCCGAGACGATGAAGCGGTCCATGGCCCGGCAGGCCGAGGCCGACCGCGAGCGCAGGGCCCGGATCATCAACGCCGACGCGGAACTTCAGGCCTCCAAGAAGCTGGCGCAGGCCGCCGAGGTGATGTCGGAACAGCCGGCCGCGCTCCAACTGCGCCTGCTCCAGACCGTGGTGGCCGTGGCCGCCGAGAAGAACTCCACCCTCGTCCTGCCCTTCCCGGTCGAGCTCCTGCGCTTCCTGGAACGCGCCCAGTCCGGACAGCAGCCGGTCCAGCCGCAGCCCGAGCGGCCGCAGGCCGCACCGCCCGCCGTCGACCGGCAACCCGGGGTCGACCCCGTCGAGCCTCCCGTCGCACCCGACCGGCTCGGCAGGACGCTGGAGGCGCTGGGCCTCCCTGAGGCGCTCGCCGACACGGACGGGCTCGGGATCCCGGACACGTTCGGGATCCTCGGTGAGCCCAGGGTCCCGATGGAGCCGGACGGGCCGGAGAGCCCGGCGGACTCCCGGAACCCCGACGGATTCGGGAACGGCGCGGACCCGTCCGGGAACGGAGCGGCCCGGTCCGGGACCGGGAACGCGGAGGAACGCGCGAAGCCGGAGTCACCCGCGGGCTAGACCCCGCGCACCTCACCGCAGGCCTCGCGCCCCGCCCCGCCCCGCACGACATCGCACGCCTCGCGCCCGCGGCGCACGACACCCCGCACCCCGCACCCCGCACCGCGTCAGCCCGTCACCGGCCCCGTGCGGGTGACGTCGGGGCCGTGTGTGGGCGGCACACCCGGCAGAAGCCCGAATCATCACACTTATTTACCTATCGTCACACGATGACCCTCTCTGTACGGAGCATCGTCGCGACCTGCGCCGTGGGAGCCCTCGGCGCCGCGCTCGCCGCCTGTGGCGGCCCGGCCGGCCCGGACCTGGCCCGTCGCGGGCACCATGCGCCCGCCACCGCCTCGGCCAGCTCGACCACGGGCACCGGCACCGCACCCTCGCGGCCGCCCACCCTCGCACCCGGCCCGGCGGGCCTGACGCCTGTCTTCGCGAACGGACCCCGCACCCGGGACAGGACGGTCGCCCTGACGTTCGACGCCGACATGACCGCGGACGAGGGGGCGCGGGCGGCGGGCGGCGAGCACTTCGACAACCCGCAGCTCATCGCCACGCTGAGAAGGCTCAAGGTGCCCGCGACCGTCTTCATGACCGGCCGGTGGGCGGACGAGTACCCGCGGGAGGCCGGGGACATCGGACGGGACCCGCTGTTCGAGATCGCCAACCACTCGTACAGCCACTACGCCTTCACGAGCGACTGCTACGGGCTGCCGACGGTGCCCGAGGACCGGATGCGCGCCGACGTGGAACGGGCGTACGCCGCGTTCAGGAACGCGGGGGTGCGGGACGCCATGCCCTACTTCCGTTTCCCCGGCGGGTGTTACGACCGGCGCTCGCTGCGGGCGCTGAGCGCGGCCGGGATCACCGCTGTGCAGTGGGACGTGGTCAGCGGGGACGCGTTCGCCACGGACGCGGACGCCGTCGCGCGACAGGTCCTGGACGGTGTCCGGTCCGGGTCCGTCGTCGTCATGCACTGCACGCGCAGCGCGGCGCCGGTGACGGAGCGGGCGCTGCGGACGATCGTTCCCGAACTACGCCGCAGGGGCTTCCGTCTCGTGAAGGTGTCCCAGCTGATCGGCGCCGCCGACCGGCTGCACGGGCCGTCCCCGCGGCCCGCCGGCGCCTCCCTGTCTCCGGGCCCCCGCTCCTCGTAGGCTGGTGGCATGAGCGAGGACGACCGCGCGAGCGATACGGACGGGCCGGCCGGGGAGTCCGGGGCGGACCCGGCGGGGCTGGGCGGGCCTCCGTACGCGGAGTGCGTGCTGTGCCGTGAACCGACGGAGTACCCGGAGTCGCACAAGGGGATCACGCTGTGCCCCGTCTGCGCCTGGCAGGAGGCACAGCGCACCGCGTGTTCGGGCTGACCGGCCCGGGCCTCCGTCCGCCCGGCCGCCCCCGTCCACCCGCCGCCCGTCCGTCAGGACCGGATCTTCCGCCTGGCAGACTGGGGGCGTGAGCAGCGACGACCCGCCCCCCGCCGACGGCAGCCCCTTCCGTGACGAGCCCACCGCACGCGACGAGGCACCGCAGTTCGTGCTGCCGCTGGTGGTGCACATCGAGAAGGCCGCGCCCCCGGAGCGCACCGACGCGCTGGAGACCTCGGCCCGGGCCGTGCTGACCATCCTGAGCGACGAGCGTTCCCTCGGGGACGGTGTCTGGGCGCAGGCGATGCGGGACTGGCAGGACGCCCGGATCCGCAAGGTCGTCCGGCGGGCGCGGGGCGCCGAGTGGCGGCGGGCCGAGGCGCTGCCCGGCATCACCGTGACCGGACGGTCGGCGGAGGTGCGGGTCTTCCTGCCGGTTCCGCTGGACGGCTGGCCCAAGGACCTGGCACGGCTCCAGGTGTCCGGGACGGACCTCGACGATCCGCGGCCGCCCGCTCCGGCCGATCCGCGGGCGCCCGTGCTGTGGCTCAACCCGGAACTCGACATGTCGGCCGGGAAGACGATGGCGCAGACGGGCCATGGCGCCCAACTGGCCTGGTGGGAGATGTCGGAGAAGGAGCGGATCGCGTGGCGCGAGTCGGGCTTCGCCCTGTCCGTGCGGACGGCCGATCCGGACCACTGGCGTGAACTCAGCGTCTCGGACGTGCCGTTGGTCCGTGACGCGGGATTCACGGAGATCGCCCCCGGACTGACGGTCGCCGTCGAGGGGCACGACCGCGTCGGCGCCCTGGCGCGGCGCGTCGCGGATGCGGCGGGCTGACGGAGGTCTCAGTCGGCCAGGGTGGTGGCGAGTTCCGCCGTGACGCGGACGAGTTCGGTGTCCGGCTCGGCGAGCAGATGCTGGAGGGTGCCGCGCTGGGCGCGTACGGCCTGGCGGGCCTCGCGCTCCCAGCCCACCCAGTTCTCACGGCGGTTGAGGAGTTTGGGGTAGGCGGCGGCCGTGCGTTCCCACTGCCGGGCCTCCGCGATGTCGCGCAGCAGCTGGATTATCTGAACACGGCAGGTGACCTGCGGGAGTTCGGCGAGTTCCCACAGGAAGGGGACGGTCGCGGCCGTCGCCTGCTCCACCACGAATCCGAACTGGCAGATTCGTTCCCTCAGGTCCTGAAGCGCCGCCCGAGCCGTCGCGGCGTCACCCCAGGCGACGGTGTTGAGCAGGAAGGGGATGGCTTCCGCCGATCCCTTGGAGTCCTTGATCTCGTCCCATGAGACGCGTTCCAGGTTCCTGAGTGGTGTTGCCATTTCCGCTCCCTCCGCAGGCGTCGGACAGTGCAGGTGCGCGGGCGGGCCACCGGCCCCTCCCGGACGATCACGCTCCTCGCGGGAGCGGCTGAATCGACGTCAGAACGGGCCTCTGGTAACGAGGTTGACGCCACGGCTATTATCCACGCTGACAGCGTCTTCGTGCAATTGCACGAGAAATTGCATGAAGCCGGAGAGAGTCATGGGCCGCGTGAGGTCCGGCCGGGACCGCGACCGGGGCGGCAGGCCGGGCGCGCACCTGGTGGAACGTCAGCAAGGAGAGTGCGTTGGTGCCATCAGTGCCGAACGGAGTGCGGGCCAGCTCGCTGGGCGCCTCCTGGATCAAGAGCAGGCACAGCAATGCCGAGGGCAACTGCGTGGAGGTGGCCTCCCTGGGCGAGGGAGGCATCGCGGTGCGCAACTCCCGTGATCCCGACGGTCCGGCCCTCGTCTACACCCCGGCGGAAGTGGCCGCGTTCCTGGCCGGGGCGAAGGACGGGGAGTTCGACCACCTGCTCTGAGCACGTCCTTCGCGGCCCCGAACTCCGTTGAAACGGAAGGACAGTTGCCCACTTCTGTCTCCCGCTGCGGCAGAGTGCGGAGCAGTGCGATAATTTTGGCTGCCTTCTGCCGTTCGACAGGGAGTCAGGATGTCCGTCGAGTCACCCCGCACCTCCCGCCTCGAACCGTATCTGAGCCGGGAGGAGCCCGCTCCCACTCTGCTGAAGATGCTGGTCGGCGTGCAGCTGGCCGGTGCCCGCGAGGACGCGGGTCTCTCCCAGGAACAGGCTGCGCGCTCCCTGGGGTTCAGCGGGGCGAAGCTCTCGCGCATAGAGGCCGGCAAGGGCCGCAGGCCGCCCACGGAGGCCGACGTCCGCGCCCTGCTCGGCCTGTACGGCACCGAGGACTACGAGGTGTCGGTCCTGCTCAGACTGCTCAAGCGCGCGGGCGAGCCGGGGTGGTGGCAGCGCTACGACAAGCGGCTGATGCCCGAGTGGTTCGACCGGCTGGTCGGGCTCCAGGAGGCGGCCACCACCATCCGTACCTTCGAGATCCAGTACGTTCCCGGCCTGTTGCAGACTCCCGAGTACACCCGTGCCGTGGTGGAACGCGGACTGCCGACGGCACCCGCCACCGAGGTGCAGCGCCGGGTCGAGCTGCGGATGCGCCGGGCCGAGCTGCTGAACCGGGCGGATCCCCCGCATCTGTGGGCCGTCGTCGACGAGTCCGTCCTGCTGCGTGTCCTCGGCAGCCGTGAGGTGATGCGCGCCCAGCTCGAACACCTGATCGCGATGGCGCAGCGTCCCCATGTGGTCGTGCAGATCGTGCCGTTGGACGTCACCAACGCCTCGGCGCCGGCGATCCCCGTCACCTATCTGCGCTTCGGCGGCGTCGAACTGCCCGACATCGTCTATCTGGAGCACATCAGGAGCGCCAACTTCCTGGAGGACCGCGACGAGACGGAGGAGTACCGCGTGGTGCTCGACCGCCTCGCCGACGAGGCCCTCAGCCCGCGCGCGTCCCTGGCACTGCTGCGCGACACGGTGGAGCAGCGCTACAGCGCATCCCGCTGACGGAGCCGGCGCCGCGCGGAGGGGGAAACCGGCGGACGCGGTCTAACGGATCCGGCCGACCCCGCCGAACTCGATCCACTCCTGGGTGAGCTGGCGCGGCACGACGTCGCTGTCCGGACGCCAGGTGGACACCTCGACCAGTCCGGGTTCGAGGACGTCCATGCCGTCGAAGAACGCCTCCACGTCCTTCTCCTGGCGGACCCTGCCCCAGTGCCCCTGCGTGGCCTTGTCCATGAAGCCGGTGACGAAGTCGCGGACCTCGGCGTCCTCGCTGACCAGCTGGCACATCACCATGAAGCTGCCGGGCGCGAGCCGTTCGGCCACACGGCGGATCACGGGGAGGGGACCGTCGGTCCCGCTGTCCGGGATGCAGTGGAACACCGAGTTGAACAGCACGGCCACGGGCTGCGAGAGGTCGATCAGCCGCCGGGTGTCGGGGTGGGCGAAGATCTCGTCCGTCTGCCGCAGGTCGGCATGGATGACGGCGGTCCGCTCGTTCTGGTCCAGCAGGGCCCTGCCGTGCACCAGCACCATCGGGTCGCTGTCGACGTAGACCACCCGGGACGCCTCGTCGACCGCCTGGGCGACCTGGTGGACGTTGTTCTGGGTGGGCAGGCCGGATCCGTGGTCGAGGAACTGCCTGATCCCGTACCCGTCCGCCAGCGTCCGGACCACCCGCTGGAGGAACCGGCGGTTGTTCAGGGCGAGCGCGCGCGTGCTGGGGACGACCTTGTCCAGCTCCTCGCAGGCCGCCCGGTCGGCCGCGTAGTTGTCCTTGCCGCCGAGGTAGTGGTCGTACATGCGCGCGGCCGTGGGCACCGTGGCATCGATCGACGTGGACAGCTGCTCACCTGGCTGCATCGTTCCCCCATGATCCGTGTCGGCCGGCCTGACCGGCCCGACCGGCAATCCATCTTAGGGAAACGGAAGTTGGCGTTGCCAGCCCCGAACGAGGGACGTGGCAGGGCTTTCGGGCCAAGTTGCGGCCCGCCCGCGGCCGGATGGCGCGAATCGTCCGGTCGGTGGGCCCGGCCGGAACCTCAAATGTTCCTCTGAAGGTCCGCCCCGGTGGGTTCGGTCCCGGCCCCCGGGGCCATCACCTGGTCACGCCGGTGCTCCGGCCGTCGTGGGGAGCGACGTGAGGCAGGCGCGCCTCGGGCGTGACGGAGGAGGGGACATGCGGGAAACGGGACGGCTGGGTACGGGGATCGGGTGGCGGCCGGAGATCGCCGAGGCCGTGGAGAACATGCCCGGCGTCGACTGGGTCGAGGCCGTGGCGGAGAACCTCTGCCCCGGGCATCTCCCCGAGTCGCTGCTGAGGCTGCGCGCGCGGGGAGTCACGGTGGTGCCGCACGGGGTGTCCCTGGGCCTCGGCGGGGCGGACCGGCCCGACGAGGCACGGCTGACCGCGCTCGCCGAACGCGTCGAGGCGCTGGGGTCCCCGCTCGTCACGGAGCACATCGCGTTCGTCAGGGCGGGCGGCCCGATCACCGCGTCGCCGCTCCTTGAGGCCGGGCACCTGCTGCCGGTCCCGCGCACCCGGGACGCGTTGCGCGTCCTGTGCGAGAACGTCCGCGCGGCCCAGGCCGCGCTGCCCGTCCCCCTCGCCGTGGAGAACATCGCCGCGCTGATCTCCTGGCCCGGTGAGGAGATGACGGAGGGACAGTTCCTCTACGAACTGGCCGACCGCACCGGCGTACGGCTGCTCATCGACGTGGCCAACCTCCACACCAATCACGTCAACCGCGGCGAGGACCCCGCCAAGGCCCTCGACGAACTGCCCGTCGAGGCCATCGCCTACGTCCATGTCGCCGGGGGATTCGAGCGGGACGGCGTGTGGCACGACAGCCACGCCCATCCCGTCGCGCGGCCGGTGCTCGACATCCTGGCCGACCTCGCGTCCCGGACGGCCCTGCCGGGCGTGCTGCTCGAACGCGACGAGAACTTCCCCGAACCAGCCGAACTGGAAAGGGAGGTGACCGCGATCCGCGAGACGGTGGAGAAGGCGGCGGCCGGCACGCCTGCGACCCCTCCCGCGACCGTCACGCCGGGGCCCCCGGCGTCCGACGGCCCCGAGTCCGCACGGGGCGTGGCCGCCGAGCCGGTCCCGGACGACGCCCCCCGTCAGCGGGTGGCGCTGGCGCAGGCCGCTCTGCTGTCCGCGCTCGTCGCCGGCACCCCCGCGCCCGAGGGCTTCGACCGCGTCCGCCTCGGGGTACAGGCGCGCGCCCTCGCCGCCAAGCGGGCGGACGTCGTGGCGAAGGTGGCCCCGGAGCTGCCCGAGATCCTCGGCGACCACTACCGGCCGGCGTTCCTCGCGTACGCGCAGCGGCGTTCGATGACCGGCGGCTACCGTCGCGACGCCCTGGACTTCGCCGCACATCTGTTGCTCGCGGGGCTCCCGGAGGACGCCGGGACACGGCGGCTGCGCGCGTGGTGGCTCGAACGCTCGGGTCCCGCCCCGCTCTCCGGGCGCCCCGTGGCCCGTCTTGCCCGCGCCACCCGCCGGGCACTGCTGCGCCGTTGACGGCACGAGCGGGACTTGGCGGAAGACATGCCGAGCGCGGCTCACACGGGTCCCGATGCGGTGGCCCGATACGGAACGTCACCTACCGGCAACGGCTCCGTCCCACATAGTGAGTGGAGCATGGCGCCCGCCCGGCCCATCGCATAGAAAAACGCCATGCTCTGGGTCCTTCTCCTGCTCATGGCCTGGGTGGCGGCCAGCGTCTCCTGCACCCGGCTGTGCCTGGCCGCGCTCCGCGCCGCCTCGCTCGACACCGACGCCGGGCGGGGGCACGATCTCACCTTGTACGAGGCCGCGTTCCTGTCCGGCGGTCCGGCCCGGGTGGCCGATCTGACCCTGGTGTCGATGGCCCGTCAGCGCCGTCTGCTGCTCGCGCACACCGGCTGGGCCACGGTCGTCGACCCGCGCGGCCGCGACGACATGGAGCGGTCGGTCATCGGCGCCATCGGGCCCGAGGGCCAGTCCCGGATAGCGCCGCTGCGGGCGGCCACCGCCACCGCCGACTCCGTACGCCGTCTCGCGGACCGCCTGGTCGCGGCCGGCCTCGCCGTCCCCGACGGGGCCCGCACCACCGTCGCGGGGGCCGTCCGCCAGGTCCGGGCCGCCGCGGCCGCGGTGCTCGTGCTGGGCGCGACGGCCCTGCTGCTGCCGGGTCAGGCGCCGGGCAGCGACGTCCCGGTCGCCGTCTGGTTCCTGCTCCCGCTCATCCTGACCGTGAGCTGTCTCGCCATAGCCCGGATCGAGGTGCACCCCTGCACCCGCTGGGCCTCCCCGGCCGGACAGCGCCTCCTCGGCACCCTGGCCCGGCACTCCGACGTGTCCGGTGACGACCGTACGTATCTCACGTCCGTCGCCGTGCGCGGCATCCGCGCCGTCGGCGAACCGGAACTGCGGGCGGCCCTGGCCCACCGCGACCGCGACACCACCTGGCGGCAGGGGGCTCACTAGCCGGCGGAGGGCGCCCCCGGGGGCGCATCGGGGTCATTGGGGCCGACACCGGCGGGCGGTGCTTTACTTCGCCCTCCGCCGAACGAAGCATCCTTCTGTCGCTGCCGCGCGCTGAAGGGATTCGCGATGAGAGCTGCCGTCCTCCACGGAACCGCAGGGTCCTTGCTCCTGACCGGCCTCGTCGCCGCTCCGGCCGGCGGCGCCCCGGCCTGGCCGGGCCCGGTCCGGTCGGCCGAGACGCGCGGCACCGCCGTCGCAGCCGAGCGCGCCGCCGCCGCGGGCGTCCGCTTCGGCAAGTGCCCCAGGGCGGAGCACCTTCCGTCCAACGTCCGGTGCGGCACGGTCACGGTGCCGCTCGACTACGCGCTCCCCGACGGCAAGCGGATCCGGCTGACCGTCAGCCGCGTCCGGGCGACCGGGAAGGACCCCCACGACGCGAAGCGCGCGGTGCCGCGCCAGGGCGCGCTGGTCTACAACCCCGGCGGTCCGGGCGCCTCCGGCATGTACTTCCCGCTGATCGGCTTCCTGCCCGAGTGGAAGCGGATCGGTGCCGCCTACGACCTCGTCGGCTACGCCCCGCGCGGTGTCGGCCGTTCGGCCCCGCTGTCCTGCCGGGACCCCGCGCACCCGCCGAAGCCGCTCCTCCAGTCGCCGACGGCTCCCTCGGCTTCGTACAAGAAGGCACGGATCGCGGAGGCGAAGGCGTACGCCCGCGGCTGCGCCCGGCGTTCGGGCTCCGCCCTGCGCCACTACACCTCGCTGAACAACGCCCGTGACCTGGACGTGCTGCGCGCCGCGCTCGGTGAACGGAAGCTGACCTTCATGGGCGCCTCGTACGGAACGTACTTCGGCGCGCTGTACGCGACCCTGTTCCCCACGCACGTACGCCGGATGGTCTTCGACTCGGCGGTGAACCCCGACCCCGAGAAGGTCTGGTACGAGAACAACCTCGACCAGTCGGCCGCGTTCGAGCTCCGCTGGGCGGACTTCCGTGCGTGGATGGCCCGGTACGACAAGGTGTACGGGCTGGGCCGCACCGCGGAGGAGGTGCGGCGCTCCTACGAGAAGGCGCGGGCCCGGCTCGCCTCCTCGCCCGCGGGCGGCACGGTGGGACCTGCCCAGCTCCAGGGCGCGTTCCTCCAGGCCGGTTACTACGACGACTACTGGCCGCAGCGCGCGCTGGCGCTGTCCGCCTATCTGAAGGGCGACCCCAAGCCGCTGATCCAGGTGGCGGGACCGCATCCGGAGGCGGCCGCCGAGCAGGAGAACGGCAGCGCGGTCTACACCGCCGTGGAGTGCAACGACGCGCCCTGGCCGACCGACTGGCGCGTGTGGGACCGCGACAACACCCGTCTCGCGCGGATCGCCCCGTTCGAGACCTGGGACAACGTCTGGATGAACCTGCCGTGCGCGTACTGGCAGGCGCCCCGGCAGCGGCCGCTCGACGTACGGACGCTGCCCGGAGAGCTGCCGCCGACGCTGATCCTGGCCGCCGAACGGGACGCGGCGACGCCGCACGAGGGTGCCGAGGAGCTCCAGCGGCGGCTGTGGGGCTCGGTGCTGGTGACCGAGAACGGCGCGGGCACCCACGGGATCGCGGGCGGCCCCAACAAGTGCGTCAACGGCTATCTGGACGCCTACCTCCTGGAGGGCGGGCTGCCCGAGCGGAACGCGGCCTGCGCGCCGCACCGGGAGCCGGTGCCGCCGGCTTCCGCGAGGACGGCACGGCGACGGGCCTGACGGGGGCCGGGAAACGTGAAGGCGGGCGTCCCCCGAAGGGGCGCCCGCCCTGCGTGCCGGGACCGCCGGCCACGTACGTGCCGGGAAGGTCAGGCGAGGCCCGCGACGAGGTCGGCGACGTCCTTGCGGCGGCCGGTGTAGAACGGGACCTCTTCGCGGACGTGCATCCGGGCCTCGGAGGCACGCAGATGGCGCATCAGGTCGACGATGCGGTACAGCTCGTCGGCCTCGAAGGCGAGGATCCACTCGTAGTCGCCGAGCGAGAACGAAGCGACGGTGTTCGCGCGGACGTCGGGGTAGCCGCGGGCCATCTTGCCGTGGTCGGCGAGCATCCGGCGGCGGTCCTCGTCGGCCAGCAGGTACCAGTCGTAGGAGCGCACGAAGGGGTAGACGCTGACGTAGTCGCGGGGCGTCTCGTCGGCGAGGAACGCCGGGATGTGCGAGCGGTTGAACTCGGCGGGCCGGTGCAGCGCCATGTTCGACCAGACGGGCTCCAGGGCGCGGCCCAGCTTCGTACGGCGGAAGAGGTTGTACGCCTCCTGGAGCTGGTCGCTGGTCTCCGCGTGCCACCAGATCATGACGTCGGCGTCGGCGCGCAGCCCCGAGACGTCGTAGGTGCCGCGGATCGTCACGTCCTTGGCGGCCAGCTGGTCGAACAGCTCCTGGACCTCGTCGGCGTAGCCGGAACGGTCCTCGGGGAGCACGTCCTTCAGCCTGAAGACCGACCACAGGGTGTAGCGGATGACCTCGTTCAGGTCCTTGGCCAGCTTGCCCTTGTTGGGGATCCTGCCGGCCTCGGTGGTGGGGGCGTCGTCACTCATGGTCCCTATTCTCCCGCTCCGCCGTGCAGACTCTGCACCGGGTTCGCGGTGAGCTCCTGCACACCGCGTACGTCACCGCCCAGCTGGTCCACCGCGGCGTACGCGCTCGCGATGCACGCCGGGATGCCGACGCCGTCGTACTGCGCGCCGCACACCGCGAGGCCCGGCAGCTTGGCGACCTCCTCGCGGATGCGGGCCACGCGCGCGTGGTGGCCGACCGGGTACTGCGGCAGACCGTCGTCCCAACGGGTGACGAGGGTCCGGAGCGGCTCCGCGTCCAGGCCGGTGGCCTCGCGCAGGTCGTGCCGGGAGACGTCGACGAGGTGGGCGTCGTCCCGCTCCAGGATCTCCGTCTCGCCGTGGCGCCCCACGGAGGTGCGCAGGACCAGCACGTCCGGATCCTCGTCGGCGATCCAGCCCCATTTACGGGAGGCGAAGGTCGACGCCTTGATCGTGCGGCCGTCGACCGGCGGCACCAGGAAGCCGCTTCCCTCGGGGAGACGGGCGCCGGAACGGCGGTAGGCGAGGGTGACCAGGGCCATGGAGGCGTACTCGACCGTGCGCAGTCCCGCGGCGGCCGCCGGCGACTCGGCGCCCAGCAGCGCGGCCGCGGCCGGGGCGGGGACGGCGACGACCACCGCGTCGGCGTGCAGGACGCGCTCCCCCGCGACCACCTGCCAGCCCGTCGGCGCCGTCCGGCGCAGTTCCGTCACCGGGGTGCCGGTGAGGATCTCGCCGCCGCGGTCCGTGACCGAACGCGCCACGGCGAGCGGCAGGCGGCCGACGCCGCCCTCGACGCCCATGAAGACGGGCCCGGTCTGCCCGCTCGCGGCGGCCTTGGCCTGGATCTCCCGGACGGCCTCCGTCAGCGAGTCGTGGGACCGCGCGGCCTGGTAGAGCTGCGGGACGGCGGAGCGCATCGAGATGCGGTACGCGTCACCGGCGTAGACACCGCCCAGGAGCGGCTCGACCAGACGGTCGACGACCTCGCGGCCGAGGCGGGCCGCCACGTACTCCCCGACGGCCACGTCGTCGCCGACCTCGGTGCGGGGCAGTTCGGCGTCGCGCTCGATACGGGCGAGGCCCTCGTCCGACAGCACACCGGCCAGAGCGGCGGCAGTGCCCGGTACGCCCATCACATGGCCCTTGGGCATCGGGCGCAGGGCGCCCCGGGTCCAGATCGAGGCCGTGGCGGTGGCCGGCGGCCGCAGCCTGTCGCCCAGGCCCACCTCGCGGGCCAGGTCCACCGCCTCCGGGCGGCGCGCCAGCATGGACTCGGCGCCCAGGTCCACCCGGACACCCGCGATCTCCCCGGGAAGCAGCTTGCCGCCGACCCGGTCCGAGGCCTCGACGACGGTCACGCGCGCGCCGCGCCCGAGCAATCGGTGCGCGGCCGCCAGTCCGGCGATGCCCGCTCCGATGACGACGACGTGCCGCGTGTCCGTGTCCGTTGCGCTCATGGCTCCACCCTCTCAGACGGCACGGACGCTCCCGCCAGGGCCATGCGGCCTCTTCGAGTCCCGACCGTGACCGCATCGGGACCGGAAGGCGCCAACGTCCCGTACCCCCGCGGCGTCGAAGGACCGTCAGTCGTCACCGCCCTGGGGGGTATCCCGCATGCGCACACACAGTCCCGCACGTCCGGTCCGGTCCATGCCACCCGCCCGGTCCGGCCTCCCCGCCGCACCGGCACGTCCCGGCCGCCGGGTCCGGGTCCTGTCGGGGGTGCTCCTCGTCACCGCGCTCGCGCTCACGGGGTGCGGCGCCGGCGCCACGGGAAGCTCGAACGACAAGTCGGCCGCGGGCAGCGCCGGGGACGCGAAGGCCGCCCCGGCGGAGCGGGCGGACTCGGGGGCGGCGGGCAGCGCCGCGTCGAGCGACCGCCGGACCGCCGCCCCGCCCAAGGTGACCGTGAACAGCATCATCCGCACCGCCTCCCTGACCGTCGTGGTCAAGGACGTCCCCGGGGCGCTGGACGGCGCCCGTACGGCGGCCGAGAACGCCGGCGGCTACGTCGGCGACGAGACCACCACCCGCGACGGGCACGACCACGAGCACACCCGGGTGGTCCTGCGGGTGCCCTCCGAGCGCTACGACCAGGTGCTCGCCGATCTGGAGGGCGCCGGGAAGGTCGTCGCGCGGACGGCCAAGGCGCAGGACGTCACCGACCAGGTCGTGGACGTGGACAGCCGCGTGAAGTCGCAGCGCGCCAGTGTGGCCCGGGTCCGCGAACTGATGGACCGGGCGACCAGACTCAGTGATGTGGTGGCGCTGGAAGGGGAGTTGAGCAGCCGGGAGTCCGACCTGGAGGCGCTGCTCGCGCAGCAGGCGTCGCTGAAGGACCGTACGAGCCTGGCCACGATCACGCTCACGCTGTCCGAGACCCCGGTGAAGAAGACGGCGAAGGAGGAGGCGGACCCGGGCTTCCTGGACGCGCTCTCGGGCGGCTGGAACGTCCTGGTCACGGTGGTGCGCTGGCTGGCGCTGGCGCTCGGGGCGGTGCTGCCCTTCGCGGTGGTGCTCGGTCTGATCGCCCTGGCGTGGACGCGTGGGGTGAGCCCGCGGCTGCGGCGCCGCCAGGACCCGGCGGCGGCTTCGGGACCGGCTCCCGGTCCGGCTTCGGGATCGGCCTCGGGGGACACGGCCTCGTCTCCGGAGGGCGGCGAGGAGGACTGAAGTGCCGTGCCCCCGTAGCGTGTTCGCATGAGCATGAGCGGTGCGGGCAGTAGGGGCGGGGCACGGGAGCGGCTGGTCGTGATCGGGGGTGACGCGGCGGGGATGTCCGCCGCGTCCCAGGCGCGGCGGCTGCGCGGTCCGGGCGAACTGGAGATCGTGGCGTTCGAGCGGGGGCACTTCACCTCGTACTCGGCGTGCGGCATCCCGTACTGGGTGGGCGGCGACGTGCCCGAGCGCGACCGGTTGATCGCGCGGACCCCCGAGGAACACCGCGCGCGCGACATCGACCTGCGGATGCGTACGGAGGTCACCGGGATCGACGTCGAGGGTGCCCGGGTGCGCTCGCGGGACCTCGAAACCGGGGCCGAGGCGTGGACGTCGTACGACAGGCTGGTCGTCGCGACCGGCGCGCGTCCGGTCCGCCCCGAACTGCCGGGCGCAAACGCGCCGGGCGTGCACGGCGTGCAGACGCTGGACGACGGGCAGGCCCTGCTCGACTCGCTGGCGGTGACCGGGGGCCGCCGCGCGGTGGTCGTCGGCGCGGGCTACATCGGCGTGGAGATGGCCGAGGCCCTCATCAACCGCGGGTACGAGGTGACGGTCCTCAACCGGGGCCGTGAACCGATGTCCACGCTCGACCCGGACATGGGCCGCCTGGTGCACACGGCCATGGAGGGCCTCGGGATCACCATGGTCGGCGGCGCCGAGGTCACCGGATTCCTCACGGGTGACGACGGCCGGGTCCGCGCGGTCGCCACCGAGGACGCCACGTACCCGGCGGACGTGGTGGTGCTCGGCATCGGCGTCCGCCCGGAGACGTCGCTCGCCCGCGCGGCCGGGCTGCCGCTCGGCGACCACGGCGGGCTGCTCACCGATCTGTCCATGCGGGTGCGCGGGCACGAGGACATCTGGGCGGGCGGCGACTGCGTCGAGGTGCTCGACCTGGTCTCGGGGCGCGAGCGGCACATCGCCCTGGGCACCCACGCGAACAAGCACGGCCAGGTGATCGGCTCCAACGTGGCCGGCGGCTACGCCACGTTCCCCGGGGTCGTCGGCACCGCGGTGAGCAAGGTCTGTGATCTGGAGATCGCCCGCACCGGACTGCGCGAGAAGGACGCGCACCGGGCGGGCCTCAGGTTCGAGACCGTCACGATCGAGTCGACGAGCCGGGCGGGCTACTACCCGAACGCCGCCCTGATGACGGTGAAGATGCTCGCGGAGCACCGCACGGGGCGGCTGCTCGGGGTGCAGATCGTCGGCCGGGAGGGTGCGGCGAAGCGCGTGGACATCGCGGCGGTGGCCCTGACCGCGGGCATGACGGTGGAACAGATGACGATGCTGGACCTCGGCTACGCCCCGCCGTTCTCCCCGGTCTGGGACCCCGTCCTGGTGGCGGCGCGCAAGGCGGTGGCGAAGGTCCGCGCGGGAGCCCGGTGAGGGGCGGGCCGGACCGCCGGCCTCACCGCCGGGCCGGACGGAGGGGCCGGCCGCCGCGCGGACGGTGACGGCCCGCCACCTCACGGGCCGTCGGCGGTGCGGCCGCCGACACGCCTGCTACGCCGACTCGTTGCCGGCCGATCCGTTGATCCGGTCGATCGCCTGACGGGCCTGCTCCGCGGGCGGGCGGGGCGGCAGCGAGGAGACCGTCGAGACCGGGGCCGCCGCCGTCACCGCGGGCGTGGTCTGGGCCGGCTTGGCGTGCGCGGCCGGACGGGAGGACCGCAGACGGTGGCTGACGGCCTCGTCCAGGGTCACGGGCCGCTGCATCCGGGCCGCGAGCCGTCCGGCCTCCTGGCCGAGCGCGGCCACGTCCTCCCAGGGGAGGTGCAGCACCAGGGCGATTTCCGCCTCGCCGTCGGGCAGGGCATGCATCGGAGGAGTAACTCGGTCGCTCATGGCCTGTGTCCTCACGTCTTCACGTCGTCGCGTCGTCGTACCCCGCCGCGCCGTGGGCGCGGTGCGGGGGGCTGAGAAGACATACGGCCGGAGTGGCACATGTGTTCAGTGCGTCCGGCGGGAACCTTCCCGGAGGCCGGGCCGGCCGGGTGCCCGGCCGAGCCCCGTGCGGCGCGGATTCACCCCGCGCCGCGCGGGCAGTAGTTCCTCGTGGTCATTCCCGTCCATGACGTGAACCCGGTGCGGCGCACGCCCTATGTGACGTACGCGCTGATCGCCGCCAATGTGCTCGTCTTCCTCTACACCCCCGGTCTCGCCGGATCGGTGGCGGGCGACAGCGCCCTGTCGCAGCTGTGTCATCTGCACGCGTTCATGGACCACTACGCCGCCGTGCCACAGGAACTGATCCATCATCGGATGCCCCGTCTGGTGCCGACCGGCGAGGTCGGCGCCGGCCCGCACGGGTCGGGCTGTGTGCTGGGCCCGCCCGGCTACCACAAGTCGCCGCCGCTGTCGGTGCTCACGGCGATGTTCCTGCACGGCAGCTGGCTGCACCTGCTGGGCAACACGCTCTTCCTGCTGATCTTCGGCAACAACATCGAGGACCGGCTCGGACATGTGCGCTTCGCACTGTTCTACGGGGCCTGCGGCTTCGCGGCGGCGTACGGCTTCGCCCTGGTGAACGAGGACTCGGGCGACCCGCTGATCGGCGCCTCGGGGGCGATCGCCGGGGTCCTCGGGGCGTATCTCGTGCTGTATCCGAGAGCCAGGGTCTGGGTGCTCGTCCCGTTCCTGGTGTTCCTGCCGCTCAGGCTGCCCGCGTGGCTCGTGCTGGGCTTCTGGTTCGTGCTCCAGGCGGCGTACTCGTCCGGCGCCGCCGTGCCCGCGGCGGGCACCGTGGCCTACGCGGCGCACGTCGTCGGATTCCTGGCCGGGATGCTCCTGGCCTGGCCGCTGCGTCCGGGCACCCCGCCACCGCCCGAACCGCGCCGTCTGCTGTGGGGCAGACAGGCGCGGCACGGCTGGTGAACCGCGGACGGGCCGACCGCGGCTTCTAGCGGGCCGTCTGCGTGTGGACGTACTCCACCAGACGGCTCAGCACGTCGGGGTCCATGCTCGGCATGACGCCGTGCCCGAGGTTGAAGACGTGGCCCTCGAGACCGGCGGCGGCGTCGAGCACCTCGCGGGTCTTGGCCTCGACGGCCTCGGTGGAGGCGAACAGGACCGCGGGGTCGAGGTTGCCCTGGAACGCCTTGCCGGGACCGACGCGGCGGGCGGCCTCGTCGAGCGGGACGCGCCAGTCGACGCCGACGACGTCCGCGCCGGCCTCGCCCATGAGGCCCAGCAGCTCACCGGTGCCGACACCGAAGTGGATGCGCGGCACGCCGTAGGAGGCGACGGAGTCGAAGACCTTGGCGGAGGCGGGCATCACCGAGCGGCGGTAGTCGGCGGGGGCCAGGGCGCCGACCCAGGAGTCGAAGAGCTGGACGGCGCTCGCGCCGGCCTCGATCTGCACCTTCAGGAAGGCGGAGGTGATCTCGGCGAGACGGTCGAGCAGATCGGCCCACAGCTGCGGGTCGCTGTACATCAGCGCCTTGGTGTGCTCGTGGTTCTTGGACGGACCGCCCTCCACGAGGTAACTCGCGAGGGTGAAAGGCGCGCCCGCGAAACCGATGAGCGGGGTCTCGCCGAGTTCGGCCGTCAGGAGCCCGATCGCCTCGGTGACGTACCAGACGTCCTCGGGGGTCAGATCACGCAGCTGGGCCAGGTCGGCGCGGGTGCGGATCGGGTTCTGGACGACGGGGCCGACGCCCGGCTTGATGTCCAGGTCGACGCCGATGGCCTTCAGCGGGACCACGATGTCGCTGTAGTAGATCGCGGCGTCCACGCGGTGCCTGCGGACCGGCTGGAGCGTGATCTCGGCGACCAGGTCGGGCCGCGTGCAGGACTCCAGCATGGGGATGCCCTCGCGCACCTTGAGGTACTCGGGCAGCGAGCGGCCCGCCTGCCGCATGAACCACACGGGCGTGTGCGGCACGGGCTCGCGCCTGCACGCCTTGAGGAAGGCGGACTCGTACGTGGCTGTCGGCTGCTGCCCGGCGGGGCTGTGGTTGGCGCTCACGACGGAAAGTCTCCCACGCCTCGCGGGCGCCCCCCTTCCCGGGCTCCGGTGCGCCCGCCGCCCCGGCCGGGGCGGCGTGGACGCCCTGTCCGCGAAGCGGTGTCCGCGTGGCGCGATCCGGACAGGGGTCCCACGCACGGGTGTCTCTCCCTGCGCGCGGGCTCCGTTCCCCTTAATCTTCCCGGCATGGCTGCGGCTCAGGGACGACTGTCGGACGGCGCTGGCGGAATGGACGACGCGAGGGAGAAGAAGGAGGGGGACAGGAATGCGGCGGAGACGGCCCCGTTGCCCTTCCGGGCGGCCGTGGACGCACTGCGGGCCGCCCGGCTGCGACCGGACATCGAGATCGACCCGACACGACCACCGCAGCGCCTGGCTCCGTACGCGTACGCGCTGGAGGCCGCGGTCGTCGCCGACGACGAGGACCTGGCCGACGGCCGCCTCGTCCTGCTGCACGATCCGGCCGGGCACGACGCCTGGCAGGGCTCCTTCCGTCTGGTGACCCTGGTCCGCGCGGAGCTGGAGGCGGAGATGGCCGCCGACCCCCTGCTCCCCGAGGTCTGCTGGTCGTGGCTGACCGGCGCGCTCCAGGCGCGGGGTCTGTCGTACGGCGAGCCGAGCGGCACCGTGACGCGCGCGAGCTCGCACTATTTCGGCGGGCTCGCGGAACGCCCGGCCGCCTCTCAGATCGAGATCCGCGCGTCGTGGACGCCCCGGGAGGGACTCGGCGGCGTACCGGACACCGCCGCGCACCTCGCCGGCTGGTGCGACCTGCTGTGCCAGATCGCCGGGCTGCCGCCGGTGACCCCGGGCGACGCCTCGGTGGTCACCCTGCCGCAGCGCCGGGGACCACAGTCCCGCTGACCCCCGTGAGGGCGCGCGCCGACGCGCGCGCCCTTTCCTTTTCCTTACCGGCCGACTGTCGATACGACCACTTTCGGCCGCGTATTGACTCCGAACGACCCGGAACGACTCGGAACGACTCGGTTCGATCTTCGGATGATCGATCGCCTGTCCGAATTGAACCGATTGTTACTCACCCCATCGTGATCATTCTCTAAAGGTCCACAGGTTTGATGCCGAAGACGTCAGTGACCTTGAAAGCACGGTTCGTCCTGGCTCGCCCCCCAGAGCCGGTCCCGTCCCGCCCCCCAGGAGGCCTGGTGTCCGTTCTCCTCGAGCAGCCCGCAAGCCTGGTCGCCTACCGCCCGAACAAGCCGACCGCCATGGTGGTCGTGGCCGACCCCCGGGTCCGTTCCACCGTCACCCGCCATCTGTGGGCGCTCGGAGTGCGCGACGTCATCGAGGCGTCGTCCGTCGCGGAGGCCCGTCCCCGAATCGGCAACCCGCGTGACATCTGCGTCGCCGACGTCCACCTGCCGGACGGTTCCGGCCTCACCCTCCTTTCCGAAACCCGAGCCGCGGGCTGGCCCAACGGCCTCGCCCTCTCCGCCGCCGACGACATCGGCGCCGTACGCAACGCCCTCGCGGGCGGTGTCAAGGGCTACGTCGTCACCGGCACCCGCACGAACGTCGGGCTCCCCACCCGGCCCGGCGCCGCGCCCATCGGCTCGGCAGCCGCCCGCATGCACCGCCGCCCCCCGGGTGCCCCGAGCCACCCGGGCGGCTACCGCGAACTGTCCGGACGAGAGGTCGAGGTCCTCCGACTGGTCGCGGAGGGCCAGTCGAACAAGGCCATCGGCGTCTCCATGGGCCTGTCCGCGCTGACCGTCAAGAGCCACCTGGCCCGCATCGCGCGCAAGCTCGGCACGGGCGACCGCGCCGGAATGGTCGCGGTGGCCCTGCGGACCGGCATCATCCACTGACCCCCGCCCCGCACCACTCCCCCGACGCCCTGCCCGCGGCACCCGGCGGCCCCCGGGCCTCCTGACCGCTTCCCCGCGCGAGTGAACCGCGTCTTGCCCTCACCTGACTGGTTTACGACCATCCGACGCCCGTCGACGGAACGTTCCGTCGACGGGCGTTGTCCATACACGGATACCCTTGACAGGTGACCGACGCCCAAGAGACCGCAGCAGACAGCTCACTGCGAACCACCGGAGGCGGCCCTCCGGACGACGTCGAATCGGCGCCGACCCCTTTGCTGGAGCCCCGAGAAGGCATCCCGCCGGTGATCGCCGACGACGCCGCCCTCGCCGAGGTGATCGCCGCCTTCGCAGCCGGCACCGGCCCGGTGGCCGTCGACGCCGAGCGCGCGTCCGGGTACCGCTACGGCCAGCGCGCCTATCTGGTGCAGCTGCGCCGCGAGGGCGCGGGCAGCGCGCTCATCGACCCCGTCGCCTGCCCCGACCTCTCCGGTCTCGGCGAGGCCGTCTCCGGGGCCGAATGGGTCCTGCACGCCGCCACCCAGGACCTGCCCTGCCTCCGCGGCATAGGCATGATCCCCACCACCCTCTTCGACACGGAGCTGGCCGGACGCCTGGCCGGGTTCCCCCGGGTGGGCCTCGGCGCCATGGTCGAGAGCGTGCTCGGCTTCGTCCTGGAGAAGGGGCACTCCGCCGTCGACTGGTCGACCCGCCCGCTGCCCGAGCCCTGGCTGCGCTACGCCGCCCTCGACGTGGAGCTGCTCGTCGACCTGCGCGACGCCCTGGAGAAGGAGCTGGACCGGCAGGGCAAGCTGGAGTGGGCCCGGCAGGAGTTCGACGCCATCGCCCAGGCCGAGCCCGCGCCGCCGCGCAAGGACCCCTGGCGCCGTACGTCCGGGATGCACAAGGTGCGCCGGCGCCGCCAGATGGCCGTCGTCCGGGAGCTGTGGGAGACCCGGGACCGGATCGCCCAGCGCCGGGACATCTCGCCGGGCAAGGTGCTCGGGGACGCGGCGATCGTCGAGGCGGCACTCGCCGTGCCCGCCAACCTGCACGCCCTGGCCGCCCTGAACGGCTTCGGGCACCGCATGGGCCGGCGCCAGCTGGAGCAGTGGCAGTCCGCCGTCGACCGCGCGAAGGAGCTGCCGGACGCCGAGCTGCCGCAGCCCGGACAGCCGGTGACCGGGCCGCCCCCGCCGCGGGCCTGGGCCGACAAGGACCCGGCCGCCGCCGCCCGGCTCTCCGCCGCGCGCACCGCGGTGTCGGCGCTGGCCGAGCGGTTGAACATGCCGCAGGAGAACCTGATCACCCCGGACACCGTGCGGCGCGTGTGCTGGGAGCCGCCCAAGACACCGGACACGGAGTCCGTGGGCGCGGCGCTCACCGCCTGCGGGGCACGCCCCTGGCAGGTCGAGCTGGTCACACCGGCACTGGTGACAGCGCTGGCGGCGAAGGCGCCGTAAGCCGCCCGGCCGGTCCGGGGTTCGGCGCCGGGGTCGTACGGCCACCTCGGTGTACGGCCCCGCCCGGCGGCATCCGGCGCACAGCCCCTCGGCGGCGTGCGCCGGTGCGGGACCGGGCGCTCCGGTCGGCGTACCGATGCGCCGGTCGTGCGCCCGTACGCGACGCGCGTCGCGCGTTCGGCCCACTCCGAGTGCTCCGCGCACTCCGGCTGTTCCGAGCACTCCGGTCGCCCCGAACGCTCCCGTCGCTCCGATTCCTCGGCCTCCCGTTACTCCGAACGGCCCCCCGACACGGAACCGACCCGTCGAATGGGCGTCGAGATCACGCCAAGATCCTGGGCCGCTCGGAGAGCGCCGGCCGGAGAGAGCGCCACCGGCCCACGGACCTCCCACCTGCCCTCCCCCGTTCACCCGGCCCGCCCCCGTCCGCGCGGCCGGGCCGCAACGCGTAGGCCTTCCGGATGTGACCTTCGCCGCTCCCGCGCCCGGGACTGGGCAGGTTGGTTACTCGTAAGTAGCATGGGTGCTGAGCGCGCGCTCAGGCGTGTGTCGCGCAGCAGTGCCATCCCGCATCTGGAGGAGAGCCATCGTGCCTCGTACCGTCAGGGACGTCGTCTTCGTCGACGGCGTCCGCACCCCGTTCGGCAAGGCGGGCCCGAAGGGCATCTACCACGAGACCCGCGCCGACGACCTCGTCGTGAAGGCCATCCGGGAGCTGCTGCGCCGCAACCCCGGTCTTGACCCCAAGAAGATCGACGAGGTCGCCATCGCCGCGACCACGCAGATCGGTGACCAGGGTCTGACCCTGGGCCGCACGGCCGGCCTCCTCGCCGGACTGCCGCAGTCGGTCCCGGGCTACTCCATCGACCGTATGTGCGCGGGCGCGCTGACCGCCGTCACCAGCGTCGCGGGCTCCATCGGCTTCGGCGCGTACGACGTCGTCGTCGCCGGCGGTGTCGAGCACATGGGCCGTCACCCCATGGGCGAGGGCGTGGACCCGAACCCGCGCTTCGTCAGCGAGAAGCTGGTCGACGAGTCCGCCCTGTTCATGGGCATGACCGCCGAGAACCTGCACGACCGCTACCCGACCATCACCAAGCAGCGCGCCGACGAGTACGCCGTGCGCTCGCAGGAGAAGGCCGCCAAGGCGTACGCCAACGGCAAGATCCAGCAGGACCTGGTGCCGATCTCGGTGCGCAACACCAACCCGGCCGCCGGTGAGACGGGCTGGGGCCTGGTCACCGCCGACGAGCCGATGCGCCCGGGCACCACGCTGGAGAACCTGGCCGGTCTGAAGACCCCGTTCCGTGTGCACGGCCGGGTCACCGCGGGCAACGCGGCCGGTCTCAACGACGGTGCGACCGCGTCGATCATCGCGTCCGAGGACTTCGCCCGCGAGAACGGCCTGCCGGTCAAGATGCGCCTGGTCTCGTACGCCTTCGCGGGCGTCGAGCCGGAGGTCATGGGCTACGGCCCGATCCCCGCCACCGAGAAGGCCCTCGCCCAGGCCGGTCTGTCGATCGAGGACATCAACCTCTTCGAGATCAACGAGGCCTTCGCCGTCCAGGTGCTCGCCTTCCTCGAGCACTACGGCATCGCCGACGACGACGCGCGCGTCAACCAGTACGGCGGCGCCATCGCGTACGGCCACCCGCTCGCCTCCTCCGGCGTCCGTCTGATGACGCAGCTGGCCCGCCAGTTCGAGGAGCAGCCGGAGGTCCGTTACGGCCTCACCACCATGTGCGTCGGCTTCGGCATGGGCGCCACGGTGATCTGGGAGAACCCGCACCACAAGGACGCCGGAGGCGACAAGTGAGCACCGCTGAACTCCTCAAGGGAGCGGCCGAGCTGTTCCCCGACGAGGTCGTGACCTCGGCGAACGTACGCCACCTCGACCTGCCGTTCGGTGCCGGGCGCTTCGCGCTCATCACCCTCGACAACGGCTTCGACCACACCAAGCCGACCACCTTCGGCCCGGCGTCGCTGGCGAACCTGGACACCGCCATCGACCAGGTCGAGCGGGAGGCCGCGGCCGGCGAGATCGTCGGTATCGGTGTCACCGGCAAGCCGTTCATCTTCGCGGTCGGCGCCGACCTCAAGGGCGTCGAGCTGCTGAAGCGGCACGAGGACGCGCTCGCCATCGGCAAGGGCGGCCACGAGGTCTTCAAGCGTCTGTCGGGCCTCGCGGTCCCGACGTTCGCGTACTACAACGGCGCGGCGATGGGCGGTGGCGTCGAGGTCGGTCTGCACTGCTCGTACCGCACCGTCTCCGCGGCCCTGCCGGCCTTCTCGCTGCCCGAGGTCTTCCTCGGTCTGGTCCCCGGCTGGGGCGGCTGCACGATCCTGCCGAACCTGATCGGCGCGGACAAGGCCGTCTCGGTGATCATCGAGAACTCGCTCAACCAGAACAAGCAGCTCAAGGGCGGTCAGGTCTACGACCTCGGCATCGCCGACGCGCTCTTCGAGGGTGCGGACTTCCTGGAGCAGTCGCTGCTGTGGACGGCCGCCGTCCTCAAGGGCGAGATCGCCGTCGAGCGCCCGGAGATCGACCGCGGCGAGGCCTGGGACCAGGCCGTCGCGCGTGGCCGCTTCATCGCCGACAGCAAGGTGCACGGGGCCGCCCCGGCCGCCTACCGCGCGCTGGACATCATCGCCGCGGCCAAGGACGGCGACCTCCAGAAGGGCTACGACGCCGAGGACGTGGCGCTCGCCGACCTGATCATGGGTGGCGAACTCCGCTCCGGCATCTACGCCTTCAACCTGGTCCAGAAGCGCGGCAAGCGCCCGGCCGGCGCGCCGGACAAGTCGCTCGCGCGTCCGGTCACCAAGGTCGGCGTCGTCGGCGCGGGCCTGATGGCCAGCCAGCTCGCCCTGCTCTTCCTGCGCCGCCTGGAGGTGCCGGTCGTCCTGACCGACATCGACCAGGAGCGTGTCGACAAGGGTGTGGGCTACGTCCACGCCGAGATCGACAAGCTGCTGCTCAAGGGCCGCGTCAACAAGGACAAGGCCAACCGCCTCAAGGCCCTGGTCTCCGGTGTGCTGGACAAGGCCGAGGGCTTCTCCGACGCGGACTTCGTCATCGAGGCCGTCTTCGAGGAGATCGGCGTCAAGCAGCAGGTGTTCGCCGAGGTCGAGGCGGTCGCCCCGGCGCACGCGATCTTCGCCACGAACACCTCGTCCCTCTCCGTTTCGGAGATGGCGTCGAAGCTGAAGAACCCCGAGCGGGTCGTCGGCTTCCACTTCTTCAACCCGGTCGCGATCCTCCCGCTCCTGGAGATCGTGCGCGGCGAGCAGACGGACGACGCCTCGCTGGCCACGGCGTTCGCCGTCGCCAAGAAGCTGAAGAAGACCGCGGTCCTCACCAAGGACGCCCCGGCGTTCGTCGTGAACCGCATCCTGACCCGCTTCATGGGCGAGATCCAGAACGTCATCGACGAGGGCACCCCGGTCGAGGTGGCGGAGAAGGCGGTGGAGCCGCTCGGCCTGCCGATGTCTCCTCTCGTCCTCCTTGAGCTGGTCGGTCCCGCAATCGGTCTGCACGTCTCGGAGACCCTCAACCGGGCCTTCCCGGACCGCTTCACGGTCTCCCCGAACCTCGCGGCCGTCGTCAAGGCGGGCAAGCGCGGCTTCTACATCTACGACTCCGGCAAGCCGGAGCTCGACCCCGAGGTCGCCGCTCTCCTCAAGCAGGGCGACGTCGTCCTGACCGAGGAGCAGGTGCGGGACCGGGTCCTGGACGCGGTCGCCCAGGAGATCCGCCTCATGCTCGACGAGGGCGTCGTGGCCGAGGCCCAGGACATCGACCTGTGCCTGATCACGGGCGCGGGCTGGCCCTTCCACCTGGGCGGGATCACCCCGTACCTGGACCGCGAGGGCGTCTCGGAACGCGCTACGGGCAAGCGTTTCCTGGAGCAGGGCGTGGCGTCGGTTCCGGCGTAACGGCTTCACGGCACAAGTGAGGAGGGCCTCCGCGCACCGCGCGGAGGCCCTCCTTCGTTTCAACACCCTTGAGCCGGGCGCCGGTTCACCAGGCCGGCATGGCCGGGTAGTGCTCGCATCCGCCCGCGCAGCCTTCGCGCGACTCCAGCGAGGTGTTCAGCCAGCTGTCCTCGGGGATGCCGCGCACGCGCAGGGTCCGCGAGGCGGACGCCGAACGGACGGCGCCGAAGACCGAGACGAACTCGACCGTGCGGGTGCCCGGCCGCCAGTCGTGGGCGTGCGTGACCTGCCAGGTCCCGTCCCGCTTGACGGGTGCCTCCGCGATGACCCTGCCCTGTTCGAGGACCATGACCTTCGACGTGCCGAGGGACGCCCTGCCGGAGAAGCTCGGGCGCGACCCGGTCCAGGCATCCGGCTCGGGGCTCACGATCCGCGGTGCCGCCAGGCGCTCGATGACCTCGAACTCCAGCTCGCTCCTGCGCGAGACGGCGTTGCCCGCGACCGCGAGCGCCTCCACCCGGTGCGGGCCGTCCGACCAGCCGGCGACCCGGCGCCACTGCCACGTCCCGGAGGCGGAGACGGCCGTGCCACCGAGGTAGCGGCCCTCCTCGTAGAAGAGGACGTAGTCGGATCCGGCGGGCGCCTTGCCGGCGAACTCGCGCTGCGCGCCCACGAACTGACCGGGGTCGGGCGAGGTGAAGACCGGCCTGTCAGGCAGAGTCGGGAGGATGTCGAGAGCCGCCTCGGGGTGGCTCACCGCGAACTCGGTGAGCGGCTCCGGGCTCTCACCGGGAGTCAGCAGCAGCTGATCGACCAGGTCGCCCGGCAGACCGGGGATCTCCCGGAGTGCGGCGGCCGTGCGCCGGGCCACCTCGCGTGCGCCCAGCTCGCCGAAGTGCCGGGCGTCGATGATGCCGTCGGGGTGGTTCGGGTGCTCACCCGGGTCCAGCCAGCGGTACATACGGCGCGCTCGCGTCGACCCGAGTTCGGTGAGCATCGACGTCGTGAACGCGGCCATGTCGAGCAGTGCGGCGCCCGTCTCGGCCGCGGCCTCCCGGGTGAGTTCGGTGTACCCGCCATGGGTGTCCACGACGTTCCCGGCCTCGTCGAAGGAGCAGCGGGCCGCGGGGGTGACCAGTACGGGGACGGCCCCCGCGGACTCGATCGCGTCGACGTACAGGCGCAGGTACTCCTGGTACTCGCGCGGCGCGTGGTACCGGTTGAGCTGGTTGACGCGCTGTTCGTCGTGGCCGAAGGCGATCAGCACCAGATCACCGGGGCTGAGGAGGTTGAGAAGCGTGGTGAGGCGCTTGCCGAAGTAGCCGCGCAGGGTCATGGCATCGCGGGCGTAGTTGCGCACCTCATGGCCCTCGCCCAGGAATTCGCCGAGGTACTGACCCCAGCCGGCGAGCGGTGCCTCCTTGTCGGTCCGCGGCGCGGCCACGGAATTGCCCAGGATGCAGATCTTGCTCATGTCTTGCTCGTGCCTTCCTCAGTCTTCTCTGTCTGTCTTTCGGTCCCGCGCCCCCGGGACGGGTGTCACACAAGCGCCGGCGGCCCGAACCCGTCGGCGATGTCCTGCTTGGCCTGCCGCATGACGCGCAGCCGCGCGTCCGTGCCGATCGTCGCCACGACGATCCGGCCCGCGTGGTCGCGGGCCAGGGTGGGCGGACGCGCCATCAGCACGTCGTGGTCGGTCCATCGCGGTGCCTCGTCCTGGCCCTGGGTGGCGAGGAAAGCCGTGCTCAGCCGGTTCCGGGCGTTCCGGCGCGCGAGGACCACGAGGTCCCGCCCGCCGGTCTGCTGCCGCAGCGCCGCGATCCGCCCCGTCCCGCCGTCTCCGCCCAGCCGGTCGGCCTCCCTGCTCCACCGGCCGTCGGGCCTCTGCCGCAGGCACAGCACCTCGCCGGACTCTTCCTCGCGGTAGAAGATCGCGGACCTCGAACGGCCGGCCTGCACGGGGGTGATGCCTCCGGTGGGCCGCCAGGCGTCGACGTCGACCGAGGTCACGTTGTCCTGCATCTTGTACGGGCCGTACATGCCGTCCTGGTACCAGCGCACCCCGCCGGACCGGTTGGTGGCGTACACCTCGATGCGGCCTGTGGACAGCAGGACCGCGTTCAGGCAGTCCTGGAGGTTGCGGCCCTGGAGGTCCTCCCACTCGCCCCAGCCGTGGTCGGCAAGGCGGCGGGCGCTGGCGCCGGAGCCGAAGTTGCGCATGAAGACGTGCAGGATTCCCGAGCTGCCGACGACGGCCACCGGAGTGCCGACCTCCCGGCGACGCCTCCAGTCCTCCGTGTGGTCGCCGGGGTTGCCGATGCTCTCCCAGGGCACCACCGCCCCGGTGTGTGCCTGCCGCCACATCCGGACCACGTCGACTTCCACCGTGCCGCCCGGACAGGGTGTGCGGTGGATACCGACGAGGTGTACCCCGCCCTCGCGGTCCGGTGCCACGGACAGGGCGGGGGTCAGCCCCCCGCCGGGCAGCGGCACCGGTCCGCTCCAGTGGTCGCTGCCCGGCTCGCTCTCGGTCCACACGGCGACCTGACCGCCGAGTACGGCGTAGGCGGCGAGCCGGCCGTCGGCCTGGAGGTGGAGCCAGTCGGTACCGCCCTCGTAGCGGGTCCTGGTGCTCCACCCGTAGCGACGGGTGTCCGCTCCGTCGGCCAGCTGGAGGTCACCGCAGTAGCGGTGGCGGCAGTCGTGTCCGTCGGCGGAGGTGTACACCTCCAGCACCCGCTTCTTCTCGGCCCAGACATCCTCCGAGAGGTTGCTCGGCCACATCCTGTTGCTGTAGCCGACGCAGTGATCGACGAGCGGTGGCCTGCCGCCCTCCGCCATGTAGCCGTCCAGGGCGGCCAGCGCGAACTGCGCCGCGGCGGTGTGGTCCTGGTGGTCGCTGGAGACCGGTCCGCGCTCCTCGTCCCAGTCCTTGTGCCAGGGGTCCGGATCCATCGTCCAGAACTGGTCGGGAAGGGTGCGCTGGAGCAACTCGGTCAGGGAACGCACCAGGGCGTCCTTCGTGATCTCCTGAGGCCCGGGGACCGGTGACTCCGCGGCGATCAGGGTGAGCTGGGCGGCGGAGTCCCCGCTCCACAGCGTGGCCAGTCGGACGGGCGGCACGTCGGCCGGGAAGCCGTGCCCGACGTTGACGATCCGCAGCCCGAAGAAGAACAGCTGGACATGAGGGGCCGCCAGCAGAGTGGAACGGTCCACCGTCACGCCGGTCGAGGACGTGAAGACGTCCCGCGCCCACGCGCTCTCGCGGTCGCCGGTCACCATGGTGGCGTACGCACCGCGCAGCCCCTGCTGGCGTGCCTCCGCGTAGCCCTCGTAGTCCGGCGGGCTGTCCATCCGGCGGGGGTCGCGGGTGTCGATGTTGCGCCCGTCGGCCTCCGCGGCCGTCAGGTAGATGCTGGTGACCCGGTGACCCGCCTCGAGCGCCCGCTGGAGATCGGGGTTGATGAAGTACAGGTCGTCGTCCGGGTGGGCCAGTATCTGGACCAGGGACGTCCGTGCCGGGGCCGGCGGGGCGGGCGGTGCGACGGATTCTCCGCGCTCCGGCGAGTGGCGGGGGATTTCCGGCATTCCGAAGGTCATAGCGGCCACTCCGGCAGGTCTTGCGCGTGGAATCTCTGGTTGCGGGGCGAGCCCGTCTCGAACTGGCTCGCGATGGGGAAATAGCTCGGCAGGAACGCGGCCAGCGTCGCGTCCTGTTCGTCCTCCGAGACGTCGCCGTCGTGGAAGTCGTTGAGGCAGAAGACGTCGTTGGACCGGGTGGCGAGCATCCGGTTGAGCTTCTTCACCTGTTCGCTCAGCCCGACGTTGACGAAACCGCCCGCGATGCGGCCCGGCACGCTGCGGCCGGTGTAGTAGCCGAAGTAGTGGTGCAGCGACGAGGCGACCGAGACGTCGGAGGCATTGCGCAACTGGTTGCCCGCGGTGTTGGACAGCGCGTCCGCGAACTCCGTCTCCAGGTCGCGCATGACGCTCCGGCGCAGCGGATGCGGAGCGTGGATGAAGGAGTTGACCAGCACCCTGCCGAACTTCTCCGACAGCAGCCGCCGGTTGTTCTTCGCCGCCATGCGGCTGAACTCGTCCTTGTCGTTGATCGGGTTCATGGGGATGGCGTTCGACGACATGAAGTGCTTCGACATCCCGTTGCCGAGGAAGAAGAGGCTCGGCTGGATCGGCCGTGCCGCGAACACGTCGTCGTTGAAGTACAGGAAGTGCTCGGAGAGGCCGTCGATGTGGTGGAGCCGGCTCTCGATGGCGTGCGAGTTGTAGGTGGGCAGCTGTCCCTGGCCGGCGAAGATCTCCGTGTGGTCCACCACGCGCACCCGGGGGTGGGTGGTGTCCAGCCACGACGGGACCTGGCGGTCCGTCACCAGATAGATGTTCCTGATCCAGGGCGCGTACATGTCGAGGGACCTGAGGGAGTAGCGCAGCTCGTCCCGGTTGCGGAACCGCGCGGCGCTGGTCGCCGCGTCCTCCGTCTCGATGCCCTTGGCCGCGAGCACCGCGTTCTTGCGCTCGAGCCACTCGACGTCGGAACCGTCGACCCAGGTGTACACGGCGTCGACGGGGAACGTGATGTCGTGGTGGAGCTCCTGGTTGAAGGCCTGGATCGTCGGGTACCGGCGTCCGCCCAGAACCATCGTGTCCAGGCGCAGCGCCTCCGTCGGGATCCGGGCGCCGATGAGCGTGCGGAAGGGGGAGGCGATGTAGTCGGAGTCGTTCTCGTCGTCGTCCCAGAAGGCGACGGTGCAGCCGTAGGTTGCCCCGAGGCGCAGGGTGCGGGAGGGAGTGACCACGCTCTGGTACACCCGGACTCCCGCACAGGGGGTCTGCGCGTGACCGGTCGTCAGGCCGCCGAGCGTGGTGACGACGGCGTCGTCCCGCTCGTTGAGCAGCGCCACGTACACAGGCTGCCGTGTGAAGCTGCGGCCGAACGCCCGCAGGACCGCCTCCCGCTGATTGGCGTGCACGGCGACGGTGTGCCGCACCTTGGTCGTCCGGGTGATGAAGTACGGGATGTCGGCCGACTCCAGGGCGGTCGCGACCATCGCCAGGTTGGCCTGGCCGATCTCGTGGGGGGTCTCCGCCTCGATCACGCGGCACACCTGCCCGCCGTCGCGCACGAGTCCGCCGCCGCGGCGCAGCATGCGCTCCTCGGCTGTCGCGAGCTCTTCGGAATGCTGCGTACTGCGCGGAGCGCTGGCCGCCGCCCTCGCCTGGCCCTCGGGGCCCGAGGTCAGCGAGTGTGCAGCGATCCGGGCGGCCTTGCGTCTGTCACGGCGCCCGGAGACGCGGTCCGCCTCCAGGTTCACGAAGAGCCGGTCGAAGTTGCGGTTGTACCGGAACCCGGTCGCGGCCAGGGCCGCCTCGGCACCCGTCGACCAGCGCAGATCCGTGTTCTCGATCATCTTGAGCAGCGCGTCGGCCAGGGCGTCGGTGTCGCCGGGGGTGACCAGCAGACCGGTTTGCCCGTGCTGCACGACCTCGCTCGGAGCGGTCGGGCAGTCGTAGGCCACCACGGGGACGCCGGCGGCGTGGGCCTCCATCAGGAACACCCCCAGCGCGTCCTCGGTCGCCGCGCTGAGAGCGATGCTCGTCTTGGCCCATTCCTCGGAGAGGTCCGCCGGCGCCTCGCCGACGAACTGGACGCTGCTGTGCAGGCCGAGCTCGTCGCGCTGGGCGCGCAGTGCCTTGCCGAGCGGGCCGTCGCCGATGATCCGCAGGGTCCAGGTGGGGTGCTGCGGGCTGACCTTGGCCCACGCGGTCAGCGCCTGCCCCACGCCGGAACGTGCCTCCAGGCGGGCGACGAGCGTGACCATACGGGTTTCGAGCGTCGACCGGGGCCGGAACCTGCGCGCGAGCGCGGGCCGTGTGACGGCGACCGGCGGCACCGCCTGCCCGAACGTCTCGGTGAACCACTGGCGCGAACGGGCCCGCGGCAGGGCGAGCGCGTCGCAGCGCACGAGGTGCCGCAGCAGCGGCTCGGCGGCCGGGCGGGCGGCCTCGGGGGCGCCGAGCTCGTAGTGGACGGCGATGATGTGCGGCGGCAGGAACCGCGCGACGTACGCGAGGAGCGCGGGCGACGTGGTGATCAGGACATCCGTGTCGAGGTGGCGCAGGGCGTGCTCCAACTCGATGTCGGCGAGCCGGTGGAAACGGTCGTCCCACCGACGCTCGACGATGTCGCTGGGCAGGGCGGCCAGGGCCTCCTGGGCCTCGTCGGCGAGTCCGGACCGGCGCACGGCGCGGGACTTGACGGAATCGATGAGGAACGCGACGTCGACACGCGGGTCCGGGGACTCGAAGCGCCGGCGGCGCTCCTTGAACACACTGATGACCCGGACTTCCTCGTGCCGGCCCGCGAGCGCGGTGGCATGTCCGAACACGGCGCGCTCCGCGTCACCCAGCACATCCGCCTGGGTCAGCAGAAAGGCGACTCTCAAATCTCGTTCCTCACTCAGCCCGGTCGCCGTCGGCGCAGGCGAACCTGAAGTTCCCTGCCGCCGTGTACCGGGGTTCGATCCTCATCAGCACGCCGCGGCGAGGTGACACGAGTATCTTGCGCATCGTGAACACCCGCCGCGGTGCCTGTACGTCGTGGAGCCGCCTGGCGAGACGCAGGGGCGCGCCCCGGCCCGGGTGGACCATGACGTCCCAGTGCTCGCGCCCGCCGCCGGCCGGAACCATCTCCGACAGCGGCACCTCCAGCCGCCAGACGCCGGGCTGCACCTCGGCGAGCGGGCACCTCACCCGCCGTTCCGCGGCCACGACCTCGGCCCAGGGAGCGGTCGCCCGGACTCCGAGCACCCGCAGATCGACGTCGATACGCGCGTGCTGGACGTGCACAGCGGCCACTTCCGCCGCGGGCCTGATCCTGGTGCACACGACGCGCGCGTCACCGCGCACGGTACGTCCGAGGCGGTAGCGCTGTGCGGTGAGGGGCGAGCGTGCCATCGGGCCCGTGGCACCCTTGCGCGGCGTCGTCGGCTCGGTCAGCGTGAGCGGCAGCCGCACGCTCCGGCGCCCGGAACGCACTTCGAGACTGAGCTTCCAGCGGCCCCGGCGGACCGGCACTCCGCCCGCTTCGGCGCCGAGCAGCACCGCGGCATCCATGAGCCAGGGCCCCTCGAGGTCGGGATACACGCGCGCCGGGCGGCGATGCCGCCGCAGCCCGCGGCGCAGGACGATCTCGGCCGTTTCCGCCTCGGTGACGAACGCCGGCAGCTCGGCGTGCAGGTTCACGGTCTGCCCGTCGAGCAGCGCGGCATAGCGCAGCAACGCCGTCCGCCCCATGCGGCGGGGCAGGAAGAACCCGTTCATCAGCGACGCGCGGTACACCGAGAGCCGTCGGAGGGCCCATCGGCGCGCGGCACGCATTCCTCGCCCCGGTCTCATTCCGCACCTCGCGCCAACTGCGAGAGACGGCGCGTCGGCGCGTTCCGGGTCTGCTCCAGCTCACAGGGGCTCGGAACGGGAAAGTACGAGTCAAGGAAACGGGTCACCATCTGTGCCTGTGCCTCTCTGTCCTCCGGCACCACGGTGTCGTTGATGCAGAACGTGTCGAAGTCCCGCTTGGCGAGCAGCCGGTTCATCCGCTGCTCCGCCTTGCTGTCGCCGATGTCGATGTAGACGTAGCGCAGGTCCCCCACCGTGGAACGCGCCGAGTTGTAGGCGTAGTAGTGGTGCAGCGACGACGCGACGGGGATGTCGCTCGGGGAGCGGAACTGCGCGTGCTGGGTCACCCAGTGCGCCCGCGCGTAGACGTCCTCGATCTCGGCGAGGACGCTGCGCCGCAGGGCGTGCGGGGTGTGCTTCATCTTCTGGGAGATCACGGTGCCGAACTGCTGGGCGATGAGGCCGCGGCTGTTCTTGCCCGCGGCGTCCACGGGCAGGTCCTGCGGCTTGATCTGACCGGGCGGGATCAGCGCCTTGGACATGAAGAACTTGGCCAGGCCGTTCGGATGGAAGAACCGGTCGGGCCGCACCGGACGCCCGAAGAAGACGTCGTCGTTCAGGTACAGGAAATGCTCGGCGAGCTCCGGGATGTGATGCAACTGGCTTTCGATCGCGTGCGAGTTGAAGGTGGGCAGGGCTCGCGGATCGCTGAATATCTCCCGGTGGTCGATCACCTTCAGGCCCGGGTACTCGGTGTCGAGCCAGCCCGGCACCTGTCCCGCGGTCACCAGGAAGATGTTCCGCACCCAGGGCGCGTACTGATGCAGCGACCGCAGGGAGTAGCGGAGTTCGTCGCGGCTCGTGTACCGCGCGTCGTTCGTGGCCTGCTCGTGCAGCGCCGCCGGGCCGGAGGCCAGCGTCCGCTCGACCGCGTTCTTGGTCGCGCGCCACACCGGGTCGGCGTCGTCGACCCAGGTGTAGACGACGTCGATCGGGAAGAGGTGGTCGCCGATCAGTGACGCGGTGAATTCGGCCAGGGTGCGGACCTGTCCCGTTCGGTAGAGGGACGGGACGGGGCTGAAGAGCCTCTGTTCGGCCTGACGGCGTTCGGCGCCCAGGGGCGTGCTCACCACCACCGGGTTGGGGCGCGGCGCCACCAGGTCTCCGTCGGCCTCCTCCCAGAACTCCAGGTCGCAGCCCGACTCGTGGGCGAAGACGAGGTTCTCCGTCGGGTCGCAGACGTTCCAGGACAGCCGGAGTACCTGCTGCGAACGGATCCTGCGCCAGCTCTTGGCCGACGCTCCGGTCAGCGGCGTTCCCCCCGGCACCGCGCAGACATAGCCGGGGTTGCGGCCGAAGACGAGCTGGAGGACCTCTTCCACCTCGTCGCGGAGCGCCGCGGGGACGGCCACGCAGGGCACCGCCCTGGTCGTGCCGCGTACGGCGAAGTGGTCGATCTCGGCGTCCTCGAGGAGCGTCACCAGCAGGTGGAAGTTCCTGGCGCGCGCGGCCCACTCGGTGGCTCCGGGGACGACCGCGGCCAGAACGTGCCTGCCGTCGGACTCCACGACACGCATCAGATCGCTGCTGCCCCGCAGAACCGGGCCGCTTCGTCCGGTCAGCACCGTCTTCGCCAGGGCCGAGCGGAACGAGTCGAAGGCCGCGAGGGCCCAGATGACGGCGGTACGCAGCGGGCGCGGCACCCGGCGGACGACACGACGCCGTGCCCGCACAGGAACCAAGGATCGATATGTCGATACCAGGGCACTGCTTTCGGGGTTACCCGGGCTCACACGACTCCTCAGCGTCCTACAGAAAAGGGCTGAGGCCCCCCTCACACCCGAACTGATCACATAGGCGTGAGCGTCCGGCCCCGAACCGAGAAGATCACGTCACGGAATATTCACATCCAAGCCATTCGTTGTCCACTTTTTGTCTTCTACAGACATGAATCTGAGACGTTCCCCGTTTGACTTTCACCCGACTCGGGCACTAGGTCCGGTTTGCGCCTCGCCCGGAGTCCTCACCGGCACCTGTCGGGGA
The DNA here is from genome assembly GCF_037940415.1 of Streptomyces sp. f51. NCBI lineage: Bacteria > Bacillati > Actinomycetota > Actinomycetes > Kitasatosporales > Streptomycetaceae > Streptomyces > Streptomyces sp. f51. Next base: position 5,854,088 of record NZ_CP149798.1, on the reverse strand, counting down.
ATCCGTCACCGCAGGTGCCGCACCCCGGCAGCGATTCGGCTCCGGGGCGGCCGCACGCGACCGGCACCCTGGCCCCCCATGCACCCGAACACGTGTCTATAGTGCAGCTCAGCCCGGCACTGCACGGACCGGCCCTTCCCCCCACCCGAGTCCTCAGCCATCGACATCCGCCCGTATCAGGGCACGACAAGCGAGGACCCGCACCAGGATGAGTCACGTCCCGACGCCCCAGCACACCGCATCCGACGCGTCGTCAAAGGACGGTGCCGTGAGGCGGGAAGCGAAGAGCGGGCGCACCGGCGGCCGTCGGATCGGCAGGAAGATCCTGCTGGGCCTGGCCGTCCTCGTCGTCGCGGCCGGCGGCACCGGCTACTGGCTCTACAGCGACCTCGACAGCAACATCAAGGGCATCGACCTCGACAAGGCCATCGGTGACGACCGGCCGGCGAAGCTGCCCACCTCCGGGCAGAACATCCTCGTCCTCGGGTCGGACTCGCGCGCCGGTGCCAACGCCGCGCTCAAGACGGGCCATGTCTCCGGGGCGCGTTCCGACACCGCGCTGGTGATGCACATACCCGAGGGCCGCAAGAAGGCCGTCGCCGTCAGCATCCCGCGCGACACCCTGGTCACCAGGCCCACGTGCGCCAGGGCCGACGGCACCACGGTCCCCTCCGCGCGGCGCGTCATGTTCAACTCCATCTACTCCCAGGTCGGTTCGGCCTGTGTGGTGAAGACGGTGGAGAAGATCACCGGCATCCGCATGGACCACTACATGGAGATCGACTTCGCCGGCTTCAAGGGCCTGGTCGACGCGATAGGCGGTGTGACCGTCACCGTCGACAAGAGCATCCACGACAGCTCCAGCGGCCTCGACCTCACCGCCGGAACGCACCGGCTCGACGGCACGCGGTCCCTGGAGTTCGTACGGACCCGGCACGGCATCGGAGACGGCAGCGACCTCGGACGCATCGGCCTCCAGCAGCAGTTCATGACCGCGCTGCTCTCCGAGATCAAGAAGCAGGACCTGCTGGGCAGCCCCACGAAGACGTACAGGATCGCCGACAGCCTGACCCAGGCACTCACCACCGACTCCGACCTCGCCTCGCTCTCGGCGCTGGCGGAGTTCGGGAGGAGCATGAACGGCGTCGACCCGTCCACCATGGAGACGATCATGCTCCCGGTGGCGTACGACAGGGTCGACCCGAACCGGGTGGTGGCGGCCGAGCCGCAGGCCTCGACGCTGTGGAAGGCGCTGCGGACCGACTCCGTGATCCCCGAGTCGGCCAAGAAGTCGCCCGCCACGGGCGGGAGTTCCTGACGCGACGCGAGCGCGAGACCGGGCGGCCGAATGTCGACTCCTCGGTTCCGCACGGCCGTTGGTCCGTTCCACCGCCGTACCGCGAGCCGGTACGGCGGTGTCGGCCTGCCCGGCGGGGCGAAAGCCGGGGCGCGCGGCCGTCGGTGTCAGACCGCCTGCCACGCCTCCAGGGCGATCCCCGGCTCGTCCTTGCGTCGCGTGACGTGGAGTTCGCCGGTCTCCGGTGAGAACGTCGCGGCGACCACGCGGCCCTTCTCGTCCTCCGCCAGCGACAGCAGCGCGTCGGCGGGGAGTTCGGGTCCCGACTCCGTCCACCACGCGCCCGCCGCCTCGTCCTCGGTCGGATAGGCCGCGAAGGCCACCCGGCCGCTCGCCGCGCGCTGGGCGAGCAACGTGCAGTCGTGGCCGTCGAGTTCACAGCGGATGACCCGGACGGGACCCGGGCCGGCCGAGGCCAGCAGCGCCACGGGCCTGGCGCCGGGACGCCAGGCGCACACGTCTCCCGAGTCATCGGTGAAGAAGAGCGTCGTGGAGTCCGCGGAGGTGGCGAGCGCCTGAAGGGTGTCGGGGCGCACCCGGGCCTCCAGCGCCTCGTCCAGCGCGGGCACCTCGCCCGCCTCCTCCTGGCTCCAGTGCATGACGCCGCCGGCCACCGCCGCGTACAGCTCGACGCGTCCTGACATCCCGGTCACGGCCGCCAGGTCACCGCGGACGTCATGCCCCGCGAGGTCGTGCCAGGGTCCCCAGCCGCCCTTCTCCTTCTGGGCGATCATGCTGACCCCGCCGCCGTTGTTGCGTACGAAGACATGGGCGCGCCCCTCCGCGTCGACCGCGACGGCGGGGTTGCCCGTCCGGTCCCCGGAACGGTCGGGGTGTCCGATCGGGTTCCAGTCGAGGGCGGCGAGGTCCGGCCGGAAGTGGGTCGAGTGGACGAGACCCGCCTGCTCCCGGACGGTCGGGCGCCAGGAGACCAGATGGGTGTAGCGGTCGGGTCCCTGACCGAGGGCCAGTACGGAGTGCAGGCGCTGGTCGCCCCCCACCGTGCGGGGAGCGTCCCAGGGGCCGCCGGGTCCGTGCTCCGCCCGGCAGCGGACGGTGGCCTCCGACAGCAGGTACACACTGAGCCTGCCGTCGCGACCGCGTATGAGCCAGTCGACGTTCACCGTTTCACCTTAATCGCGGGCGGCCCGTGCGGTGACCTGGGGCATGCCCGCCGCCGGGGACCGCCCCGCCTTCGCCGTCCCCGGCGGGCCTCCGCGGTCGCCGGGCCGCCCGGTCGTCACCCGGCACTGGGCGGGCGGCACTCACGGCAGGATGGGGTCATGACGACTCCTCAGGACCTGCCGACGCTGATCGTCGTGGACGGCGCCAACGTGGTGGGGTCCGTCCCTGACGGCTGGTGGCGGGACCGGCGCGGCGCCGCCGAGCGGCTCAGGGACCGGCTGGCCGACCTCGCCGGAACGGGGCTGCCCGGTCACCCCGGCCCGCTGGAGATCGTCCTGGTGGTGGAGGGCGCGGCACGCGGGGTGGACTCCGTCCCGGGGGTCCGTGTGGACGAGGCCCCGGGCAGCGGCGACGACCGCATGGTGGAACTGGTGGCCGGGGCACGCGGCCGCCCCTGCCTCGTGGTCACCGCCGACCGCGAACTGCGGCGCCGGGTCGGCGAACTGGGCGCCGGGGTCACGGGCCCGCGCACCGTACGCCCCCGGGACTGACGCCGGCCCCGTGCTCCGCGGTGGGCGCCGGGAGCACGGGGCCGGTGAGGCGGGGTCGGACGGCCGTGCCACCGGGCCGGGGGCTAGGGAGCACGGGAGCACGGGACGGGGGGCAGTCGGCCGTGCCGCCGGGCCGGGTGGCCGGGAGCACGGGACCGGCGGTCGGGCGGCCGGGCCGCCGGGGTGGGTGCCGGAAACACGAGCCGCCGGGCGGGGTCAGCCGGGCCGGGTGGCCGGGAGCACGGGGCCGGGGGTCAGCCGGCCGTGCCGCCGGGCGGGGTGGCCGGGAGCGCGGGGCTGCCCGGCGGGGTCAGCCGGGCCGGCCGGCCGGGAGCACGGGGCCGGGGGTCAGCCGGCCGTGCCGCCGGGCGGGGTGGCCGGGAGCGCGGGGCTGCCCGGCGGGGTCAGCCGGGCCGGGTGGCCGGGAGCACGGGGCCGGGGTCAGCCGGCCGTGCCGCCGGGCGGGGTCCGGGTGCTCCCCGAACCCGTCTCGGGGTTGCGGGCCAGACGGCTGTGCGAGCGCCCGTACATGAAATACACGGCGACGCCGATCACCATCCAGATCACGAACCGCAGCCAGGTCTCCGCCGGCAGGTTCAGCATCAGCCACAGCGTCGCGAGCACCGACAGGATCGGCACCCACGGCACCCACGGGGTCCGGAAGGCGCGGGGCAGGTCGGGGCGGGTGTGGCGCAGGACGACGACGCCGACCGCGACCACGATGAAGGCGAAGAGCGTGCCGATGTTGACCAGTTCGGCCAGTGCGCTGAGGCTGGTGAAGCCCGCGACGATCGCGATGATCACGCCGAGCAGGATGGTCGGCCGGTGCGGGGTGCGGAACCTCGGGTGGACGCGGGAGAAGAAGCGCGGCAGCAGTCCGTCGCGGCTCATCGCGAAGAAGACACGGGTCTGGCCGAGCAGCAGGATCATGCACACGGTGGTGAGTCCGACGGCGGCGCCGAAGCTGATGACGCCCGCGTACCAGGGGTGCCCGGTGGCCTTGAACGCGTCCGCGAGCGGTGCGTCGACGGACAGTTCGGTGTACTTCTGCATGCCGGTGACCACGATCGACACCAGGACGTAGAGCGTGGTGCAGATCACGAGCGAACCGAGGATGCCGCGGGGCATGTCCCGCTGCGGGTTCTTCGTCTCCTCCGCGGCCGTGGCGACCACGTCGAAGCCGATGAAGGCGAAGAACACGACGGAGGCCGCGGTGAAGATGCCCATCACGCCGAAGTTGGTCGGCGCCCAGCCGAACATGATCTGGATCAGCGGCGACTTGATGCCGCTGCCCGCCGTCACGGCCTGCGCCGGCGGGATGAACGGCTTGTAGTTCTTGCCCTCGATGAAGAAGGCGCCCGCGATGATCACGATCAGGACGACGGTGACCTTGATCGCGACGACCAGGGTGGTGATCCGGGCGGAGAGCTTCACGCCGACGACGAGGATGGCGGTGAGCACCAGCACCAGCGCGGCGGCGAGGATGTCGAAGCCGAACCCGTGCGCCCCGTCGCGCCCGCCGAGCGAGTCGGGAAGGTGCCAGCCCGCGTTGTCGAGCAGCGAACGCACGTAGCCGGACCAGCCGACGGCCACCACCGCCGTGCCGAGCGCGAACTCCAGGACCAGGTCCCAGCCGATGATCCAGGCGGGCAGCTCGCCGAGGGAGGCGTAGGAGAAGGTGTACGCGGAGCCCGCGACCGGGACCGTGGAGGCGAACTCCGCGTAGCACAGGGCCGCCAGCGCGCAGGCGACACCCGCGGCGACGAAGGCCAGCGAGACGCCGGGCCCCGCGTTCTCCTTGGCCACCTTGCCGGTGAGGACGAAGATGCCGGTGCCGATGATGACGCCGACGCCGAACACGGTGAGGTCCAGAGCGGACAGCGACTTCTTGAGCGCGTGCTCCGGCTCCTCTGTGTCCAAGATCGACTGTTCGACCCTTTTCGTCCTGAAGAGGGTGTTGCTCACGGACGTACCTCCCACGCTTGTCGTCCTCGACATGATCGAGAGGGCAGGTAGCACGTATCCCCCGACGCGGCCCCTTTCACGCGGATGGGCCGGTTTCACCACCCGTACAGGGTGCTGAAACCGGCCCGTCGGCCGTGTGCGGAGGCGTCAGTCGCGCGCGGGCTGTACCGCGTCGACCGCCTGGGCCGTGGTGCCGTCGAAGCGGCCGTCGAGCTTGGAGACGAGGCCGGTGACCTGCCGGGCGATGTCCGGCGCGGTCAGCCCGATCTCGGCCATGACCTCGGCACGGGAGGCGTGGTCGAGGAAGCGCGGCGGGATGCCGAAGTCGCGCAGCGGCATGTCGACGCCCGCGTCGCGCAGGGCCTGGGCGACGGCGGAGCCGACACCGCCGACCCGGGAGTTGTCCTCGACGGTGACGACCACGCGGTGCTGCTCGGCGAGCGGCGCCATGGCCTCGTCCACCGGCTTGACCCAGCGCGGGTCGACGACGGTGGTGGAGATGCCCTGCCGGTCGAGCAGGGCGGCGATCTCCAGGCACATCGGGGCCAGCGCGCCGACGGAGACGAGCAGCACGTCGGGCGCGTCGGTGCCGGGCTCCCGCAGGACGTCCATGCCGCCGATCCGGCCCACCGCGGGGACGGCCGGACCGACCGCGCCCTTGGAGAAGCGCACCACGGTGGGCGCGTCCTTCACCTCGACGGCCTCGCGCAGCTGGGCGCGGACCTGGTCGGCGTCGCGGGGGGCCGCGAGCCTGAGGCCCGGGACGACCTGGAGGATCGACATGTCCCACATGCCGTTGTGCGAGGCGCCGTCGGTGCCGGTGACGCCCGCGCGGTCCAGGACGAAGGTGACGCCGCACTTGTGCAGGGCCACGTCCATCAGGACCTGGTCGAAGGCGCGGTTGAGGAAGGTCGCGTAGACGGCGAAGACGGGGTGCAGTCCGCCGGTGGCGAGGCCGGCCGCGGAGACGGCGGCGTGCTGCTCGGCGATGCCGACGTCGTAGACCCGCTTGGGGAACGCCTTGGCGAAGCGGTCGAGGCCGACAGGCTGGAGCATCGCGGCGGTGATCGCGACGATGTCCTCGCGCTCCTTGCCGAGCGCGACCATCTCCTCGCCGAAGACGGAGGTCCAGTCGGCGCCGGAGGAGGCGATCGGCAGGCCCGTGTCCGGGTGGATCTTGCCGACGGCGTGGAAGCGGTCGGCCTCGTCCTGGAGGGCCGGCTGGTAGCCGCGGCCCTTCTCGGTGAGGCAGTGCACGATGACCGGGCCGCCGAAGCGCTTGGCGCGGGCGAGCGCCGACTCCAGTGCCTCGATGTCGTGGCCGTCGATCGGGCCGACGTACTTCAGGCCGAGGTCCTCGAACATGCCCTGCGGGGCGATGAAGTCCTTCAGGCCCTTCTTGGCTCCGTGCAGGGTCTCGTAGAGCGGCTTGCCGACGACCGGCGTGCGCTCCAGGAGGTCCTTGCCCCGGGCCAGGAAGCGCTCGTAGCCGTCGGTGGTGCGCAGGGTCGCCAGGTGGTTCGCGAGGCCGCCGATGGTCGGCGCGTACGACCGCTCGTTGTCGTTGACGACGATGATCAGCGGCCGGTCCTTGGCGTCGGCGATGTTGTTCAGCGCCTCCCAGGCCATACCGCCGGTGAGCGCGCCGTCACCGATGACGGCGACCACGTGGTCGTTTTTGCCGAGGACCTCGTTCGCCTTCGCCAGTCCGTCGGCCCAGCCGAGGACCGTGGAGGCGTGCGAGTTCTCGATGACGTCGTGCTCGGACTCGGCCTGCGCGGGGTAGCCGGACAGACCGCCCTTCATCTTCAGGCGGGAGAAGTCCTGGCGGCCGGTGAGCAGCTTGTGGACGTAGGACTGGTGGCCCGTGTCCCACAGCACCCTGTCCCTGGGCGACTCGAAGACGCGGTGCAGGGCGATGGTCAGCTCCACCACACCGAGGTTGGGGCCGAGGTGGCCGCCGGTCTTGGAGACCGCGTCGACGAGGAAGGTCCTGATCTCGCCGGCCAGCTGGTCCAGCTGCTCCAGGCTGAGCCGGTCCAGATCGCGCGGTCCCGTGATGCGGGTCAGCAGCGGCACCCGTGCCTCCTTGCAGTAGAGCTGTTGCCGGGCTTGGTCGAGTCTAATGTTCCGCCTTTTCGGGCGCGGGCCGGGCCTGGCGATCCACGCCACACGATCGGCCCAACCGGACGGGAACACGTGTTCTCGTCCGGACATGGCTGCGCCCGGCACCACGCGGGGTGCCGGACGTGACTGTGCCCGGCGCCGCCATTGGCGCCGGGCACAGGGTCCTTCGCGGGGGTCGTACCGCGGTGTTCTACGGAGCCCCCCGCGCGGTGTTACGCGCGGCCCGCGGCCTTCTGGCTCTTGCGCGAGACGGAGTCGATCACGACCGCGCCCAGGAGCACCGCACCAGTGATCATGTACTGGATGGAGGTGTTCATGTTGAGCAGGTCGAGACCGGTCTGGATCGACTGGATGACCAGCATGCCCAGGAGGGCCGACCAAACGTTTCCGCGGCCACCGAAGAGGCTCGTACCACCGATGACGGCCGCCGCGATGGCGAGCATCAGGGTGTTGCCGCCGCCGGCGTTCAGCGTGGCGCTCGCGGTCTGTCCGGCGAAGAACATACCGCCGATGGCAGCGAAGGCGCCCGAGATGGCGAAGACGCTGATGCGGACCATGGAGACGCTGATACCGGAGCGGCGAGCCGCCTCGATGCCACCGCCGACCGCGAAGATCTTGCGGCCGTAGGTGGTGCGGCGCAGCACGAAGTCGACGATCACCAGGGAGATCAGGAAGATCACCAGGGCGTTGGAGACACCGGAGGCGTTGTTGAGCACGGCCGCGGAAACGAAGGCCGCCACGGCGAGCGCGGTGACGCGCAGCAGGATCTCGCTGGTGGGCCGGAAGGGCACACCGGCGGCCTTGCGGCGGCGCTGGTCCATGAACGAACCCACGAGCATCGACAGGACGGCGAGGCCGGCCAGCAGGTAGGCGCCGACGACGGCCTGGTCCATGAAGAACGAGCTCTGGCCGAGCAGGTGCACCGGGCCGCTGTCGGACGGGATGTTGATGGTGCCGCTCGAACCGAGCAGCCACAGCATCAGGCCGCTCCAGCCGAGGAAGCCGGCCAGCGTCACGACGAACGCGGGAACGCCGATCTTGGCGAAGAACCAGCCCTGGAGCGCGCCGATGGCGGCACCGACGGCGATGGTCAGGACCAGGGCCAGCCAGGGGTTCATGCTGTGGTTGACCACGAACACGGCGAAGACCGTGGAGGCGAGGCCGCTGACCGAGCCGACGGAGAGGTCGATCTCACCGAGCAGCAGGACGAACACCAGGCCGATGGCCAGCATGCCGGTGGCCGACATGAAGTAGCTGATGTTCGACAGGTTGTCGGCGCTCAGGAACCGGGAGTTCTGGGTCTGGAAGATCGTCCAGATGACGACCAGGCCGACGAAGACCGGCAGGGAGCCGAGCTCGCCGCCCTTGATCTTGCGCTTGAACTCGGTGATGTAGCCCTTGAAGCCCTCTTCGCGGACCAGCAGACGCGGGTCGACGACGGTGACCGGGGCCGCGGTGGGGTCGCTGGCGGGAGCGACGGTGGTCTGCTCGACCTCCGTCTTGGAAACCTTAGACGTGTCGCTCACTTTGCGGCCTCCGTGCTGCGACGCCCCGCACGACGGGTCACGGCGTTTTCCGTGGCTCCGGTGATCGCGGCGATGATCTCTTCGTGGCTGGTGTCCTTCACGGAGAAGGAGCCGTTGTTCTTGCCCAGGCGCAGGACGGCGACGGTGTCCGCGACGGCCTTCACATCGGCCATGTTGTGGCTGATGAGGATGACGCCGAGACCGCGCTCGCGCAGCCGCTCGACCAGGTCGAGGACCTGCGCGGTCTGCTCGACGCCGAGGGCGGCGGTCGGCTCGTCGAGGATGACGACCTTGGGGTCACCGATGAGGGCGCGGGCGATGGCCACGACCTGGCGCTGACCGCCGGAAAGGCTCGCGATCGGGATGCGCACGCTCGGGATGCGGATGGAGAGCGTGCTCAGCAGCTCGCGCGCCTTCTGCTCCATGGTCACCTCGTCGAGGACGCCGCGGTGCAGCAGCTCCCGACCGAGGTAGAGGTTGCCGACGACATCGAGGTTGTCGCACAGCGCGAGGTCCTGGTAGACCGTCGCGACGCCGAGTCCCTGGGCGTCGTGCGGCTTGTTGATGCTGACCGCCTGGCCGTCCCACTCGATGACGCCCTCATCGATGGGGTGAACGCCCGCGATCGTCTTGACCAGCGTGGACTTTCCTGCACCGTTGTCGCCCACCAGGGCGACCACTTCTCCGGCGTGAACCTCGAGCTCGACATCGGTGAGAGCCTGAACCGCACCGAATCGCTTTGAGACTCCGCGCAACGCCAGCACGGGCGTAGCGGACACGTGAACCATCTCCTTCGCCGCCTGACCGGCGGGGATGCCGCGCTCGAACAAACCGGCGCGGAAGACTGTGCAAAAAAGCACAAGATTACATAATGAACATGCGTGAATCCGCTGCAATCCGCAACGGTTCCATCCGACGCCCGCCCCGCAGCGGGGTTTGAAGGTGGGGCAGGCGTCGGACAGGTTCACGGGACCGCCTGGGCGGTCACGACCACCGTGGGGCGGTCACGAATCGGGCGGCTACTCATGGTGCGAGTAGTCGCCCGACCCGAAGGTGCTTACTGGAGGCCGGCGGCCTTGCAGGCCTTGGCGAAGTCCGCGGTGCAGATGTCGGAGACCTGGTACAGGCCGTCCTTGATCACCGTGTCCTTGATGTTGGCCTTGGTGACCGAGACCGGGACGAGCAGCTGCGAGGGGACCTTGTCGCCGGAGCCGCTGGTCAGCGTCTGGTTGGCGAGGGACTTGATGTCCTTGTTGGTCAGCAGGTTGACCGCGAGCTGGGCAGCGGCGTCCGCCTCCGGCTTGAAGGCCTTGTAGACCGTGGAGGACTGGGTGCCGGCGACGAGGCGCTGGATACCCGCGAGCTCGGCGTCCTGGCCCGTCAGCGGGATGCCGCTGATCTTCGCACCCTTGAGGGTGTTGGCGATGCCACCGGCCATGCCGTCGTTGGCGGAGTAGACGCCCGCGATGTTCTTGGCACCGAGCTGCGTGATGGCAGCGGACATCTTCTGCGCGGCGACGGTGTCCTTCCACAGGCCGGACTGCTCGTAGGCGATGTCGACCTTGCCGTCGAGGGCCTTGTGGGCACCCGCCTTGAACTGACCGGCGTTCGGGTCGGCGTCGTCACCGTTGATCATGACGATCTTCGACTTCTTGGTGGCCTTCGAGCCGAGCGAGGTGAGGAGCGCCTGACCCTGGAGCTCGCCGACCTTCTCGTTGTCGAAGGAGACGTACGCCGAGACCGGACCCTGGGCGAGACGGTCGTACGCGACGACCTTGATGCCCTTGTTGACCGCGGTCTGGATGGAGGACTTGATCGCGGCCGAGTCCTGGGCGCTGATCACGAGGACCTTGACGCCCTGGGTGATCATGGTGCTGACCTGCTGGGCCTGCTTGGCGGCGTCGCCGGCCGCGTTCGCGTACTGGACCTTGCAGTCCGGGCACAGCTCCTTGACCTTGGCCTCGAAGAGCGGGTGGTCGAACTTCTCGTAGCGAGCGGTGACGCTGTCGGGGAGCAGGAGACCGATGGTCTTGCTGCCCGAGGAGGAGGAGCTGCTGCTGCTGTCGCTGGAGCTCTTGTCGCCGGCCTTGCCACAGGCGGCCACCGAGAGGGCCATGGAAACAGCGGCGGTGCCGATGACGACTCTGCGCATCGTGTTGTTCATTGGTGGTGCCTCCCTGACAGGGTCGCAACGCTGCGACCGAGGTGGGTTGGAGTCAACTCGGCCGCCCGTGCGACGTCAAGAAGTAAATACTTAACGGGTTGGCAACGGCGTGTTTCGTTCTCTAAGTGAAGGCAGGCGCAGCGGACGTCAGCGACCCGTCCAAAAGGGTCGAATCACCCATCTCGCTGAGCGCGAGAGCGAGCGCCCCGAGCACCTCCGCACGGCCGCCAAGTGCCCCTGGGAGCACCGAGAGTTGACGTGCGGCACTGGGGATCGCGTAGCGGCCCACGGACTCCCTGATGGGCCCCAGGACGAGCTCCCCGGCCTCGGCGAGATCGCCGCCGAGGACCACCCTGCTCGGGTTCAGCAGGTTGCACAGATTCGCGACTCCACTGCCGATATGTCGGCCGACGTCGGCGATCACGCGACGGCAGCCCGGATCTCCGTCCCGCGCCAGCCTGACCACGCCTTCCATGGTCAGATCGGTGCCGTGACTGGACTGGAGCAGCGGCAGCACATAGCGCGCCGCCGCGAACGTCTCCAGGCAGCCGCGGTTGCCGCACCGGCAGACGGGGCCGGATTCGTCCAGTGTAATATGTCCGATTTCGCCCGCTGTACCACCCGGGCCGCGGTAGATCTTGCCCTCTATCACCAGGCCCGCGCCGACACCGCTGGCGACCTTGATGTACGCGAGATCCCTGACCCCTCGGCCACTGCCCCAGACCATCTCGCCGAGCGCGCCCAGATTCGCGTCGTTGTCCACGTGGACGGGCACGCCGAGCCGCCCCCGCAGCTCCTCGGCGGGCCTGGCGCCGGTCCAGCCCGGCAGGATCGAGGTGGACCCGAGGGTGCCCGATTCCACGTCGATGGGGCCCGGTACACCGAGCCCCACGCCCGCGATCTTGGAACGGTCGACACCTGTCGCGTCGATCAGGCGGCTGACCAGTTCCTCGGCCCGGTCGAAGCCCTGCGCGGCGGAGGCGTCGACGTCCAGCGGCTCGGACTCCTCGGCCAGCACCTGATGGGCCAGATTCCCGACCGCCACACGCAGATGGGTGTGCCCGAAGTCGACGCCGATGACAATGCCGGCGTCCCCGCTCAAGGACACGCTGCGTGCCCTGCGACCGCCGGCCGAAGTGGGCGTGACCTCGACCGTTCCCCCGTCCTTGAGTTCACGGACGATATTGGAAACGGTCGCGGCCGACAGGCCCGTCGCCCTCGCGATCTCCGCCTGCGTGAGCGAGCCGGCCAGCCGCACCGCTCGCACGACGCGCTCCAGATTGGCTCGGTGCAGCGAAGACTGCGACCCCGGAGTCTCCATCGACTCATCCACTCCTGCCCATAGCCGGGCGGCCCCGATGCCGCCCGTGTGACCTGGGTCACGTCAACGGGACCCGGTCACTTACAAGTTGTGAACTCCAAGCTCCGCTGAACGGGTTACCGCAGTCAAGTCCTTGACGGAAATCGGGTCCGCCGGGTCGCGTTCGACCTCGGGCATCACCCGGACGCACCTGCGCCACCCCCGGGACGGGAGTGGCGCATGTGACGGACGGGGTGATTCGTTACTTGAGCGTCGCCGAAGTGAGACCCGCCTGGACCTGGCGCTGGAAGGACAGGTAGACGATCAGCATGGGGACCATGGCGATCGTCACGCCGGCGAACAGGACGGGCAGGTCGGTGGCGTACCCCTGCTGCTGCTGGAGCTGGATGAGTCCCTGGGTCAGGACGTAGCGCTCCGGATCGGAGCTGGTCTGCGGCTGCATCAGCACCGAGGGCAGGATGTACTGGTTCCACTGGCCCAGGACGTTGAAGATGCCGACGCTGAGCAGTCCGGGCTTGGCCATGGGCAGCATGACCTGGAAGAACGCCCGGGTGTGCGAGGCCCCGTCGAGCACCGCCGCCTCGAAGACCGCCGTGGGCAGCGTCCTGAAGAAGGCGTGCATGAAGAACACGGTGAACGGCAGCGAGTAGGCCACGTACACCAGGACCAGGCCTTGATAGGTGTTCAGCATGTCGAGGCGCTTGACCATGAAGAACAGCGGCACCAGGGCCAGGAAGACGGGGAACATGGCCCCGCCGACGAAGAAGAAGTACACGATCCGGTTGCCCGGGAACTCGTAGCGGGCCAGTACGTACGCCGCCATCGCGCCGAGCAGCATCGTCAGCGGGACCGAGAACACGAGGACGATCAGGGTGTTGGCGAAGTAGTCGCCGATGCCCTTGTTCCAGGCCCGGCCGAAGACGTCGAGCTGCCAGTTCGAGGGCCAGCTGAGGGCCGACCCGCCGATCTGCGCGTCGGTCTTGAAGGAGCTCAGGATCAGCCAGAGCAACGGCAGGATGATCAGGATCGCCCACAGGGCGAGGAAGCCGTGCGAGAAGACGTTGAGGGCCAGACCCTCGGTGCGCTTGTCACCCGGCCGGGGCGGGGCCTTCCTGGCGCTGCGTTGCTGGGGTACCGCGGCGCCGTCGACCTTCGCCGGCTCCGTCATGGGTGCGCTCATAGTCGTCTCTCCCGCTCAGAACTCGATGCGCTCGCGGCGGGTGGCGCGCAGCGTGACCACGGACAGGATCAGGGTGAGAAGGAGCATGACGACACCCATCGCGCAGGCGTAGCCGCTCTTTCCGAAGTAGAGGAAGTTGCGCATCATGACGTTCGCCATGACCTCGCTGTGGTGGTCGGGGCCTCCGCCGTAGCCGGTGCCCTGGGTCATGGTCGAGACGAGGACGAACATGTCCATCGCGATGATGCCCAGATAGACCCAGGCGGTCTGCACCGTGTCCCACAGCAGGGGCAGGGTGACCCGGAAGAAGGTGTGCGTGCGGCTCGCGCCGTCCAGCAGCGCGGCCTCGTAGATGTCCCTCGGGATGGACTGCATGGCCGCGGAGAACAGCACGAGATAGAAGCCGACGCCGTGCCAGACGACCACCGCCATCAGGCACCAGAGCACCAGGTCGGGCTCGTTCATCCACTCGATGGGGTTGTTGCCGTCGACCAGGTGGAGCTTGATCAGCAGGCCGTTGAGCAGACCGCCGCTGTCACTGCGGTACAGGGCTCCGAAGAGCACCGCGACGATCGCGAGCGACAGCACCTGCGGGAAGAAGTACACGATCTTGTAGAAGCGTGAGCCCGCGACGCCCTGGACGCCGCCGGCGCCACCCCGCCCGCCCGCGTTCACCATGAAGGCGAAGAAGAGGGCGAGCAGGATGGTGATCACCGGGATGAACACCAGGAACAGGATGTTGTGCCAGATCGCTTCGAGGAATACGTCGTCCTGGAACAACGCCTTGTAATTGTCCAGGCCGACGAAACTGAACGTCTGTGACTGACCCTTCCAGTCGGTGAAGGAGTAACCGATGGTCTGGAGGTAAGGCCAGATCACGAAGATCAGATACAGCGCCAAAGGTGCGAGGAGAAACCCCGCGACGAACCGGTACTGCCCTTTTCGCATGGCATCCTGCCCCTGGTGTTCCGGTTTTACGAGATCAGTCGCGGTGGTTCTTCTTGGACGCCGGGTCCTTGGCCGCCTTGTCGACCGCCGCCTGGGCGCGCTTCAGCCATTCCTTGGGCTGGATGCGCTTGGACATCAGCTCGTTGGACGCGTTCTGGATCGAGACGTCCATCTCGCTGTACCAGTTGGGGTACAGGTAGTTGAAGCTGTTGGTGCCGGCCGCCTTGGAGGCCTCGACCGTGGACTGCGTACCGGGACGCAGCTGCACGCCGTCGGACACGCCGTCCTTGAGGATGGTGAGCGAGTTGGCCTTCTGGGCGAAGATCGTCGACCATTCCTTGGAGAGCATGGAGCGCATGAACTCCTGTGCCTCGGGCAGGTTCGCGGCCTTCGCCGGGATGATGAACGGCTCGCCGGAGCCGGCCCGGATCGCCTCGAACGGCAGCTTGTCGCCCGAGAGGCTGGGCATCGGCATGAACTTCATGTCGAAGTCCGTCGGGGTCTGCTTGAGCTGCTCGTTCTCCAGCCAGGAGCCACAGGTGATGAACGCAGCCTTGTACTGGTTCCACCGGGTCTGCGACTCGGTGTGGGTCAGGCCGTTGGTGCCGGCCATCAGGTAGCCCTTTTCGACGACCTCGTAGATGGCCTCGATGGCCGCGAGCGCGGCGTCGGAGCCGACGAACGCCTTGGGGTCGAGGTTGTCGATCGCCTTCATGGCGTCGAGACCGCCGTGCTTGGCGATCAGGTCCATGATGGCGACGTTGATGTAGTACGGGTACTTGCCCTGGTGCGCGAGACCGCCGATGCCCTGCGACTTGGCGTCCTTGCAGATGGCGAGGAAGGCGTCCCAGGTCTTGGGAACCTCCCAGCCCTTCTCCTTGAAGAGCTTGCCGGAGTACCACAACCCCCACACCGTGTAGATGTAGTTGAGGGAGACGACCTTGCCGCCCTGGAGGCCCGGGTCGAGCGTGCCCGGGATCAGCGTGTCGCGGACCTTCTTCGACGGGTCGTCGATGGAGGGGGCGTCGAGGACGGCGGCGAGGTCGAGGAGCTGGCCGTTCTTGTAGAGCACGTCCAGCTTGATCTGCTGGGCGCCCGAGTCGTCGACGATGTCCGGCGGGTTGCCGCCGTTGAAGCGCGGCTGGAGCTTGCCGGTGATCTCCTGGGTGCCGGTGTGGGCGCTCTTGCTGCCCCACTTCTTGTCGAACGCCGCTTCCCACGCCTTGGCGTAGTCGTCGCCGTAGCCGCCCTTGAAGACGACGACGTCGAGCTTGCCGCCGCCCTTCTTCACACCGAAGGGGTTGTCCTTGCTGGTCTTGCCGGTGCCCTTGTCGGTCGACTTGTCGTCACCGCCCCCGCTCGCACAGGCGGACAGGAAGCTCATGGTCGGGACGGTGATCAGGCCAAGTGCGGCCGACCTCTTGATGAGGTCGCGACGGCCGACACCCTCGGGGCTGCTGTTCTCGGCGGAAGTGGATCCCATGCTCAAGTCCTCGCCTTCTCCAGGACTCAGGCGGTGAACCGGATCCTCCCCGGCACCGCGGTCAGTTCAAGCTGGGGTCGTGCATGGGGGATTCAGTGGGACGAACCGACAGTACGTGTACGGACCACGTTCCGCCGTCCCGCGAAATTCCCCCCTGGGTCCTGCCTGTCCAGGGCCAGTCGATCGACTGGCCGGACGCGACAGGTATAGTCCACTTCCCGCCAACGGAGCAAGATCGAATGCAGGTTTGGCCGTCGGTCTTTTCCGAGTTGAGACCTCCCGGAAATATGGGGCAGCCCAGGACCACCCCGGCGAAGGCCCACGGACGCCGGCCTCCCGCAATGAACGCAATGCACGGTTCGTCACACGGTATTCACCCCGGATGCCGCACCCAACACCCTTGACATCACTGTCAACTTGACGCCCAAATGGACCTTGCGCAGCAAAGTGACAACGTTGTCCACGTGCAGGGAGAGTGCCCGCGTATGCAGCACAGAGCTCGGTACAGACAGAGTTCCACGCGTCGGACCGGATGGCGTTCCTCGGCGGCACTGGGGGTGGCGGCCCTTTCCCTGTTAGCGGCCTCCCAGGGCGTCGCGGTCGCCCTGCCCGCCCAAGCGGCCAAGGCCGACCGGGAGTTCAGCTCCTCGTTCGAACCGGGCGATCCGGCCCCGGACTGGCTCAACACGGTGGACACCGCCCCCGACGGGACGAAGCGGTCCTCGGGCGTCGACGGCGGGTACAGCACCGGCATCCCCGGCAATGTGACCGACCACGTCACCGACGTGCGGGCGAGCGGCGAGAACACCGGCGCGGGCGAGGTCAAGGAGAACCTCGTCGACGGCGAGGCCGGCACCAAGTGGCTGACCTTCGAGCCCACCGGCTGGGCGGAGTTCGACCTGGACGCGCCGGTCAAGGCGGTCACGTACGCGCTCACATCCGCAAACGACCACGACGAGCGCGACCCCGCGGACTGGACCCTCCAGGGCTCCACCGACGGCAAGGACTGGAAGACCCTCGACACCCGCTCCGGCGAGTCCTTCGGCGAGCGGTTCCAGACGAAGACGTACGACATCCAGAGTCCCGTCGAGTACCAGCACTTCCGGCTCGACGTCACGAAGAACAACGGCGGCGACATCCTCCAGATCGCCGACGTCCAGTTCTCGACGGGTCGGAGCGACGACCCGACGCCCAAGGACATGCTTTCCCTCGTGGACCGGGGTCCCAGCGGCTCGCCGACCGCCAAGGCGGGCGCGGGGTTCACCGGCAAGCGGGCCCTGCGCTACGCCGGCACCCACAAGGGTGACGGCCGTGCGTACTCGTACAACAAGGTCTTCGACGTGAACGTGGCCGTCGGGCGCGACACCGAACTGTCGTACCGGATCTTCCCGTCGATGGCGGACGGCGACCGGGACTACGACGCCACGAACGTGGCCGTGGACCTGGTCTTCACCGACGGCACCTCGCTGAGCGCTCTGAACGCCGTGGACAGCCACGGATTCGCGCTGACACCGCAGGGCCAGGGCGCCGCCAAGGTGCTGTACGTCAACCAGTGGAACAACGTGACCTCGCGGATCGGTTCCGTCGCGGCCGGGAAGACCGTCGACCGGATCCTCCTCGCCTACGACTCGCCGAAGGGCCCCGCGAAGTTCCGCGGCTGGCTCGACGACGTCGCGCTGCGCCGGGCCGCTCCGCAGAAGCCCGCACGGCATCTGGCCGACTACGCGCTCACCACCCGCGGCACCAACTCCAGCGGCGGCTTCTCGCGGGGCAACGACTTCCCGGCGACGGCCGTCCCGCACGGCTTCAACTTCTGGACGCCGGTGACCAACGCGGGCTCGCTGAGCTGGCTGTACGACTACGCCCGCGCCAACAACGCGGACAACCTGCCCACCATCCAGGCGTTCAGCGCGAGCCACGAGCCGAGCCCCTGGATGGGCGACCGGCAGACCTTCCAGGTGATGCCGTCGGCCGCCTCCGGCACCCCGGACACCGGCCGGACCGCCCGTGAACTGGCCTTCCGGCACGAGAACGAGACCGCGCGGCCGTACTACTACGGGGTGACCTTCGAGAACGGTCTCAAGGCGGAGATGGCCCCGACCGATCACGCCGCCGCCCTGCGGTTCACCTATCCGGGCGACGACGCGAGCGTGATCTTCGACAACGTCACCGAGCAGGCGGGCCTGACGCTCGACACCTCGGCGGGCGTCGTCACCGGGTACTCGGACGTCAAGTCGGGCCTGTCGACCGGCGCCACCCGGCTCTTCGTCTACGGAGTCTTCGACGCGCCGGTGACCGAGGGCTCCGCGAGCGGGGTCAAGGGCTACATGAGGTTCAAGGCCGGTGCCGACCACACCGTCACCCTGCGCCTGGCCACCTCGCTCATCAGCATCGACCAGGCCAAGGACAACCTGCGCCAGGAGATCCCGGACGGCACCTCGTTCGACGCCGTCAAGAAGGACGCGCGCCGGCAGTGGGACCGGCTGTTCGGCCGGATCGAGGTGCAGGGCGCGACCCCGGACCAGCTGACCACCCTCTACTCCAGCATGTACCGGCTCTATCTCTACCCGAACTCCGGCTTCGAGAAGGTGGGTTCGACGTACCAGTACGCCTCGCCGTTCTCCCCGATGCCGGGTCCGGACACCGCGACCCACACCGGGGCGAAGATCGTCGACGGCAAGGTGTACGTCAACAACGGCTTCTGGGACACCTACCGCACGACCTGGCCGGCCTATTCGTTCCTGACGCCCCATCAGGCCGGGGAGATGGTCGACGGGTTCGTGCAGCAGTACAAGGACGGCGGCTGGACCTCGCGCTGGTCCTCGCCCGGCTACGCGGACCTCATGACCGGCACCTCGTCGGACGTGGCGTTCGCGGACGCGTACGTCAAGGGCGTCGACTTCGACGCCAAGTCGGCGTACGACGCGGCCCTGAAGAACGCGACGGTGGTCCCCCCGACCTCCGGCGTGGGCCGCAAGGGCATGGCCACCTCCCCCTTCCTCGGCTACACGAGCACGTCCACGGGCGAGGGCCTGTCCTGGGCCATGGAGGGCTACGTCAACGACTACGGCATCGCCCAGATGGGCAAGGCGCTCTACAGGAAGACCGGCGAGAAGCGCTACAAGGAGGAGTCGGACTACTTCCTGAACCGCTCCCAGGACTACGTGAACCTCTTCGACTCCAAGGCCGGCTTCTTCCAGGGCCGCGACGCCAAGGGGAACTGGCGGGTCGACTCCGCCACGTACGACCCGCGCGTGTGGGGTTACGACTACACCGAGACCGACGGCTGGGGCTACGCGTTCACCGCGCCGCAGGACTCACGCGGTCTCGCCAACCTGTACGGCGGCCGGGCCGCGCTCGCGGACAAGCTCGACACGTACTTCTCCACCCCCGAGACGGCCTCGCCCGACACCGTCGGCTCCTACGGCGGGGTCATCCACGAGATGACCGAGGCCAGGGATGTGCGGATGGGCCAGTACGGGCACTCCAACCAGGTGGCCCACCACGTGAACTACATGTACGACGCGGCCGGGCAGCCCTGGAAGGCCCAGAAGAACATCCGCGAGGTCCTGTCCCGTCTCTACACCGGCAGCGAGATCGGACAGGGCTACCACGGCGACGAGGACAACGGCGAGCAGTCGGCCTGGTACCTCTTCTCCTCGCTCGGCTTCTATCCGCTGGTGATGGGCAGCGGCGAGTACGCCATCGGATCGCCCCTGTTCACGAAGGCGACGGTCCACCTGGAGAACGGCAAGGACCTGGTCGTCAAGGCCCCCCGCAACAGCACGAAGAACGTGTACGTGCAGGGGGTCCGGTTCAACGGCAAGCGATGGAACTCGACTTCGCTCCCCCATTCGCTCATCACCCGAGGCGGTGTCCTGGAGTTCGACATGGGCGCCGAGCCGTCCTCGTGGGGCACCGGCAAGGACGCGGCACCGGTCTCGGTCACCGAGGACGACAAGGTGCCCGCGCCGCGCGCGGACACCCTCAAGGGGGACGGTCCCCTGTTCGACAACACCTCGGCCACGGACGCCACCGTCACCTCGGTGGACCTGCCGGTCGGCGGCGACACCCGGGGAGTCCAGTACACACTGACCTCCTCGGACCACACCAAGGCGCCGACCGGATGGACCTTGCAGGGCTCCGCGGACGGGACGACCTGGACGGACCTCGACAAGCGCTCCGGTGAGTCCTTCCCCTGGGACCGGCAGACCCGGGTGTTCACGGTCGCGTCCCCGGGCTCGTACGCCCACTACCGACTCGTCCTCGACGGCGAGTCGACCCTCGCGGAGGTGGAACTGCTGGCCTAGCCGCACTCGGCGGAGAGAGAAAAGGGGGCGGGCCCGGAGGTGACTCCGGGCCCGCCCCTCGTTCGTGCGCGGGCGTTCTCGTGCGTCAGCCCACCGCGAGGGTGAAGACGTGCAGATCGGCGTCGTCAGGGAACGTGACGCTCCTGATCGTCCTCCCCTCCGGTGCCGTGAACGGCTCGGTGGCGAAGACGTAGGTGGCCACCGGGTCCTTGTCGGCGCCCGCGACATTGCGGTACGCGGTCTTCGCGATGGTCTCGTTGCCGTACTGGACGGTCCCGCCCCCACCGCCCACGGTCCAGTCGGTGAAGGACAGATCGACGGAGTCGGTGCCGCCGTCGCTGTACGTGACGGTGGCCCGGGTCTCCTGATTGCCGTTCACGGCGCTGCCGATGAAGGACAACCGGGTCGCCGGCTCGCTCAGTTGGACGGTCTGCGAGGTGGCCGAGGCGTTGTCGGGGCGGCCCGACGGGGACTTCGGCCAGGTGTAGGCGAGACCGTCCACCGTCCCCCGGCCGCCCGGAGTCAGCCCCGCGTCGGCGAGTGCCTGACGGGAGTAACTCCAGCCTCCGCCGTCGTAGTCGGCCTCGGAATGGTCCCCGGCGTCGTCCGAGACACCGGTGTTGTCGTAGGCCGCGAGGAGGGAGCCGGGGGCCGCGACGGTGAGCGCCACCGGCTGCGTGTACGACGTGTCGCCCGAGGTGACGGACACCTTGGCGTCGTAGAACCCCTGCTCGGCGTCGTCGGCGGCGGTGAGGACGATCCGCTGGGCACCGTCACTCACCGTGCCGGCCGAGGGCGTCGCGTTCACCCCCGCGGGCACGTCCACGTGGAAGCGGACCTCGGGACCCGCTCCCCCGCCCAGGGCGAGCGCGCGGATGTCGAGCGCGGTACTGCCACCGGGCGCGAGGGTCGCGGCCGTCGGGCCCACACCGATCTGGTACGGCTGCTCGCCCGTGCGGAAGGAGGGCGGCGCGGCCGACTCGGCGCTCCCCCAGGTCCTGTCGGGCGTCGCGGACAGCGTGTAGTCGAGGGTGCCGCCGTCACGGACGAAGGAGGCCGGGAGCCAGGGCCTGCCGCTGCCGCGGCCGTCCACCCGCAACGACTGGACGTACGGGGCGTCCGCGGCCGCGCCCCGGGCCCGGATCTCGATGTCGGCGCCGCCGGGGCGCCGGATCTCGATCCTGGGGAACAGCGGTGAGGCCAGGACGAGTTCGGCACGGGAGGGCACCTGCGGATACATGCCGAGGGCGGAGAAGACGTACCAGGACGACATCTCGCCGAGGTCGTCGTTGCCGGGGATGCCCTCGGGCCGCGTCGACCACAGCCGGGTCATCGCCGCGCGGACGGTCTCCTGAGCCTTGTAGGGCGCGCCCGCGTAGTCGTACAGATAGGGCACGTTGACCGACGGCTCGTTGTCCAGCTCGGACTTGTCACCGCCGCTGCCGCTGAACGCCCAGCCGCCGTCCGCGTCGTGGAAGAACGTGTCGAGCCGGTCGAGAGCCCTGGCACGCCCGCCCATCGCGGCGAAGAGGCCCGCCGGGTCGTGCTGCACCATCCAGGTGTACTGGGCCGCCGTGCCCTCCACGAAGCCGTTCCCGGTCGCCGGGGTGAAGCCCGTGACCCAGCTGCCGTCGGCCTTGCGGTTGGCGATGTAGCCGCCGCCGGGGTCGGCCGCGATGTTGAAGTTGTTCTGCCACCACTGGGAGCGCTCGGCGAAGTCGGCGGCGGTCTTCTTCTCCCCAGCGGCCCTGGCCAGTTGGGAGATCGCGAAGTCCGCGCCGGACATCTCCAGCGTCTCGGCCGCGCCGCCCCAGGCGTTGGACACGGACGGCATGTAGTGGTGTTCGAGGTACTTGTCGAGCGAGGGGCGCTGGCCGGCCGAGAGCACCGGCTTGCCGGCCGGTGACCGGTCCTGCTCGGTCGGCACGGTCGCCGCCTTCACCAGGGAGGAGAGCGCGCCGCGCAGATCGAAGCCGGTGCCGCCGAAGGCGCGGATGCCCGCGAGCGCGGGCGCCGAGGGATCGCCGTTCATGACGTGCGTGCCGCTCGCTCCGTGCAGCCAGCGGTCCCAGACTCCCCCGTTCTCACGCGCGAGTTCGAGGAGGGACTGCGCGATGTCGGAGCCGGTGTCCGGGTCGAGCAGAGTGAGAAGCTGGACCTGGGAGCGGTAGACGTCCCAGCCGGAGAAGGTGCCGTACTGCGCCGCGTGGCCCCGGCCGACGGTGTGCACCTTGTCGTCGGGGCCGCGGTATCTGCGGTCCGCGTCGCTGATGACGTTCGGGTGCAGAAGGGCGTGGTAGAGCGCGGTGTAGAAGGTGGTGCGGTCGGTGTCGGTGCCGCCGCCGACGCCGATCGCGCCGAGACTGCGACGCCAGGCGCGGTGGGCGGCGCCCTGGACGGAGGCGAAGGAGCGCGCCGGCGGGTTCTCGGCCTCCAGGTTGGCGGTGGCGCCCTCCTGGCTGACGTAGGAGATACCGACCTTGACGTTCACGGGGTCGGTGCCGGGCTCGAACTCCACATAGCCGCCCGCCCCCTTGCCCGCGAGCGGCCGGCCGCCCTGGGCGAAGCCCCCGGTGCCGCCGCTCGCCTCGGTGGCCCCCGGGCTCAGCCGGTCGTCCCGCCAGGTCCCGGTGGTCTTGAAGGCGCGGTCGAAGCGCGCGGTGAAGTACAGGGTGTAGTACGAACGTTGGCCCTCGGGGTCGAGGTAGCCGCAGAAGTTGCCCGAGGTGACGGAGCCCGAGACGGTCCTGGTCGCCGGGTCGATCCTTACGGTCGAATCCGTGGATCCGACCTCGGAGTTGGCGGTGCGGATCAGCATGGAGGCGGGTGTGCCGGCCGGGAAGGTGAAGCGGCCCGAGCCGGTGCGGGCGGTGGCCGTGAGGTCGGCGGTCACTCCGGACGCCAGCCCCACCTTGTAGTGACCGGGCTCGGCCACCTCGTCGGTGTGGGTGAACCCGGAGGCGTAGACGGCGTCCTTGGTGTCGGTCGCCGGGGACGAGGTGACCTCGCCCGCGTACGGGAAGAACGGGATGTCCCCGCTGCCGCCCGCGCATCCCGTGCCGGACATGTGGGTGAGGCTGAAGCCCCTGACGCGCGTGGCGTCGTACTGGTAGCCGCCGGGCGCGGCGGTGCGGGTGGCGTCGCCGCGGGTGTTCTCCGGGCTCCAGGAGAGCATGCCGAAGGGCGTGACGGCGCCCGGGAAGACGTTGCCGCCGTTCCTCGTGCCGATGAGCGGATCGACGTACGTGGTCGGGTCCTTGACGAGCTTCGGCGGCCCCGACGCGTGCTCGGCGAGCGCCGGGGTGGCGCCGGCGAACGTCAGGGCGACGGCCAGCAATAACGATGACGGACGGAAACGCATGACGCGGCCCCTCCTCCTTCGGACGGGTCGCGCACCACGGGTCGCACAAGCCGCAGGGACAGTAACGTGCGCCACGGGTACCACGGAAGACCGCCTGCGGCGCCCGGGACGCGCCCCGCCGACACCCCGATGGAGTCAAGGGGGCCTGGGGCGCGCCGGTCGCGGTCCGCGGCGGCACGGGCCCGGCGCTCGCCCGCCCGGGTGCCCGAGGGATATGAGCCGAGGGGCGCGAACGGGTCCGGGGTAGGCCGTCAACCTTCTTGACATCGTTGTCCGTTGAGGCGATAGAGTCGGGCACAGACCGAACGACAACGTTGTCGTGCAGCACGGTCGTCACAAGCCGCACCATCCCGGGCAGGGCCTCCCCCTCCCGTCCGGGCTCGCGGACCGGGTGGGTCCGAACCCACCCGCCCGGTCCGCCCCGAGCCTCGCCCGTGCAGCCGACCTGACAGCGGGCGTACGGGATCGGGGCGAGGTGGGAGTGACTCCCCGGCGGGTTCCGGTCCACCGAATGGGAGCGCTCCCACCTCACTCGGAAGGTAGCGCGAACGGGAACCCCTGTAAACGCCTGGCGCATCGGGAGCACCGGTCGCACCGGTGCGGGTCGGCACCATCTGGGTTCACCGTCCTGTTCCTTGTCCGGATTGACCGTCCTGATTCACCGTCCGGGGAAGGCCGTGGCCTCTTCCCCGGTCCTCGGTGCGCAGGCCGGTGCGTGCGCTCCCGGGCCCGGTTCCGCCGGGAGACGCGACGCGGGCGGCGGCCGCAGGGCCGGGAGTTCGACGGTGAACTCCGTACGGCCCGGGGCGCTCTCGGCGTGGACACGGCCGTGGTGCGCCTTCGTGACGGCCGCGGTGACGGCGAGGCCGAGGCCCGAGCCGCCGTGGCCCGGAGAGACCCGGGAGCGGGAGGCGTCGGCGCGGGTGAAGCGCTCGAAGACCTGGGGCAGCAGGGCGGGCGGGACGCCGGGGCCGTCGTCGCGGACCCGGAGCATCCAGGTCGTGGCCGTGGCCTCCAGCGTGATGACGACCGTCGTGCCGGCCGGTGTGTGCGCACGGGCGTTGGTCAGCAGGTTGCCGACCGCCCGGCGGAGCCGGACCTCGTCGCCGGCCACCAGGGCCGGGGACTCCGGCAGCAGGCCCAGGCGCCAGACGTGGCCCTCCCCCGCGGCCCGCGCGGCCCGCACGCCCTCGGCGGCGAGCACGGCGAGATCCAGCCGCACGAACTCCCGCTGGTGCGCCTGGTGTTCGTCGTCGAGCCGGGCGAGCAGCAACAGATCCTCGACGAGGCTCGTCATCCGGGCCGACTCGGCGGACACGCGCTGCCAGGCCGTGGCGGGTTCGAGGAGACCGGGGCCCCTGGTCATCAGTTCGGCGTATCCGGCGACGGCGGCCAGGGGCGTACGGAGTTCATGGCTCGCGTCGGAGAGGAGGCGGCGCGTGCGCTCCTCGCCGCGCAGGCGCCGGGCGTCGGCGGCCTCGGCCCGCTCCACGAGAAGTCCGAGGGCGGCGCCGATCCGGTCGGCCTCGCTGCCGGGTCCCGAGCCCTGTCCGGGCACCCGGCCCGAGACCACACCGGCCCCACCGTGCCCGGCGCCTCCATCGGCGGCCCGGGCCGGGCCGGTCAGCTCCTCGGCAGGTCCGGGGGCGTGGTCGTCCGCCAGGGCCCGGACCACCGCCGCCCCGCCGGAACCGGCCGCACACCCGGGCACCCGGACCCGGCCGGTCGTCGAAGCTCCGCCGGGCCCCGCGTCTCCACCGGCGGCCCGGGCCGGGCCGGTCAGCTCCTCGGCCGGACCGGGACCGGGCTCACCCACCCAGGTCCCGACCGTCGCCGTCCCGCCGGAACCGGCCGCACACCCGGGCGCCCGGACCGGGCCGGTCGTCGAAGCTCCGCCGGGCCCGGCGTCTCCACCGGCGGCCCGGGCCGGGCCGGTCGGTTCGTCGGCTGGTCCGGGACCGGGCTCACCCACCCAGGTCCTGACCGTCGCCGCCCCGCCGGAACCGGCCGCACACCCGGGCGCCCGGGCCGGGCCGGTCGTCGTCGCTCCGCCGGGACGGTTCGGGGTCGTCGGCTCCCGCTGTTGCAGCGGTGGCCGCGAGAGTTCGGTCGCCAGGGCCGTCACCTGTTCGAGGGGGCGGAGCCGATGCCGGATGACGGCAGCACAGGCGCAGCCCACGACCATGGTGGCGGCGGCCGCTGTCGCCGCCTCGACCACGGCCAGCCTCCGCAGCGCGCCCTGGACGTCGTCCATCGGGAGGGCCGTGAGCAGGGGCCGTCCGCCGCCTTGGAGCACGGCGACGCGATAGGTGCCGAGCCCGGGGACGGTGCGGGTGTGCGGGGAACCGTCCGTCTCGACGGCCGAGAGGGCGGAACGCTGGGCGGCGCCCAGGTCGCGCGGTCCGCCGGAACGGCGCACGACCTCGGCGGCGACCACGGTCCCGTTCACGTCGAGCCGGGCGGAGATCGTGCCGACCGGCAGCCCTCTGCCGTCGAACGAAGCCGGATCCGTCCCGGTGCCGGGCCCGCCGCCGAGGGCCTCTTGCCGGCCGCGCTCGGCAACCTCGGTGACCCGCCGGTCCAAGTCGTCCAGCAGATAGGCGCGTTGCGCGAGGACCGAGGACACGGCCATGGTCACGCACACCGCGAGGAGCGCCAGGCCGATGAGGGCGAGGAGACGCGTGCGCAGGGACCGGGGGTGCGGAGGAGACGCCCTGAAGCGCGTGATCGGGGACCGCGTTCGCGGTGAACGGGCGCGCGGGGGCCGTCCGTCCGCTCGCGGTCGCGGTCGCGGGTGCCTGTGTCCGCCGGGCGAGCTCATCTCCCGTACTCCCGTGGCCTGTTGCAGTCGGGGAGACGGAGAGGGAGAACGGGACCGACACGGACTCGGCCGACAACGGGCCCGGATGCGTCGTACATGGGGCAATCGTGTCCCGGCGCGCTGAGGGAACCCTGTGTTCCACCTGAGCAGCGCCGATGTCCTGGGAGGACTTCGGGGCGACGGCGAAGGGCCGCACCCCCGACGAACGGGGATGCGGCCCTCTGCTCCTGCGGAGCTGCCCTACAACTGCGTCACCGGACGGGTCAGTTGCGGATCAGGTTGCGCAGCACGTACTGCATGATGCCGCCGTTGCGGTAGTAGTCCGCCTCGCCGGGGGTGTCGATGCGGACGACCGCGTCGAACTCGACGCCGGTGTCGGTGGAGACCTTCACCGTGCGGGGGGTGGTGCCGTTGTTGAGCTCCTCGACGCCGGTGAAGGAGAAGGTCTCCTCGCCGGTCAGACCGAGGGACTCGGCCGTGACGCCCTCCGGGAACTGGAGCGGCAGGACGCCCATGCCGATGAGGTTCGAGCGGTGGATGCGCTCGTACGACTCGGCGATGACGGCCTTGACGCCGAGGAGCGCGGTGCCCTTGGCGGCCCAGTCGCGGGACGAGCCGGAGCCGTACTCCTTGCCGGCCAGGATGACCAGCGGGATGCCCTGCTCGATGTAGTTGCGCGAGGCGTCGTAGATGAACGCGACCGGCGCGCCCTCGACGGTGAAGTCGCGGGTGTAGCCGCCCTCGGTGCCCGGCGCGATCTGGTTGCGCAGGCGGATGTTGGCGAACGTACCGCGGATCATGACCTCGTGGTTGCCGCGGCGCGAGCCGTAGCTGTTGAAGTCACGACGCTCGACACCGTGCTCCGTGAGGTACTTGCCTCCGGGGGTGTCGGCCTTGATCGCACCGGCCGGGGAGATGTGGTCGGTGGTGACCGAGTCGCCCAGCTTGGCGAGCACGCGGGCGCCGGCGATGTCCGAGACCGGGGTGGTCTCCATCGTCATGCCCTCGAAGTAAGGGGGCTTGCGCACGTAGGTCGACTGCGGGTCCCACTCGAAGGTGTTGCCCTCGGGGATCGGCAGCGCCTGCCACTGGGCGTCGCCCGCGAAGACGTCCTGGTAGGACTTGCTGAACATGTCCTCGCCGATGGCGTTCGCCACGACGTCGTTGACCTCGGCCTCGGAGGGCCAGATGTCGGCCAGGTAGACCGGCTTGCCCTCGGTGTCGGTGCCGAGCGCGTCGCGGGTGATGTCCACCTTCATGGAGCCCGCGAGGGCGTAGGCGACGACCAGCGGCGGGGAGGCCAGGTAGTTCATCTTGACGTCGGGGTTGATACGGCCCTCGAAGTTCCGGTTGCCGGAGAGGACCGAGGTGACCGCGAGGTCGTGGTCGTTGACGGCCTTGGAGACCTCGTCCGGCAGCGGGCCGGAGTTGCCGATGCAGGTGGTGCAGCCGTAACCGACCAGGTTGAAGCCGACCTTGTCGAGGTAGGGGGTGAGCCCCGCCTTGTCGAAGTAGTCGGTGACGACCTTGGAGCCCGGGGCGAGGGTGGTCTTGACCCACGGCTTGCGGGTCAGGCCCTTCTCCACGGCCTTCTTCGCGACGAGCGCGGCGGCGACCATGACGTACGGGTTCGAGGTGTTGGTGCAGGAGGTGATGGCCGCGACCGTCACCGCGCCGTGGTCGATCTCGTAGGTCGAACCGTCGGGGGCCGTGACCGTGACCGGGTTGGACGGGACGCCGTTGGCGGCCGCCGGGGAGTCGGAGGCCGGGAAGGACTCCTTGCCCGCCTCGTCGTCGTCGGCGACGTAGTTGCGCACGTCGCTCTTGAACTGCTCGGCGGCGTTCGCGAGGACGATGCGGTCCTGCGGGCGCTTCGGGCCGGCGATGGAGGGGACGACCGTGGAGAGGTCGAGCTCCAGCTTCTCGGAGAAGTCGGGCTCGGCGGCCGGGTCGAGCCAGAGGCCCTGCTCCTTGGCGTACGCCTCGACGAGCGCGAGCTGCTGCTCGGAGCGGCCGGTGAGCTTGAGGTACTTGATGGTCTCGCCGTCGATCGGGAAGATCGCGGCGGTGGAGCCGAACTCCGGCGACATGTTGCCGATGGTGGCGCGGTTGGCCAGCGACGTGGCGGCCACACCCTCGCCGTAGAACTCGACGAACTTGCCGACGACACCGTGCTTGCGCAGCATCTCGGTGATGGTCAGCACGAGGTCGGTGGCGGTGGTGCCGGGGGTGAGCTCACCGGTCAGCTTGAAGCCGACGACGCGCGGGATGAGCATGGAGACCGGCTGGCCGAGCATCGCGGCCTCGGCCTCGATGCCGCCGACGCCCCAGCCGAGCACGCCCAGGCCGTTGACCATGGTGGTGTGCGAGTCGGTGCCGACGAGCGTGTCGGGGTACGCCTGGCCGTTACGGACCATGACCGTGCGGGCCAGGTGCTCGATGTTGACCTGGTGGACGATGCCGGTGCCCGGCGGGACGACCTTGAAGTCGTCGAAGGCGGTCTGGCCCCAGCGCAGGAACTGGTAGCGCTCCTTGTTGCGGCCGTACTCCAGCTCGACGTTCTGGCCGAAGGCTTCCTTCGTGCCGAACTTGTCCGCGATGACGGAGTGGTCGATGACCAGCTCGGCCGGGGAGAGCGGGTTGACCTTGGCCGGGTCGCCGCCGAGCTCCTTGACGGCCTCGCGCATGGTGGCGAGGTCGACGACGCAGGGCACGCCGGTGAAGTCCTGCATGATCACGCGGGCGGGCGTGAACTGGATCTCCTGGCTGGGCTGGGCCTGCGAGTCCCAGCCGCCGAGCGCCCGGATGTGGTCGGCGGTGATGTTCGCGCCGTCCTCCGTGCGGAGCAGGTTCTCCAGCAGCACCTTCAGGCTGTACGGAAGGCGAGCCGAGCCTTCCACCTTGTCCAGCCGGAAGATCTCGTACGACTCGTCGCCCACGTGCAGCGTGCTGCGGGCGTCGAAGCTGTTCGCCGACACGACAGTCTCCTTCATTGATGTGCGCGTTCCCACCGCATCCTGCCGCCACGACGCCATGGCCGATCCGCTAAGGTAAGGCTAAGTTAGGTAACCCTTACCGACGGATCGATGGCGGCGTGCTGCTGCGGTACGCCTCGGCAGATATCTCGATGTCGAGATAACTCTAGTGCATGGGGGCTGACAGGTCATGTCCGCACGCCCGCATGTCCGCCCCGTTCCTCTTGCCCCACGATGAGGAGAACGCCCCGCATCATCCGGCATCGCCCGTCCACGGGGCGGCATTCGCGCCCCGCCGCAAGGAACTTGACGCCCCGCGGCCATCGACAGGCACGCCGCGGCCTTTCGGGGGTACCCGGTGTCCGCCGGGAACGCCCCGGCGTCACCACTCAGGGGGCACCATGCCGCTCACCTTCCGCAAGAGCTTCCGCATCCTTCCCGGGCTGCGGCTCAACATCAACCGCAAGTCGTGGTCCATCACCTCGGGCGGAAAGCACGGGCCGAAGCGCACTCACAGCAGCACGGGACGCCGGACGACGTCGATGGACCTGCCGGGGCCGTTCGGGTGGCGCAAGACCACGCGCAAGTCAAAGTGAGTAAATAGCGACAAAGGGCGCAGCACCGACGAACCGTCATGGAAGCGCATCTTCACCGCATTCACCGGCCGCGGCACGGGCCCGCCGGGCACCCGGCACAGCGTGGGGCCCGTCGCCGCGCCGGTGCGGAGCGCCCGAACTGCCCCTCGAACACCGCCTGGTGACCCACACCACCCGGAAGGCGGCGCTCCATTTTTCTTTATCTCACATCCGATATACGGTCGCGCCATGGCAGACGACTACCTCGTACGCATCGGCAAGCTCATCCGTGACGCCCGGCAACACCGGGGCTGGACACAGTCGCAGCTCGCCGAGGCGCTCGGCACAAGTCAGAGTGCCGTCAATCGCATCGAGCGCGGCAACCAGAACATCAGCCTTGAGATGATCGCCCGGATCGGTGAGGCGCTGGACAGCGAGATCGTCTCGCTCGGGTATGCGGGTCCGATGCATCTGCGGGTCGTGGGCGGGCGCCGCCTGTCCGGCTCGATCGACGTCAAGACCAGCAAGAACGCCTGTGTCGCGCTGCTGTGCGCCACGCTCCTGAACAAGGGGCGCACGGTCCTGCGCCGGGTGGCGCGCATCGAAGAGGTCTACCGCCTTCTGGAGGTCCTCAACTCGATCGGCGTCCGCACCCGCTGGATCAACGACGGCGTCGACCTCGAGATCGTGCCGCCCGGCGCGCTGGACATGGAGTCCATCGACCACGAGGCCGCCATCCGCACGCGGTCGATCATCATGTTCCTCGGCCCGCTGCTGCACCGCCTGGAGGCCTTCAAGCTGCCCTACGCGGGCGGTTGCGACCTCGGCACCCGCACCATCGAGCCGCACATGATCGCGCTGCGCCGGTTCGGCCTCGACATCGCCGCCACCGAGGGCCTCTACCACGCCCGCGTCGACCGGTCCGTCACGCCCGGACGGCCGATCGTGCTGACCGAGCGCGGGGACACGGTCACCGAGAACGCGCTGCTCGCGGCCGCCCGCCACGACGGCGTCACGGTCATCCGCAACGCCTCCTCCAACTACATGGTCCAGGACCTGTGCTTCTTCCTGGAGGCCCTGGGCGTACGGGTGGAGGGCATCGGCACCACGACGCTCACCGTGCACGGCGTGCCGAACATCGACGTCGACGTGGACTACTCGCCCTCGGAGGACCCGGTCGAGGCGATGAGCCTGCTCGCCGCCGCCGTGGTCACCGAGTCGGAGCTGACGGTCCGCCGGGTGCCGATCGAGTTCCTGGAGATCGAGCTCGCGGTCCTGGAGGAGATGGGCCTCGACCACGACCGCACGCCCGAGTACTTCGCGGACAACGGCCGTACGCGGCTGATCGACCTGACGGTGCGGCCCTCCAAGCTGGAGGCGCCCATCGACAAGATCCACCCGATGCCGTTCCCGGGCCTGAACATCGACAACGTCCCGTTCTTCGCGGCCATCGCGGCCACCGCGCAGGGCCAGACGCTGATCCACGACTGGGTCTACGACAACCGGGCGATCTACCTGACGGACCTCAACCGCCTCGGCGGCCGGCTCCAGCTGCTCGACCCGCACCGGGTGCTCGTCGAGGGCCCGACCCGCTGGCGCGCCGCCGAGATGATGTGCCCGCCCGCGCTGCGGCCCGCCGTGGTCGTGCTGCTCGCGATGATGGCGGCCGACGGGACCTCGGTGCTGCGCAACGTGTACGTCATCAACCGCGGTTACGAGGACCTCGCGGAGCGCCTGAACTCGATCGGCGCCCAGATCGAGATCTTCCGGGACATCTGAGCCGCCGTCGAGGGGCGACCGCGCCCGCCCGACACGCGCGCCCTGCCGGACCGGCTCACCCGCGGGTCCGGCAGGGCGCGTCGGCGTTCTCGCTCAGCCCTGGACGAGCGTGACGTCCTGGTCCCGTACCGCGTGGAACGTGGGGAGCGGGAGTCCGGTGGGGCTCAGTTCCATGAGCGTGGCCTGGACGTGGGCCGCGCCCGCCTTGAGGCTTCCGGGGGTGGGCTTCGCCGAGTTGCTCCAGGCGTGCTCGGCGCCGTCGCAGAGTGCCGTCGTGCCGCCGATGCCCTGGTTGACCCGGGGGTCTCCCTGGGAGACCGAGGAGGACACGAAGACGGGGCCCGAGGCGCCGGCGCAGCGGTAGGTGCCGGAGAGGGTGACGGTGCCGTCGGCCGCGACCGTGCCGGTCGGGTTCACGGTCACCTCCTCGGACGAGGCGGACAGGGCGACGGCGGACGGGGCGAGGAGCAGGAGCAGCACGGCACCGGCGGCCGTGCCGACGGCCTGGCGGAACAACATGGGGTACCTCCTGGAGCGGGGACCTGCAAGGGTGCTCAACAGGTACCGGTCCAGGGCCCCGGGGCCGGTGATCATCACCCCATTGGTGGCGAGTTGACGGGGCCCGTCCGGTCTGGCGCGCAGGCTCCACTCGTGCGGTCCGGCTGGCGCGCAGGCTCACCCCGTCCCGTGACGGCCCGGCTCCGTCCGTCCCGGGGGCGTCCGAGAGTTGTCCTCGTGTTGTCACGCTTACCGGCCAGGTGTTCCGATCGGTTCGCCGTGCGCGCATCTTCTAGTCATGCGAGGGCGACGACAGCGCCGCCGACACTCTTCGCATCCCACGTGGAGGTGCACCATGTGTTCACACCGGTCTTCGTGCCCGTCCGCGGACGCCGCCACCGTGCACACCGTCTCGGCCCATCCCGAGCAGGGCTGGAAGCTGCTGTGCGACGGCGCGATCGTCTTCGACGACAGCGGTGAACTGCTCCCCGACGGCAGTGTGGTCGCCCCGCACCGGGTGTTCGCCGACCGGCTGACCGTCGCGGCCTGAACCACCGTCCGCGCGCCCCGCGGTCCTACGCCAGCACGGCGAAGCCGTCGAGTTCGACCAGCGCCTGTTCGTCCCACAGGCGCACGGCGCCGACGACGGCCATCGCGGGGTAGTCGCGACCGGCCAACCGGCGCCAGATTCGGCCCAGTTCGGCGGCGTGGGCGCGGTAGTCGGCGACGTCGGTGGCATAGACCGTGACCCGGGCGAGGTCCGAGGGAGCGCCGCCCGCCGCGCGCAGCGCGGTCAGCAGGTTGTCCAGCGCCCGCTCGAACTGCTCGGGCAGGGTCTCCCCCACCACCTTCCCGCTCACGTCCAGCGCGGTCTGTCCGGCCAGGAAGACGACCCGGGACCCGGTGGCGACGACGGCGTGGGAGAACCCGGCCGCCGGGGAGAGTTCGGGCGGATTGACGCGCTCGGCGGTCATACGCGGTACAACTCCTTGGCGATGATGGTCCGCTGGACTTCGCTGGCCCCCTCGTAGATGCGCGGCGCGCGCACCTCGCGGTAGAGGTGTTCGAGGAGGTGGCCCCGGCGCAGGGCGCGGGCGCCGTGCAGTTGGACGGCCGCGTCGACGACGTACTGGGCGGTCTCGGTCGCGAGGAGTTTCGCCATCGCGGCCCGCCGGGGCACGTCCGGCGCCCCGTCGTCGTACGCCGCCGCGGCCGCGTACACCATCAGGCGGGCCGCCTCGGTGCGCAGCGCCATCTCGGCGACCTGGTGGGACACGGTCTGGAGGTTCTTCAGCGGGCCGCCGAACGCCTCGCGCGCCGCCGTGTGTTCGAGGGTGGCGTCCAGCGCGGCCTGGGCCATGCCGACGGCGAAGGCGCCCACGCTCGGCCGGAAGAGGTTGAGGGTGCCCATCGCGACCCGGAAGCCGTGGCCGGGTTCACCCAGGACGTCGTCCGCCGTGACGGGTACGGCGTCGAAGGCGAGGGCGCCGATGGGGTGCGGGGAGAGCATGTCGAGCGGGGTGCCGGTGAGTCCCGGGCGGTCGGCGGGGACGAGGAAGGCGGTGACACCGCGGGCGCCGGCGCCGGGCGTGGTGCGGGCGAAGACGGTGTAGAGGTCGGCCTCGGGGGCGTTGGAGATCCAGCACTTCTCGCCGGTGAGCCGCCAGCCGCCGGTGCCGTCCTCGTCCGCCCGGAGCGCCAGGGCGGCGGCGTCCGAACCGGCGCCGGGCTCGCTGAGCGCGAAGGCCGCCACGGCCTCGCCGTCACTGACCCGGGGCAGCCAGTGGGCGCGCTGGGCCGCCGTGCCGTACGCGTGGACGGGATGGGCGCCGAGTCCCTGGAGGGCCAGGGCGGTCTCGGCCTCCGTGCAGACCTGGGCCAGCGACTCGCGCATCAGGCACAGATCGAGGGCGCCGGAGGAGAACAGCCGGGAGAGCAGGCCGAGGCGGCCGAGTGCGGCGACGAGCGGCCGGTTGACATGACCGGGCTCGCCCTTGTCGGCCAGGGGGCGCAGGTGGTCCGCGGCCAGCGCGCGCAGCTCGGCACACCAGGCGGTCTGCCCCGGATCGAGCGAGAATGCGGTCATTGCCCGTCCCCTCTCCCCATCGGACGTCACCCACGTTATCGCGAACCGTTGACTGTCGTCACCAACACGATACGCTCCCTGTGCGAGCCCACCACGACGCCCACCACGACGGCCATCGAGGCAGCCCATCAAGGCAAGGGGGCGAGACGCCATGGACCTTGTGGATCCCCTGGATTCCGCAGCCACCCCGGGGCCGGCACGCTCGGCCCACGTCGACACCTTCGCGCGCGATCATCTGCCGCCCCCCGAACAGTGGCCCGAGCTCCGCTTCGACCTGCCGGGGCTGCGCTACCCCGTCCGGCTCAACTGCGCGGCCGAGCTCCTCGCGGACACCGACGCCGCACGCCCGGTGTTCCGTACGCCGTCGGGGGCGCCCTGGACCTACGGACAACTGCGCGCCCGGGTCGACCGGATCGCCCATGTGCTGACCGGCGAGCTGGGCGTGGTCCCGGGCAACCGGGTCCTGCTGCGCGGCCCGACCACACCGTGGCTGGCGGCCTGCTGGCTCGCGGTGCTGAAGGCGGGCGCGGTCGCGGTCACGGTGCTGGCACAGCAGCGGTCGCACGAACTGAGCACGATGTGCGGGATCGCGCGGGTGACGCACGCGCTGTGCGACGTGCGCTCGGTCGACGACCTGGTGAAGGCGGAGGTCCCCGGGCTGCGGGTGACGACGTACGGCGGTGACGCGCCCGGCGATCTGCTGCTGCGGATCACCGGCGCCCCCGACGAGCCCTTCGCCGCGGTGGACACGGCCGCCGACGACGTGGCGCTGATCGCCTTCACCTCGGGCACCACCGGACGGCCCAAGGGCTGTACGCACTTCCACCGGGATGTGCTGGCGATCGCGGACACGTTCTCGGAGCATGTGCTGCGGCCGCGCGAGGACGACGTCTTCGCGGGCAGTCCGCCGCTCGGCTTCACGTTCGGGCTCGGCGGTCTCGTGGTCTTCCCGCTGCGCGCGGGCGCCTGCTCGCTGCTGCTCGAACAGGCGGGCCCCAAGCAGCTGTTGCCCGCGATCGCCGAGCACCGGGTCTCGGTGCTGTTCACCGCGCCGACCGCCTACCGGGCGATGCTGGCGGAGCTGGCGGAGACGGACGGGCACGACATCGGGTCGCTGCGGCGCTGTGTGTCCGCCGGCGAAAACCTGCCCGCCGCGACCTGGCGGGACTGGAGCGAGCGCACCGGGCTCGGCATCATCAACGGCATCGGCGCCACCGAGCTGCTGCACATCTTCATCTCCGCCGCCGACGGGAACATCCGCCCCGGTACGACGGGGGTGCCGGTGCCGGGCTGGCAGGCACGCGTGGTCGACGCGGACGGAACGCCGGTGCCGGACGGCGAGCCCGGTCTGCTCGCCGTGCGCGGTCCTGTCGGCTGCCGCTATCTCGCCGACCCCCGGCAGCGGGAGTACGTGCGCGGCGGCTGGAACATCACCGGTGACACCTATGTGCGCGACGCGGACGGCTACTTCCGCTACGTCGCCCGCGCCGACGACATGATCATCTCGGCGGGGTACAACATCGCGGGACCCGAGGTCGAGGACGCGCTGCTGCGGCACCCCGACGTCGTGGAGACGGCCGTGGTCGGGCGGTCCGACGAGGCGCGCGGGCAGGTCGTGGTCGCCTACACCGTGCTCAAGGAGGGGGCTCCCAGGGACGCGGACGCGCTGCGGGCCTTCCTCAAGTCCGAGCTGGCGCCGTACAAATGCCCTCGCGAGATCGTCTTCCTCGACGCGCTGCCGCGGACGGCGACGGGAAAGCTCCAGCGGTTCAGACTGCGCGAGGAGAACCGTTCCGGCGACCGAGCCGACAGCGGTGCGGCCACCACCCAGGACCCGGGGCGTGCGGCCGCGGACTCCGCTCCCGAGGGCGGCTTGCCCGCGAGCGGCGATCCCAAGTGATCTTGGCCCACTAGAGTGATGAACGTGTCAGAGCACCACGCCCCCCGGTCCCTCATCGTCACCTTCTACGGCGCCTACGGCCGTTTCGCCCCCGGCCCGGTGCCGGTGGCCGAGCTGATCCGGCTCCTCGCCGCGGTCGGCGTGGACGCGCCCTCGGTGCGCTCGTCGGTGTCCCGGCTCAAGCGGCGCGGGCTGCTGGAGCCGGCGCGCACCGCGGCGGGCTCCGCGGGGTACGGCTTGTCGCCGGACGCGCGGCAATTGCTCGACGACGGCGACCGACGGGTGTACGCGACGGCGCCGCCCGAGGACGGCGGCTGGGTGCTCGCCGTCTTCTCCGTGCCCGAGTCGGAGCGGCAGAAGCGGCACGTCCTGCGCTCGCGGCTGGCCGGACTCGGCTTCGGCACGGCCGCTCCCGGGGTGTGGATCGCCCCGGCGCGGCTGTACGAGGAGACCCGGCACACCCTGGAACGGCTGCGGCTCGACGGGTACGTGGAGCTGTTCCGCGGTGAGCACCTGGGGTACGCGGCCACGGCGGACGCGGTGGCGCGCTGGTGGGACCTGACCTCGATCGCCAAGGAGCACGAGGCGTTCCTCGGCCGGCACGAGCCCGTGCTGCGCGCCTGGGAGGAGCGGACGCAGACCCCGCCGGAGGACGCCTACCGCGACTATCTGCTCGCTCTGGACTCCTGGCGCCATCTCCCTTACACCGACCCGGGGTTGCCGGCGGCCCTGCTCCCCGACGACTGGCCGGGCGCCCGCTCGGCCACCGTGTTCCGGGCTCTGCACGAGCGACTGCGGGACGCGGGCGCGGAGTTCGCCGGGGTGCCCCCGTGGCCGGGGCACCCGGATTCCGTCATGTACTGAGGGAGAGACGGGGTTTGGGGGCGTCGGTGCGGCCCGTCTGGGGACGGCGGCTGCCCGCGCGGTAGGGCGCAGGCCAATCGGCGCCGGGCCCCTCGTAGCCCTGTTCGGCGGCCGCGTGCAGCGTCCAGTTCGGGTCGTACAGGTGCGGCCTGGCGAGCGCGCACAGGTCCGTACGCCCGGCCAGGATCAGGGAGTTGACGTCGTCC
The DNA here is from genome assembly GCF_037940415.1 of Streptomyces sp. f51. Taxonomy (NCBI): domain Bacteria; kingdom Bacillati; phylum Actinomycetota; class Actinomycetes; order Kitasatosporales; family Streptomycetaceae; genus Streptomyces; species Streptomyces sp. f51. The sequence continues at coordinate 5,816,966 of NZ_CP149798.1, read as the reverse complement.
CAGGAGGAGATGGCGCCGACGGCGATCACCGGGAGTCCGGTCTCGTGGCGGATCCGGTCCGCGTAGGGCGTCTGGTAGGAACGGCCGTACTCGGGGCGTTCGTCGGCCACCACCTGCCCGGTCGACACGTCCACCGCGTCGGCGCCGTGCGCGGCGAAGGCCCGTGCGACGGCCACCGCGTCGTCCCCGGTGGTGCCGCCCTCGGCCCAGTCGGTGGCGGAGACGCGGACGGTCATCGGCCGTTCCGCGGGCCACACCGCCCGTACGGCGTCGAAGACTTCGAGCGGGAAGCGCAGCCGCTTCTCCAGGGATCCGCCGTAGGCGTCGGTGCGCCGGTTGGTCAGCGGGGAGAGGAAGCCCGAGAGCAGATAGCCGTGGGCGCAGTGCAGTTCGAGGAGGTCGAACCCGCAGCGGGCGGCGCGGCAGGCGGCCGCGGTGAACTGCTCGCGCAGATCGGTGAGCTGGGCCCGCGACAGCTCGCGGGGGGTCTGGCTGCCCGGTTTGTACGGGAGCGGGGAGGCGGCCACGAGCGGCCAGTTGCCGTCCGGCAGCGGTTCGTCGATGCCCTCCCACATCAGCCGGGTGGAGCCCTTGCGGCCGGCGTGGCCGAGCTGGAGGCCGATCGCGCTGCCCGGTGCCTGACGGTGGGTGAAGTCCACGATCCGGCGCCAGGATTCGGCCTGGCGCGCGGTGTAGAGGCCGGCGCAGCCGGGTGTGATGCGCCCCTCGGCGCTGACGCACACCATCTCGGTCATCACCAGTCCGGCGCCGCCGAGGGCCCGGGCTCCCAGGTGGACGAGATGGAAGTCGCCGGGGACGCCGTCCACGGCCGAGTACATGTCCATCGGCGAGACGACGACCCGGTTGCGCAGGGTCAGACCGCGCAGCCGGAACGGGGTGAACATGGGCGGGGTGCCCGGCGGGCAGCGGAACTCGCGCTCGACCGCGGCCACGAAGCGCGGATCGCGCAGCCGCAGGTTGTCGTGCGTGACGCGGCGGCTGCGGGTCAGGAGGTTGAACGCGAACTGCCTGCTGGGCTGGCCGAGATAGCGGCCCAGGTTCTCGAACCAGTCGAGGCTCGCGCGGGCTGCGCGCTGGGTGGAGGCGACGACCGGGCGCCGTTCCTCCTCGTAGGCCGTCAACGCCTTCTCCAGCGAGGGCTGTTCCTCCAGGCAGGCGGCCAGCGCGAGGGCGTCCTCGACGGCGAGCTTGGTGCCGGAGCCGATGGAGAAGTGGGCGGTGTGCGCCGCGTCGCCGAGCAGGACCAGATTGCCGTGCGACCAGCGGTCGTTGACGATCGTGCGGAACGTCGTCCAGGCCGACTTGTTGGCGCGCAGCGGACGTCCGCCGAGCGCGTCCGTGAAGATCTTGCCGCACCGCTCGATCGATTCCTCCTCCCCGAGGTCCGCGAACCCCGAGGCCCGCCAGACCTCTTCGCGCATCTCGATGATGACGGTGGAGGCGTCGGCCGCGTACGGGTAGCCGTGGAGCTGCATCACGCCGTGTTCGGTCTCGGCGATCTCGAAGCGGAACGCGTCGAAGGCGAAGTCGGCGGCGAGCCAGATGTAGCGGCAGCGGTGCTCCTCGACGGACGGCCGGAACACCTCGGGGTGGGCCGCGCGCGCCAGGCTGTGCACGCCGTCGGCGGCGACGACGAGGTCGTAGGCCGTCATCAGCTCGTCCACCGGCGGGGCCTCGGCCGTGAAGCGCAGGTCGACGCCGAGCGAGCGGCAGCGTTCGTGCAGGATCTCCAGGAGCCTGCGCCGCCCGAGTGCGGCGAAGCCGTGGCCGCCGGAGGTGTGCCGCACTCCGCGGTGCACGACGTCGATGTCGTCCCAGCGGACGAACTCGGCCTGGAGGGCCGCGTACACGACCGGGTCGGCGTGCTCGATGCCGCCCAGGGTCTCGTCGGAGAGGACGACACCGAAACCGAAGGTGTCGTCGGGCGCGTTGCGTTCCCAGACGGTGATCTCCCGGTCCGGGTCCAGGCGCTTGAGGAGTGCTGCGGCGTACAGTCCGCCGGGGCCTCCGCCGATCACCGCGACCCGCCTCGCACCGCCGCTCACCCGCATCCCGGACTCACCTCCCCCGCCACTTCGGGGCCCGCTTCTCCGTGAAGGCCGCGTGGAACTCGCCGTAGTCCTCGCCGTTCATGAGCAGGGCCTGGGTCGCCGCGTCCAGTTCGACGGCGGCCGCGAGCGGCATGTCGAGTTCGGCGGTGAGCAGCGCCTTGGTCTGGGCGTACGCGAGCGCCGGGCCGTCGGCGAGGCGGCGGGCCAGCGCCTGGGCACCCTCGTCGGCGTGGCCCTCGTCGGTGAGTTCGCTGATGAGCCCGATGCGCTCGGCCTCGGGCGCCCGCACCGGTTCGCCGAGCATCAGCAGCCGGGTCGCGTGGCCGAGCCCGACCACGCGGGGCAGCAGGTAGGCCGCGCCCATGTCGCCGCCGGACAGCCCGACCCGGGTGAAGAGGAAGGCGAAGCGGGCGCTGGGGTCGGCCACCCGGAAGTCCGCGGCCAGCGCCAGCACGGCCCCGGCGCCCGCCGCCACCCCGTGCACCGCGGCGATCACCGGGAACGGGCACTCCCGTACGGCCCTGACGACCTGCCCGGTCATCCGGTTGAAGTCGAGGAGCTGGGCGGTGTCCATGGACAGGGTCGCGCCGATGATCTCGTCGACGTCGCCGCCGGAGCAGAATCCACGGCCCTCGCCCGCGAGCACCAGGGCACGCACGGACCGCTCGCGGGACAGCTCGGCGAGCAGGTCGCGCAGGTCGGCGTAGGCACCGAAGGTGAGCGCGTTGAGTTTCTCGGGGCGGGCCAGCGTGACCGTGGCGACGCCGTCGGTGACCTCGTACCTCAGATGCTGCCAGTCGGCGGTGCGGCCGGCGGAGCCGGTGAAGGGACTCATGGCGGGCGGCCTCCTAGGGCGGGGGCGACGCTGTACGGCTGTCCCGTCAATTTATCACTTGTTCGTGACCGTCGTCACGAGGGCGCGATAGGGCGATCGTGACACCGGGAGCCGGCGATCAGCCGAGCGGTCGTTCCGTCACCGCGTCACGGATCGTCGACAGGCGCGTAACGGCGGGAGCGAACACGGGAGCAGGGCCGTTCGTCCGGGTACACAGCCCGTATCGGACCGAACGTCCCGAAAGGAGGCCCCGGCCGCCGGGGAACACATCGGACGATGTCCCGAGAAAGCCCACCGCGCGCGTTTCCCCGACGTGGCCGTACCATTCCTAAGGTTGTAAGCAGGACAGCCTGCTCCACGAACGGACCCGACTTGCACGACACCCCAGCACCCGCCTTCTGGCGCATCGCGCTGCCGCACACCTTCGCGGCCGTGCCGGTGGCCCGCGCCCTGGTCCGCAGGGCCTTCGCGGACCGGGAGCACGCGGCAGACACCGACACCGCCGAGCTGCTCACCGCGGAGCTGGTCGCCAACGCCGTCGAGCACACCGCGGGCAACGGACCGATAGAGCTGGTCGTGGAGCTGATGCCGACCGGCTGCCGCGTCGAGGTGCACGACCCGGACCCGGCACCGCCGGCCGATCTCACTCTCCCCCACCCGCCCGGCGAACCGGATCCCTGGCAGGAGCACGGGCGCGGTCTGCTGCTGCTGCGCGCCCTCAGTTCCGCCTGCGGGCACCGCCCCACCGACTCGGGCAAGGCGGTCTGGTTCAGGCTGCCGGTGATCCCCGCCCAGCGTCAGCCCGTGCTCTAGAGGCCGTTCGGCAGCGGGGCGCGGCCCAGGGTGGCGACCATGATCGCCTTGATGGTGTGCAGCCGGTTCTCGGCCTGGTCGAACACGACGGAGTGCGCCGACTCGAAGACCTCGTCGGTGACCTCCAGGGAGTCGAGTCCGTGCGCCTCGTACAGGTCGCGGCCGACCTGGGTGCCGAGGTCGTGGAAGGCCGGCAGGCAGTGCAGGAACCTGACGTCCGGGTTGCCGGTGGCGCGCAGCACGTCCATGGTCACGGCGTACGGGACGAGGGCGCCGATGCGCTCGGCCCACACCTCCTTGGGCTCCCCCATGGAGACCCAGACGTCGGTGGCCACGAAGTCGGCGCCCCGCACGCCCTCGCCCACGTGCTCGGTGAGGGTGACGGTGCCGCCGCTCTTCGCGGCGAGTTCACGGGCCTTCTCGACGATCCCGTCGGCCGGCCAGTAGGCCCGCGGGGCCACTATCCGGACGTCCATGCCGAGCAGCGCGCCGGTGATCAGATACGAGTTGCCCATGTTGAAACGGGCGTCACCCAGATAGGCGAAGGCGATCTCACCGACCGGCCGGGCGCAGTGCTCGGTCATGGTGAGGACGTCGGCCAGCATCTGGGTGGGGTGCCAGTCGTCGGTGAGTCCGTTGTAGACGGGCACTCCGGCGTGGTCGGCCAGCTCCTCCACCGCGGCCTGGCTGTCGCCGCGGTACTCGATGGCGTCGAACATGCGGCCGAGCACCCGGGCGGTGTCCTTGACCGACTCCTTGTGGCCGATCTGCGAGCCGGCCGGGTCCAGATACGTCGTCGAGGCGCCCTGGTCCGCGGCCGCGACCTCGAAGGCGCAGCGGGTGCGCGTCGAGGTCTTCTCGAAGATCAGCGCGATGTTCCTGCCGTGCAGATACCGGGTCTCCGCCCCGGCCCTCTTGGCCGCCTTGAGCTCGGCGGCCAGCTCGACCAGGCCGAGGAACTCCTCCTCCGTGAAGTCCAGCTCCTTGAGGAAGTGACGGCCGGCGAGGGCGGTCGGGACTGTCGCCATGGGGGCGCTCCAGGGATGACGGGGACGAGGACGAGGCCGAACGTCTGGAATTCTATACGACGCTCAGCATTTATATGCGGTCTACCGTTCGACTCCGCGCGACGGAGCCCCGCCCCCCGGCCTCCACGGGCCGCCGGTCCCACCCCTCGGTACGCACGGGCCCCTAGACGGGGTCCCGCTCGACGGGGCAGCTCATACAGCGTGGACCGCCCCTCCCCCGGCCCAGTTCACTGCCCGGGATCTCGATCACCTCGATGCCCTGCTTGCGCAGATGGGTGTTGGTGGTCGAGTTCCGCTCGTAGGCGATGACGACGCCCGGCTCGACGGCCAGGACGTTGCAGCCGTCGTCCCACTGCTCCCGCTCGGCCGCGTGGACGTCCTGCGTGGCGGTGAGCACCCGGATCTCGTTCAGGCCGAGCGCGGCGGCGATGGCGCGGTGCATGTGCTCCGGGGGATGGTCGGTGACCTTCAGCTCCTTGTCCCCCGCGCCCGGCTCGATGGTGTACGAGCGGAGCATGCCGAGCCCCGCGTACTGCGTGAAGATGTCGCCGTCGACCATGGTCATCACCGTGTCGAGGTGCATGAGCGCGCGCCGCTTGGGCATGTCGAGGGCCACGATCGTGCGGGCCGAGCCCGCGGCGAACAGCTTGTGCGCGAGCATCTCGACGGCCTGGGGCGTGGTCCGCTCGCTCATGCCGATGAGGACGGCGCCGTTGCCGATGACGAGGACGTCACCGCCCTCGATGGTGGAGGGATAGTCCGCCTGCCCCTCCGACCAGAGGTTGAAGCCCTCCTCGCGGAAGAGCGGGTGATGCCGGTAGATCGCCTCGAAGTGCACGGTCTCGCGCTGCCGGGCCGGCCAGCGCATGGCGTTGATGGAGACGCCGTCGTAGATCCAGGCGGAGGTGTCGCGGGTGAAGAGGTGGTTGGGCAGCGGACGCAGGAGGAAGTCGTCGAGGTCCATGACGTGGAAGCGCACCGAGGTGGGTTCCGCGTGCGCGTCCAGGAACTCGCGCTTGGTCATGCCGCCGACGAGCACGGACGCCAGCTCGGGCGCGGGCATGGCCTCGAAGGCGGCCCGGAGGTGGTCGGTGGCGAGCGGACCGTACTCCTTCTCGTCGAAGACCCGGTCCAGGACGAGCGACCGGGCCGGTCCGATCGCCAGGGCCTCGGCGAGCAGGTCGCCGAAGAGATGGACGGTGACCCCACGGTCGCGCAGCACGTCGGCGAACCCGTCGTGTTCCGCGCGCGCCCGGCGCACCCACAGCACGTCGTCGAAGAGGAGCGCGTCCTTGTTGCTGGGGGTGAGCCTTTTGAGCTCGAGATCGGGCCGGTGCAGGATGACGCGGCGCAGCCGCCCGGCCTCGGAGTCGACATGGAATCCCATGCCTCCATCCTGACCATCCGGACGCGTGTTCACCCGTGGATCGCCCAGGGTCCCACAGCTTTCATTTCGTCCCCTTGACGATAAGCGCCTTCTTGATTATCGTCTCGATGACGACAACGAGCGAGCAGAACCGCCGGGCCCGCCCGGCATCCAGGGGGTACTCATGGCCGACATCACGCGACGCCTCGGCTGGCGCCATCTGCGCGGGGCGCCCACCGCCCACGTACGGCACCACAAGTCGGGAGAGCTGGTCCACGACGGCCCCGGACTCAGCTTCTGGTACCGCTCGCTGTCCGCGTCGCTCTCCGAGATCCCGGTCGACGACCGCGAGTTGGCGATGACCTTCCACGCCCGTACGTCCGACTTCCAGGACGTCGCGGTGCAGGCGACCGTCACCTACCGGATCAGCGACCCCGCCGTCGCGGCCTCCCGGATCGACTTCTCCATAGACCCCGACTCCGGTGCCTGGCGCGGCACTCCGCTGGAACAGCTGGGCTCGCTGCTGACCGAGACGGCACAGCAGCACGCCCTCGCCGTACTGGCCCGTACGTCACTGGCGTCCGCGCTGGTCGACGGTGTCGCGGCGGTACGGGAGCGGATCGCGGACGGCCTCGCCGCCGAACCGCGGCTGCCGGCGACCGGCATCGAGGTGGTCGCGGTACGGGTCGTGGCGCTGCGGCCCGAGCCCGAGGTGGAGCGGGCGCTGCGCACCCCCGCGCGGGAGCAGATCCAGCAGGACGCGGACAAGGCCACCTACGAACGCCGGGCGGTCGCCGTGGAGCGGGAGCGCGCCATCGCCGAGAACGAACTCGCGAGCCGGATCGAACTCGCCCGGCGCGAGGAGCAGTTGGTGGATCAGCAGGGCACGAACGCGCGCCGCGAGGCCGAGGAGCTCGCGGCGGCGGACGCGGTGCGCGCCGGGGCGGAGGCGGCGCGGACGGTCCGGCTGGCCGAGGCCGAGGCCACCCGGTCGCTGCGGCTCGCCGAGGCGGAGGCCACACGCAAGGTGCGGCTGGCGGGGGCCGAGGCGCAGGCCGAGCGCGAGGTCGGCGCCGCTCGGGCCGAGGCGCAGGCGGCCTGGCTGCGGGTCCACGGCGAGGTCGACGCCGCCACGCTGCACGCCCTGACCGGCAGCCGGCTCGCGGAGAACCTGCCGCGGATCGAGAACCTCACCATCTCGCCCGACGTCCTCACCGGGCTGCTCGCCAAGCTGGGCAACGGCGCCGCCGGGGAATCGGCGTGAGCCTCGCGCCCCGGGTCGTCCTCGTCCACCGGACCACCGAGTACGAGGAGTTGACGGCCCGCCACGGTACGCACGGGCAGGCGGCGTTCTATCTGTCCTCGCGCGGCCGGGACATCGCCGAGGTGCACGAGCGGCACCGGCACTCCCGCGAGGCGCTCGCCGCGGTCGTGTCGGCCATCCCGCTGACCTGGCGTCAGGCACGGGTGGAACGGGCGGACTTGGACCGCTTCCTGTTCGCGCCCGAGGACGTGGTGGTCGTGGTCGGGCAGGACGGGCTGGTCGCGAACGTCGCCAAGTACCTCGACGGTCAGCCGGTGGTGGGGATCGACACCGACCCCGGGCGCAATCCGGGTGTCCTGGTGCGGCACCGGCCCGCCGACGCGGGCGCGCTGCTCGCCTCGGCACACGGGGGGAGCGCAGACGAGCTGACGATGGTCGAGGCGGTCGCCGACGACACCCAGCGGCTGGTCGCGCTCAACGAGATCTATCTCGGGGCGGCGGGCCATCAGACGGCCCGCTACCGGCTGGGGCTCGACGAGTACGGGGGTGCCGTCGAGCCCCAGGCGTCCTCCGGGGTGCTGGTGGGGACCGGGACCGGGGCCACCGGCTGGATCCGGTCGGTCTGGCAGGAGCGGGGCGAAGGTCTTGCGCTGCCCGGGCCCACGGACGAGCGGCTGCTCTGGTTCGTCCGTGAGGCCTGGCCCTCGCCGGCCACCGGTACCTCGCTGGTGTCCGGTGAGCTCACCGGGGCCGGGCGGCTGTCCCTGACCGTGGAGTCGGACCGGCTCATCGTGTTCGGGGACGGGATGGAGGGGGATGCGGTGGAGCTTGTCTGGGGGCAGACGGTGCACGTGGGGGTGGCCGGGGTTCGGCTGCGCCTCGTCGGTTGAGGTTCGCTTCGCTCCCTCGCCGCCGGGGCGCGCCGGACCCCGCCGGGCCCCTTGGCCCTGGACCGGGCTCGCCCCGGGCGGGGTCGGGTGCGTGTGCCCCGGTGGGGCGGATCGGCTGCGGGCCCGGTGGGGGCTGGGCGCGCCGTTCCCCGCGCCCCTGACGGGGCACCCCTACCTGTCCGGGATTCGGGTGCCCGTCCGGTGGGGGCTTGGCGCGCCGTTCCTCGCGCCCCTTACGGGGCACCCCTAGCGTTCCGGGTGTCGGGTGCCTGCCCGGTGGGGGCTGGGCGCGCAGTTCCCCGCGCCTCTTACGGGGCCGGGCGCGCCGTTCCCCGAGCCGTGACGGGGACCCCCACCGGGGTCGAAAGCGCGGACCCGTTACAGGCGGGGGTCCACTGGTTCGGATTCCAGGGCCAGGACTCCGAAGACCGCCTCGTGGACGCGCCAGAGGGGTTCACCCTCGGCCAGGCGGTCCAGGGCTTCGAGGCCGAGCGCGTACTCGCGGATCGCCAGGGACCGCTTGTGGTTCAGGAAGCGGCCGCGCAGCCGGGCCAGGTTCTCCGGGCGCGTGTACTCGGGGCCGTAGATGATCCGCAGGTACTCGCGACCCCGGCACTTGATGCCGGGCTGCGCCAGCCGCCCGTTCTCACCGCGTACCACCGCGCCGACCGGCTTCACGACCATGCCCTCGCCGCCGCGTCCGGTCATCTCCAGCCACCAGTCGACCCCGGCCCGCACCGACTCCGGGTCGCCGGTGTCGACGAAGAGCCGCCGGGTGGTGTGCAGCAGCCCGCTCCCGTCGTTCTCCACGAGCCGGTCGATCAGGGCGAGCTGCTCGTCGTGCGGCAGCCCGGCGAGGCTCCGGCCCTGGACGGCCAGGATCTGGAACGGTGCGAGGCGGACGCCTTCGAGGCCGTCCGTCGTCCAGCAGTAGCGTCGGTACGCCTCCGTGAACGCCTGCGCGTCCACGGCCCGTTCACGCTGGCGCGTCAGCAGCTCCGCGACGTCGATGCCCCGCGCCGCGACCCCTTCGAGCGCGGTCAGCACCCCGGGGAACACCGCCCCGGACGCGGCGCCGACAGCGGCGTACTGACTGCGCAGCAGCCCGGACGCCTTCAGCGACCACGGCATCAACTCGGCGTCCAGCAGCACCCAGTCGGTGTCCAGCTCCTCCCACAGTCCGGCCTCGGTCGCGGCGGCGCGCACCCGGCCGAGCACCTCCTCGGTGACGGCGGGGTCGTCGAAGAAGGGGCGGCCGGTACGGGTGTACAGCGACCCGGTGGGGCCGTCGACGCCGAACCGCTCGCGCGCCGCGTCCGCGTCCCGGCAGACCAGGGCCACCGCGCGCGACCCCATGTGCTTCTCCTCGCACACGACCCGCGCGACCCCGTCCTCCCGGTACTGGGCGAACGCCTCGGCGGGGTGCTCCAAGTAGCCCTCGATGTGCGAGGTCGCGGTCGGCGCCATGGTCGGCGGGAGGTACGGGAGCAGCCGGGGGTCCACCGCGAAACGGCTCATGACCTCCAGCGCGGCCGCCGCGTTCTCCTCGCGGACGGCCACCCGTCCCGCGTACCGGGTCTCGACTGCCCTGCGGCCGTGCACGTCCGCGAGGTCCAGCGGACGGCCCTCGTGGCCGCCCGGCGCCTCGGTGCCCAGCGGCTTGGCCGGCTCGTACCAGACCCGTTCGGCGGGTACGTCGACGAGCTCGCGCTCCGGCCAGCGCAGGGCGCTGAGCTTGCCGCCGAACACGGCGCCGGTGTCCAGGCAGATGGTGTTGTTGAGCCAGGTGGCGTTGGGGACCGGGGTGTGCCCGTAGACGACCGCGGCGCGGCCCCGGTAGTCCTCCGCCCACGGGTAGCGCACGGGCAGCCCGAACTCGTCGGTCTCCCCCGTGGTGTCGCCGTACAGCGCGTGCGAGCGCACCCGTCCCGAGGTGCGGCCGTGGTACTTCTCGGGCAGGCCGGCGTGGCAGACGACGAGACGCCCGCCGTCGAGGACGTAGTGGCTCACCAGCCCGTCGACGAACTCCCTCACCGAGGCGCGGAATTCCTCGCTCTCCCGGTCCATCTGCTCGATGGTCTCGGCGAGTCCGTGCGTGTGCTGGACCTGGCGGCCCTTGAGGTACCGGCCGAGCTTGTTCTCGTGGTTGCCGGGCACGCACAGGGCATCACCCGAGGCGACCATGGACATCACGCGGCGCAGCACGCCGGGCGAGTCGGGGCCGCGGTCGACGAGGTCGCCCACGAAGACGGCCGTACGGCCCTCGGGGTGCGCTCCGTCGACGTAGCCGAGCTTGCCGAGCAGGGTCTCCAGCTCGGAGGCGCAGCCGTGGATGTCGCCGACGATGTCGAAGGGGCCGAGGAGGTGGGTCAGGTCGTTGAACCGCTTCTCGGTCACGACCGACGCGTTCTCGACGTCGTCCACACCGCGCAGGACGTGCACCTTGCGGAAGCCCTCCCGCTCCAAGGAGCGCAGGGAGCGCCGCAGTTCGCGGATGTGGCGCTGGATCACACGGCGGGGCATCCCGGCCCGGTCGGTGCGTGCCGCGTTGCGCTCGGCGCAGACCTCCTCGGGCACGTCGAGCACGACGGCGATCGGCAGCACGTCGTGCTTGCGGGCCAGTTCGATCAGCTGGCGGCGGCTGTCCTGCTGGACGCTGGTGGCGTCGACGACGGTCCGGCGTCCGGCCGCGAGCCGCTTGCCCGCGATGTAGTGCAGGACGTCGAAGGCGTCGCCGCTGGCGCTCTGGTCGTTCTCGTCGTCGGCGACCAGTCCCCGGCAGAAGTCGCTGGAGATGACCTCCGTCGGCTTGAAGTGGCGCCGGGCGAAGGTGGACTTGCCCGAACCCGAGGCGCCGATCAGCACCACGAGGGAGAGGTCGGTGACGGGCAGGACGCGCCCCTGGTCGTGTCGCTCGCTCATGCGGCCTTCTCCTCCTTCGCGTTCGGGGTGCCGGTCGTGCCGGTCGCGTTCGTGGCCAGGGTGAAGACGGCCATCTGGGTGGGCGGTCCGACCTCGGGGTCGTCGAGGCCGACGGGGGTGAACTCCACGTCGTAGCCGTGCCGTTCGGCGACCTTGCGGGCCCAGGCGCGGAACTCCTCGCGGGTCCACTCGAAGCGGTGGTCGCCGTGCCGGGAGTGTCCGGCCGGCAGGGTCTCCCAGCGGACGTTGTACTCGACGTTCGGGGTCGTCACGAGGACGGTCCGCGGGCGGGCGGAGCCGAACACCGCGTACTCCAGGGCGGGCAGCCGGGGCAGGTCGAGGTGTTCGATCACCTCGCTGAGCACGGCGGCGTCGTAGCCCTTGAGACGGCGGTCGGTGTAGGCGAGCGACCCTTGGAGGAGCTGGACGCGGGCGGCCTGCCGCTCGCCCATGCGGTCGAGCTTGAGGCGGCGCGAGGCGATGGTGAGCGCCCGTATCGACACGTCGACCCCGACGATCTCGGTGAACCGCGTGTCCTTGAGCATGGCCTGCACCAACTGGCCCTGTCCGCAGCCGAGATCGAGGACGCGGCTCGCGCCGGCCGCGTGCAGCGCGGCGAGGATCGCGTCGCGGCGCAGCACGGCGAGCGGCACCGGCTTCTCCTCGGTGTCGGTCTCCTCGTCGACGGCGTTGTCGATCTGCTCGACGGCGATGTCGTCGGTCTCGGCGAGCCGCGCGAGTTCGAGCCGCTCCATGGCCTCCCGGGTCAGCGACCAGCGCCGGGAGAGATAGCGGCTGGTGATCAGCTTCTGCTCCGGGTGCCCCGGCAGCCAGCCCTCGCCCGCGCGCAGCAGCTTGTCGACCTCGTCGGAGGACACCCAGTAGTGCTTGGCGTCGTCGAGGACGGGGAGCAGCACATAGAGGTGGCGCAGTGCCTCGGCGACCGTCAGCCCCTCGGCTTCCAGTTCCAGGCGTACGTAGCGGGAGTCGCCCCACTCCGGGAAGCGCTCGTCGAGCGGCACGGGCTCGGCCGTCACCGTCCAGCCCAGCGGTTCGAAGAGCGCGCGCACGACACCGGCGCCGCCGCGCGCGGGCAGGGCGGGGACCTCGACGCGCAGCGGTCTGGCCTCGGCCGGAAGCCCGGGCCTGGCCGCGCACTGGCCCTTCATCGCGCTGGAGAAGACGGCGCTCAGCGCCACGACGAGCAGCGAGGACGCGGCGTACGGGCGGTCGTTGACGTACTGGGCGAGGGCCGCGTCGGGAGCCCCGCCGCGCCCCTTCCCCTTGCCGCGCCTGACCAGCGCCACCGGGTCGACCTCGAGCAGCAGGGCCGCGGTGCACCGCTCGGCGGTCGCCTCGGGGTAGAGCACATGGGCCGTCCCGTACGACGTCGAGAACCGCTGCGCGTTGTCGGGATGCTTGTGCAGCAGGAAGCCGAGATCGGTCGCGGGCCGCTCCGGAGTACCGGTGGTACTGATCGTCAGGAACACGGTGTGTCTGCCTCGATGCGTCTTCTGAGCCATGGGGAACCCGCGGTTCGGCCGGCCGGTGCGCGGTGCGCGACCGCCGGACGCCGGGGGCCCACGGCGTGGGCGAGCGCGCCTCGGCCGTCGCCGCTCCCGGCTCCGCCGCGGCCTCCGTGGCCCGTGGCCACATCGCGCCGCGGCCGACCCGCAGGGGCGACGCCTGCCCTCGGCGCGCCCCCACAACGTACAGCGAACGCCCCGGGTGGACCTGCGGTTTTTCGCGGGCACGGACGTTACGGCGGGGGCTCGGCCGAAGGACGGGCCGGGGGCGGCCGCCCGCCGGCCGGCGGGCGGTCCGGAGCCGGGCGTACGTCAGGCGGAGGTTTCGGGCTCCGGGCGCCCGGGAGCCTCCTCGGCGTCGATGCCCGCGCCCGTGAGCAGGGCGGTGGCCGTCGCGAGGGCGAGGCCGTCCAGACCCTGGCCCTGCATGACGGCACGGACGCCCGATCCGTCGAAGGCGACGGTCAGCTGGCGTGCGAGCAGCTCGGGGTCGCCGGCTCCGCCGCGCTCGGCCTCCTGCCGGAAGAACGCGGTCAGCGCGTCCTTGCAGCGGCGCGCCACCACACTGGCGGGGTGGTCCGGCGCCTTCAGCTCGGCGGTCACGGCCACGAAGGGGCAGCCGCGGAAGTCCGGCCGGGCCGCCATCTCCTCCAGACGCTCGAAGACGTGCAGGACGCGGTCACGCGGCGGCCGGCCGTCGTCGGGGGGCAGCAGGAACGCCAGATACGCGGGCGCGCTGCGCTCCAGGCTCGCCGCCAGCACGCCGTCCTTGCTGTCGAACAGCTGGTACATCGAGCGCTTGGACACTCCGGCCACCCGGCACAGCGCCTCGACCCCGACGCCGACGCCCTCGCGGTAGAAGAGTTCGGCCGCGGCGTCGAGCAGCCGGTCGCGGGTCGGTGAACCGGCGGTCGCGGTGGAGGTCGCCTGTGTCATGGGCCCAGCTTACGTTCTCCGCTTGCCCTGCGGAAACCGATCGGTTTACAGTGCGGGTGAGGATGGAAAACCGATCGGTTTACGATATGGCCGGTGCGGCACCCCGGCGGAGCCGCCCGCGCTTCGAGCGCTCCGTCCTCCCGATTCACAGCGCCCCTCAAGAGGAGAAGCTCATGACCAGCATCGAAGGCTCGGTGGCACTCGTGACGGGTGGCAGCCGCGGTATCGGGAAGGCCTTCGTGGACGCGCTGTACGAGCGCGGCGCCCGGAAGGTCTACGCGACCGCCCGGGACCCGCGGACCGTCGCGCACCCCGACGCGGTGCCGCTGGCCCTGGAGGTCACCGACCCCGCGTCGGTGGCGGCCGCCGCGGCACGGGCCCAGGACGTCACCGTGCTGATCAACAACGCGGGCGCGACGGCCCCGACGTCGTTCCTGGACTCCCCCGTCGAGGACCTGCGGCGGGAGTTCGACATCAACTTCTTCGGCCCGCTCCTCACCACCCGGGCCTTCGTCCCGGTCATGGAGCGCAACGGCGGCGGCCACATCCTCACCGTCCACTCGGTGCTGTCGTGGGTGACGGTTCCCGGCGCCGACGGCTACAGCGCCGCCAAGGCCGCCCTGTGGTCCCAGAGCAACGCGCTGCGCCTGGAGCTCCGGCCGCGCGGCATCAAGGTCACCGGGCTGCACGTCGGCTACGTCGACACCGATCTGACCGCGAGCCTCGACGTACCCAAGGTCACCGCGCACAGCGTCGCGGCGCAGGCACTCGACGGGATCGAGACGGACGCCCACGAGGTCCTCGCCGACGCCCTCACCCGCCAGGTCAAGGCCGGTCTCTCGGGAGAGCTGAGCGACCTGTACCCCCAGCTCGCCGGGCAGCCGTAGGCGCGGCGGGCCCCGCCTCCGGACGGCGGCCCCGCCCGTCGCCCGGAGATGTTTCACGACGGGCGGAGGCGTGCCAGCGGTTCGACAGGGAACGCCTGTTGTGACCGGTGCATGATGGATACATGGATCTTCGAATCTTCACAGAACCGCAGCAGGGCGCGACCTACGACACGCTGCTCCGCGTCGCCAAGGCCGCCGAAGACCTCCATTACGGAGCCTTTTTCCGCTCTGATCACTATGTGCACATGGGTTCCGTGGACGGCCTCCCCGGCCCCACCGACGCGTGGATCACCCTGGCCGGCATCGCCCGCGAGACGAGCCGCATCCGCCTGGGCACCTTGATGACCGCCGGAACCTTTCGCCTCCCCGGTGTGCTCGCCATCCAGGTCGCCCAGGTCGACCAGATGTCGGGCGGCCGTGTGGAACTCGGCCTCGGTGCGGGCTGGTACGAGGCCGAGCACACGGCGTACGGCATCCCGTTCCCGAAGGAGAAGTTCGGCCGGCTGGAGGAGCAGCTCGCGGTCGTCACCGGGTTGTGGGGCACGCCGGTCGGCGAGCGCTTCACGTTCGACGGCACCTACTACCAGCTGAAGGACTCGCCCGCGCTGCCCAAGCCCACGCAGTCGAAGGTGCCCGTGCTGATCGGCGGCCACGGCGCCAGGCGGACCCCCGCGCTCGCGGCCCGCTACGCCGACGAGTTCAACATCCCCTTCGCCTCGGTCCCGGACACGGAGCAGCAGTTCGGCCGGGTCCGCGCCGCGTTGGAGCAGGCCGGGCGCAAGCCCGACGAACTCGTCTACTCCAACGCGCTGGTGGCGTGCGTCGGACGGACCGACAGCGAGGTGAGGCGCCGGGCGGACGCCATCGGGCGCGATGTCGACGAGCTGAAGGCGAACGGGCTCGCGGGTTCTCCGGCGGAGGTCGTCGAGCGGATCGCCCGCTATCAGGCGGTCGGTTCGCAGCGGATGTACCTCCAGATGCTGGACCTCACCGACCTGGACCAGCTGGACCTGATCGCCTCCGAGGTGGCACCCCAGCTCGGCTGACCGTCCCCCGGACGACACCCCGGCCCGGCCGACCGGCCGGGCTTCGCGGGCCGTTCCGGTCGGGCCTCGCGGGCGGTTCCGGCCGGGCTCTCGCGGGCGGCTGCGGGGCGGGCGTCGCGGGCGGTTCCGGGGCGGGTCCCCCGCCACGACCGGGGCCGATCGGGGCCCGCGGCTCGGCTACCCGGCGGCCGGGTCCCGTTCCACCACGCGTTTCTCGTCCCTCACCGCGAGACGTCTCAGCATCTCCAGGACGCGGTCCCGGGACTCGTCCGCCGCGTCGATCGCCTCCATGCACTGCCAGTACGTCCCCTCGTCGTCCGCCGCGCAGGCGACACCGACCAGGGCTATGCCGACCTCGGCCAGCAGGGCGCCGAGACAGAGCAATGACTCGCGCGCGTCGCCCAGCTCCGTGAGCCGGGCGGCCCGTAAGGCGCCGATGTCGAGGGCGTGATCGCCGAGCACACCGCAGCCGCGGCCCGCCAGCTCGGTCAACCCCAGGGCCTCGCCCCGGAGTTCGGGAGGACCGGACACGGCGAGGCGGCTGCCGATCGCCTGTGCCAGGGAATGCGCCTGCCATGCCTCCGCCATGACCTCCGGAGTCTCGCCGCTCTCCGCCAGGGCACGTCTGTTCGCCGCGATGAGCCGCACCGCTTCCATGCGCTGCCCCCGTCTGTCCGACGCGCTCTCGCGCGTACAGTCGAACTCCCTTGTTCACTACCCAGAGTGAGGGCGGTTGAGACGGAAAGCCAGAGGAAGCCCGAAATCTGTGGACACGGAATCGCATCGGAGCGCGGTGACGACTACAGAGAGTGTCGCATTCCGTTTTCACGGGCCCGGTTCGGGCACCGCGTCAGGGGTTTCCCGGCGCCGGGAACCTCCGCTCGTTCCGGTCGATCTTCGCGTCGAGGGCCGCGAGGGGGTCGATGCCCAGCACCTCGCAGAACTGGAGCAGATACGCGAGCACGTCCGCGACCTCGTCGGTGACGCGGTGCGCGGTGTCCTCGTCCCGCATCACCCGGGCCGACTCCTCCGGCGTCAACCACTGGAAGATCTCCAGGAGTTCGGACGCCTCCACGCTCAGCGCGGAGACCAGGTTCTTGGGGGTGTGGTAGGGCTGCCAGTTCCGCACGGCCGCGAACTCGGCCAGTCTGCGCTGAATCGTCGCCACGTCCAGTTCACTCACGCCGTCAGGTGTATCACCCCCTGACCGGTTCACCCACGGAGCGGGACCGGCCACCAGGATCCGGCCCCGTCGGCCGCCCCGGACCACCACCGCTCCCGGCTGCCACACGACTTGGGAACACCACACTCCCGGCTCCTCCCCGGTAGCGCGGGACCACCACCGCCCTCGCCGCCCCAACAGCCCCGGACCACCGGCCAGCCCGGTTCCTCCCCGCGCCCTCGGACCGCAGGCACGCCCGGCGCCCCTCCCCGCGCCCCCGGACCGCCGGCACGCCCGCCTTCCCCACCGCCCCGGACCACCGGCACGCCCGGCTCCCTCACGGAGTCAGGTCCACCACCGTGGCGCCGGCGGTCGCGGGCACCCGTGCTTCGTCGTGGACCGTGCCCAGCAGCCGGATGTGTCCGCGCTCGCACATCCGCGCCGCCAGCCGCACCAGTTCCCCGGCCTGGCGGGCGTCCAGCCCCCGGTCGAGGCCGTCGGCCAGGACGGTCAGCGACTGGAACGCGGACGGCACCTCGCCCGCCGGGTCGACCTCCAGGACGCCGGGCCCGGTGAGCAGCACGAGGGCGAGCGCGAGATACCTCAACTCGCCGTCGCCCAGCAGCCCGAGCGGCGTACGGACGCCGTCGCCGCGGTCGAGGAGGGCGCGGACGGTGCCGTCGCCGAGGACCTCGGCCAGCACGTCTGTGACCGGACCGGCGCACCCGGCCTCGACCGCGCCGACCAGGTGGGCGTACCGCCGGCCGCACTCCGACCTCGTACGCCAGAGGACTTCGGCGAGGTTGCCGCAGCCGCGCAGCAGCCGGCCCGAGCCGAGCGGAACGGGGGTCCGCATGGAGTCCGGGTCCGGGTCGCAGACGTACACGGACCGCAGGGCGAGGACCATCTGCTCGGCGGCGGCCAGGACTTGACGCTCTCCGG
Organism: Streptomyces sp. f51; assembly: GCF_037940415.1. Taxonomy (NCBI): domain Bacteria; kingdom Bacillati; phylum Actinomycetota; class Actinomycetes; order Kitasatosporales; family Streptomycetaceae; genus Streptomyces; species Streptomyces sp. f51. Next base: position 5,799,277 of record NZ_CP149798.1, on the reverse strand, counting down.
CGGTGCGGCCGGCGACGCGCAGGGGCAGCAGCGCGGTGCCGAGGCGGTCGTCCGGGAGCGGGACCCGCGTCACCGAGGACGTGCCGCCCGTGTACCAGGCCGCCTGGACGCACGGGCGGCCCGGGTCGCGCAGCGCCGTCTCCAGCAGGGTCCGCCCGCCGGCCGACAACCGCTCGCCCACGACGCGCAGTTCGGGCTCGACCTGGACGGCGACGTCGAGCCGGACCGGGCCCTCGGGTCCGTCGACCGTGCAGCCGATCCGGAAGCCACGGCGCTGCTGGGCATCGGCCCGGGAGCGCTCGGGAACGCAGGCGACCGGGTCCGGGAACACCTCGGAGAGCCCCGCCCCCGCACCGAGCCGCGCCAGCGCCTCGTAGGCCCGCAGCGCGGTCGTCTTCCCGCTGCCGCTGGGACCGGCGATCAGGGTGAGCGGTCCGAGCGGGAACCGGACGCGGCGGTGGGCGGCGAAGGCGGCGAGCCGCAGCTCGCTGACGCCCGGGCGGACCGGACGCGCCTCCACCGCCGTCGGGGCTTCCGGAGAGGACAGAGTCATATGCCGACGGTAGGGCGCCGGCGTGAGGCGAACCGTTACGCCCGGGGGACCTTCCTACGATCGGGGGACGGGCCCCCGATCAGGGACGGCGGCGGTCAGAGGCCGGGAACGCCGACCCCCTCCATCAGGCCGCGCACCTCGGTCCCCGGGGGCGTCAGCAGGAATACGTTCCGGTCGACCCGGTGCATCCCGCTGGCGAGCCCGAAGACCACGCCCGTACTGAAGTCCAGGACCCGCTTGGCGACGTCGGTCTCCGCGCCGGTCAGGTCGAGGAGCACGGGGATGCCGGACATGAGCGTCTCGGCGACGTCGCGGGCGTCCGCGAAGACGTTGACCCGCAGAACCACGAAGCGGCGCCGCGTCTCGGTCTCGGCCTCGGGGATCGACCGGTGCCGCACCGCCGACGGCCAGGCGTCCCGGCCGCGCAACGGAACGACCTGGGCGAGCCCTTCCCACTGTTCATCGGTGACGTCGTGGCCGCTCATCGGTCCACCCCGGCCTGGCTCGCACTCGTAGTCTGCACCGGGCAATTCTTACGCATGGTCACCCGTTCGGCCCAACAGCGACACGGTCGGCGACCCGGACCCGGATCCGTCGCGTGCGGCAAGCTACGCATATACGTCCCTATCCCTCCCGTCGCACAGCAAGCGAGGCCTCCTCATGAGCCTGAGCATCCGCAATCAGCTCCCCGGCACCGTCACCTCCGTCACCCCCGGTGAGGTGATGGCGACGGTCAAGGTCCGGCTCGACGCCGGAGGGGAGATCACCGCGGCCGTCACTCTGGAGGCCGTACAGGAGCTCGGCCTGACGTCGGGCTCGACCGTGCGGGCCCTGGTCAAGTCCACGGAGGTCTCCCTGGCGACCGGGCCGGTCGACGGGCTGAGCATCCGCAACCAGCTGCCGGGCACGGTCACCGGCGTCACCACCGGTGGCGCCATGGCCAGCGTCAAGGTCCGGGTCGCGGGCGGCGAACTGACCTCCGCGATCACCCGGGAGGCGGTCACGGACCTGGGCCTCGCCACCGGTTCCGAGGTCGTCGCACTGATCAAGTCCACCGAGGTGTCCCTGTCCAACGCCTGACGCGGCCGGCCCCGGCCGGCACGCTCTTACTCGCCTCACACCCGACTCTTCACGTCCCGTCGAGCGCCGCTCACCAGCCGGAATTAGCGTATGGGGCCGTGTACTCGGCAGAAATCAAGCCGGCGCCGACGCGCCGCCAGGTCCCTTCGACGGTCACGTCCGGCGGGCCGGTCACGCGCTGGAACCCGGACGAGGCGCCCGCCCAGTGGCACCGCGTCCTCACCCTCCTGGCCGACATCAGCCTGTTCATCGGTACGCGCCCGCTGTGGGCGCAGGCAGCGAGTCACCGGCTCCTCGTCGCCGCGATCATCTCGCTCTGCTACGCCTCGATCCTGGCGACCGGCGTCCTGACCCTCGTGGTGCGCCGGGGCCGGTCGCTGGCGCGGCTCGACCTCGTCGTCCTGCTGACGGCCGTGACCCTCGTCGTGTGCGGACTGGTCATGAACCACCAGGGCAGCGACGAGTCCGTCCTCACCACCCAGGCCGCCCACGAGTTCATCGCCGGCCACCAGGTCTACGGCCGCCCGTGGCCCTGGCTCTTCGGCCACGGCGTCGCCCTCACCGCGACGATGAACGGCGGCTACGACTACACGTACGGCTATCCGCCGCTCGCGCTGATGCTCACCGCGCCACTGCTGTGGGTCGGACACGGCTCGACCGCCGCCACCATGGTCGGCACCGGGGCCGTCATCACGGGCGCGGTCGTCATGTGGCGGATGCTGCCGGTGCCGTGGCGGTCCGCCGCGACGCTGGCCTGTCTCGGATTCGGTCTGCTGCCGACGTACGCACGGCTCGGCTATCCGGCGATCCTCGCCGGCGCCCTGCTCATCCCGGTGGTGATGGGATGGCCGCGGATGGGCCGCGGCGGCCGGGGCGACATCGCGCGGGCCGTCTGCCTCGGTGCGGCCTGCGCGGCGCAGCAGCTCCCCTGGTTCCTCACCCCGTTCCTGCTGGCCGGCGTGTACGCGCTGCGCCGGGGCGACCTCGGCGCGCGGGCGGCGGCGATCGCGGTCGGCCGGATCGCCGGCATCGCCGCCACCACCTGGCTGCTGATCAACGCGTACTTCATCGTGAGCGAGCCGCGCTCCTGGTTCTCCGGGATCGCCCTGCCCCTCACCCAGGACGCCGACATGCACGGACAGGGGCTGGTCGGCATCTCGCTGTACCTCACCGACGGCAGCGACCGCCTGGCCTGGTACGCACACGCGAGCCTGCTCCTCGCGGCGGCACTGCTGGCCCTGTTCGTGCTGTTCGTGCGGCGGCTGGGGCCCGCCGCGACGGTGCTGCCCTGGTGCGCGTTCTATGTGGCGACCCGTTCGCAGGACGGCTACTACCTGCTGATGACGCCGCTGTGGGTGGCCGCCGCGATCACCGCGCCCTGGGAGTCCTTCCGCCGGGCGTGGCAGCCACGCCCGGCCTTCCTGCGCGGTCCGCACCGGCGCGGGGCCCTGATGGCCGCGGTCGTCCTGCTGCTGGCCCCCTCGGCGGCGGCGGTGACGCTGGCGGCCACCGGGTCACCGCCGCTGCGCATGCAGGTCACCGAGGCCCACCGGACCGCGCACACCCTGACCGGACTCACGGTCGGCGTCACCAATCTCGGCGACGCGGCCCTGAGCCCGCACTTCACGCTGACCACGGGCCAGGGCATGAGCCGCTACTGGTCGGTGAGATCCGGCCCGTCCACCTTGGCCGGCCACGCCTTCGGCCGCTACGAACTCCGTCCCCCCGACGGCAGGTTCCCGATCCCACGGGCCGGCGTACGCATGCGGCTGCGGGCGGTCTCGCCGACGCCGATGACCCTGTCGAGCACGGACCTCCACCTGCCCCTGACCCAGCCCTGAGGAGGCGCCGCCCCGCCGCGGGGCGGCGCATCGGTGCGCGCGGCTGTTCTCCGGGCGCGGCGCGTGCTGGAATGTCCCGTCGCCCGTCGGGGAGCGGACCCGCGCACCGCGGGGATCCGCACCGGATTCCCGCCGGGCGGGCGTGGTCGTGAAGGTCAGCGTCGCCGAGTCCACGGGACAGTGATGTCGATGTCGCACGCATCGGATTTCTCGCACCGCGAGGGTGTCGCGTTCGTGTCGGGCGGCACCGGGGGCATCGGCGCCGCCGTGGTGCGGATCCTCGCCGAGCGGGGCAGTGACGTGGTCTTCACGTATCGCTCCGGCCGGGAGGCCGCCGAGGCGCTCGCCGCCGCGCTGGCCAAGGAGTTCGCGGACCGGAGCCGCCTGGTACGGGCTCTGCGCCTCGACCTGAACGAGGAGCGGGCCGTGGCCGCCGCCGTGAGCGGGACGGCCGCGGAGCTCGGCGGCCTGCACACCCTCGTCCACGCCGCCGGCCCGCAGGTACCGATGACGCACCTGAGCAGGGTCACCCCGGGCGAGTTCCGGACCCAGCTCGACCTGGACGCGGGCGCGTTCTTCAACCTGGCGCATCCCGCGCTGCCGCCGCTGCGGGAGAGCCGGGGCAGCCTCGTCGCCGTCACCACCGTGGCCACCCGGAGGTTCCCGGTGCGCGACGGGCTCTCCTCGGGACCCAAGGGAGCGGTCGAGGCGGTCGCCCGCGCCCTGGCCGCCGAGGAGGGTCGCTACGGCGTCCGGGTCAACTGCGTCGCCCCCGGCATGCTGACCGACGGCATGGCCGCCCGTCTGATCGGTTCCGGTGAACTCGACGAAGCGGCACTGGAGATCACCCGCCGCAACACCCCGCTGCGCCGCTTCGGCACCGCCCGGGACGTCGCCGAGGCCGTCGCGTTCCTGGCCTCGGACCGCGCGGGCTTCATCACCGGCCAGGCGCTCGGCGTGGACGGGGGATACAGCGTGTAGGACGTCCCCGGGGGCCGGGCGGCGACCGTCGCCCCCAGGGGCCGGCCGGCGACCGTCGTACGCTCGACGATCCCCGGCCACCGGGCGAGCACGCAGGACGCCGGGCGAGCACGCAGGCCATCCGGCGGGCGGGCAGGACGCCTGGCGGGCCGGGCGGCGGTCAGGCAGGCCGGCAGGCAGGCGGGGCAGGCCATCCGGCGGGCGGGCAGGCCATCGGGCGGGCAGGCCGGCCGTCGATGTACAGGCCACGAGGTGCCCCGGCCGCCAGGCCGTCAGGCGGGCGCGCAGGCCACGAGGCATCCCGGCCGCCAGGCGGTCCTAGCCGATCTCCACCACCCGCGCCCAGGCCGGCGGTGCGTCGGGGACGTAGTCGGGGTCGTCCTCGTCGTACGAGGAGTCCGACCAGGTGCGGGAGAAGAGGCCCACGACCGTCCGGCACGGCGGGCGCTCCGCCGGCCAGGGGGTCTGCCCGTCGGTCAGGACCACGACGACGTCGGGGCGGGGCCGTACCCGTAGCGCCGCGGCGAATCCCGAGCGCAGGTCCGTGCCACCGCCGCCCAGGAGCGGAATGCCCTCGGCCCGGCACAGCGGGTGCGCGATCCGTGCCGCCGCGTCGCACGGGACCACGGTGACCAGGTCGCGGCGGCCGCCCACCGCGCGGGAGATCGCCGAGACCTCCAGCAGGGCGCTGCCCAGCTCCGCGTCGCTGACCGAGCCCGAGGTGTCGATGACCACCGAGACCCTCGGCGGTCTGCGGCGCAGGCTCGGCAGGACTACGCCGGGCAGGGAGGCCGAGCGGCGCGACGGCCGGCCGTAGGTGTAGTCCTCCCCCGCACCGGGCCCGGAGGCGGCGGAGCGCACGGCGGCCCCCAGCAACTCCCGCCACGGCTGCGGCTGGTGGAACGCCTCCTCCGCCCACCGCTTCCATCCCCTCGGGCTCCTCCCGGGGCGTGCCTTGATGCCCTGCGCGACCCGGAACCTGACCGCGTCGCGTTCCTGGGCGCTGAGGCCGTGCGCGCCGTCCGGCCCGAGGTCCCACTCCCGTTCGCGTCCGTCGGCGCCGCTGCCGCAGTCCAGCCAGGCCAGGCTCTCGGTGCGGGGGCCGAGCCTGAACTGGAGGAGGTAGTCCTCCATCAGCTCCCCGGACGGCAGCGAGAGGAAGTCCGGTGTGACGGCGCCCTCGGGCCGGACGAGCCCCTCACCGAACGCGTCGTCGTTGATCTCGCAGTCGGCGGCGATGTTCATGCGCAGCCGCTCCGCGGGGCCGGTGAGCCCGTGCTCGCGGGCGAACCGCTCGCTGCGGCCGTGGTGGTCGCGCAGCAGGTGCGACACCTCGTGCACCCAGACCCCGGCCAGGTCCTCGACCGGCATGCGGTCCACGAATCCGGGCGACACGTAGCAGCGCCAGTGCCGGTCGACGGCCATCGTCGGCACCCACCGGGACTCGACGGTGTGCAGGGCGAACAGGGCCGTCGCGAGGTAGGGCCGGGCCCGCGCCGCGTGCAGGCGGGCCGCGTACAGCTTGTCGAGATCCAGGGTCCCCGGCTCGCCCAGGTCCCGGGTCCCGGGCGGGGGCGCCGCCGATGTCGCGCGGGTCCCGGGCGTGAGCGCCGTCGTCGCCCGGGTCCCCGGCTCGCCCAGGTCCCCGACCCCCGGCGTGGGCACCGCCGATGTCGCGCGGGTCCCGGGCGTGAGCGCCGTCGCCGCCCGGATCCCCGGCTCGCCCAGGTCCCGGACCCCCGGCGTGGGCACCGCCGATGTCGCACGGGTCCCGGGCGCGAGCGCCGTCGTCGCCCGGATCCCCGGCTCGCCCAGGTCCCCGACCCCCGGCATGGGCACCGCCGATGTCGCGCGGGTCCCGGGCGTGAGCGCCGTCGTCGCCCGGATCCCCGGCTCGCCCAGGTCCCCGACCCCCGGCGTGGGCGCCCTCATCGTCGTGCCCCGGCGGCGGCCGCGACGCGGGCCGCCGCGTCGTCCGCGCGACGGGCGACCGCCACCGCCCCGGCCAGCCGCTCGATGGACGCGGGGACGTCCCAGTCCTCCCGGCGCAGCGTCGCGAGCGTGGTCGCGGGCACGACCACCAGGTCCGGGGCGCCGGTGTCCAGCGCCCGTACGAGCAGGGTCCAGGCGGCGTCCCAGCGGTCCTTGCCGGGCCGCTCGCGGACCGCGGCCACCACGCCGTCGAGGACGGCCTGGCGCAGATCGCCCCGCTCGGGCAGGACGGCGCCCGCCGGGTCGGCGAGCAGGCTCTCGGGGTCGGGCAGGTCCATCCGGTCCACGCTCGCCAGCAGTTCCAGCCCCGGACCGTCGCCCACGGCACCCCTGACCAGCAGGGAGAGCACCTCCCGTGAGGATCCGGCGGCATGCGCGAAGGCGATGAGCCTCAGGGTCGTCTCCCAGCTCCGGGGCGAGGGCCAGGCGCCGCCCCTGCGGGTCTCGCCGCTGGGCAGCCGGTGGACCAGTCCGGGGCGTGCGGTGAGGAGTCCGCACACCGCGCGGCGGGCGAAGTCCACGGCCGCCGGGAGGCGGTGCGGGTCGAGCCTCGGCAGGGTCGCCCGGGGCCAGGTGCCGCCGAGTCCCCGGACGACGACCTCGTGGTCGTGGGCCCACTGGAGATGGACGAACCGGTTGGCCAGCGGCGCGCTCAGTTCCCAGCCGTCGGCGGCCGAGGAGCGCGGGTTCGCGGCGGCCACGACACGTACACCGGGCGGGAGTTGGAGGGTTCCGATGCGGCGCTCCAGCACGAGGCGGAGCAGCGCGGCCTGAACTGCCGGTGGAGCGGTGGACAGTTCGTCCAGGAACAGCAGCCCACGGCCGGCGCGTACGAGCCGCACCGCCCAGTCCGGCGGGGCCATGGGCACGCCCTGCTCCGCGGGATCGTCCCCGAGGACGGGCAGCCCCGAGAAGTCGGAGGGTTCGTGGACGCTGGCGATCACCGTGGTCAGCGGCAGGTCCAGGGTCTCGGCGAGCTGGGTGAGGGCGGCGGTCTTGCCGATCCCGGGTTCGCCCCACAGCAGTACGGGCAGATCGGCGGCGACGGCGAGGGTCAGCGCCTCCAGCTGCGTGTCGGGGCGCGGCTCGGTGCCGGTGTCGCGCAGCAGCGCCGACAGGGCGTCGGCCACGTCGAGTTGGGTGGCATCGGACAGGTCTACGACGGTGTCGGCGACGTCGGACCGGTCGGCAATGGGGTTGATTGTGGGCATGTCTGATCACCTTTGGGTTCATGAACGGCACGCCTGGGCGCGGCACTTGGCCGCCGGAGCGGTCAAGTGGCGTTCGGCGGGCGGTGGAAGGGAGGTCAGCGGCGGGTCGTGTCCCGCGGGTGGGAGCGGTGGTCGCGGGGGCGGGCGGGCCCCGGTCCGAGTTGGTCGGGTCCGGGACCGGAGAGCCCCGCTCTGAACAGTCCGTAGGTGACGCGCCGCCGCGCGGCGGCCCTGAGTTCGTCCCGCAGGGCGCCGTCGCGCAGCACCGCCTCGGGGCCGAGCAGTCCCTCGACGACGGCCAGCGCGCCGGCGGTGTCGCCGTGGCGCAGCCGTTCACGGACACCGTGGAGACAGTGCGGCCGCCGGTGCGCCTCGTCGATGACGCGCAGACAGGGAAGCGGTGTGCCGGTCAGGGCGACCAGCAGCTCCTCCCTGCGGATCTCGTCCGGATCGTGGTCGAGCGCCGCGAGGACGCCGTCGACCAGGCCGATACGGTGCACGGCTCCCCGGCATTCCACGAGGCGCGGCGATCCGGCCGGGTCCGCGTTCCGGGGGGCCGCGGCCGGAGTGTGGTCCGGGAAGAGCGCCGAGGCGACCAGCGGGTGCAGCCGCTCGGTCCCGACGGCGCCGGCGCGGAGCAGCGCCAGGTCGGGCAGCACCCAGGTCGCGGCGTCGGGCAGCACCGGCACCGCGGGGCCGTCGCCGGTCCCGTCGGCGGGCGCGGCGGTGATCCGCAGTGCGGGCGGATCCGCGCCTTCCGGGTCCGCGGCCAGGTCCAGGAGGAGCCACCGGCGGGTCCCGAGCCGCACGGTGACGGTGCCGCTCGTGCGCCCCTCGTCGCGCAGCAGGATCGCCGCCTCGTCCGCCCACCGGCCGACCGCGCAGCCGAGGTCGGCCGGCACCGGACCCGGTGGGTCCCCGTTCCCCGGACGAGCGCCGTCCGCCGGCAGGTCGGCCCCGGAACGGACCCGCAGTTCACCGGTTCTGCGGGTGTCCCACAGATGGCGGTGCAGGTCCAGGCGGTGGCGCCGGCTCGGACGCGGATGCGGGTGACGCCGGGCCCCGGTGTCGCGGGACAACCGGTCGCGGGAACCGCCGTCGGCCGCGTCCCAGAGCGCGAGGCCGATGCGCTGGCCGCCGTCCGCCCAGGCGGGCGGAGTGCGGACCACGAGGTGCACGGGACGTACGCCGTCGCGTCCCGCGCCTTCGTAGCGGGCCAGTGTGATGGTGAGACCGGGACGCAGCAGCCCGTCGGGCGCCACTCTCGGCAGGTGCCAGCGCAGCAGGTCGGGAGCCAGATGCCGGAGATCGCGGCGGACCCGGGACATGAGTTCGCGGCCGTGTGTACGGGCCGACGAGCGCAGATCGAAGTCGAGGTCGACACCGGCGGCGGCGCAGGCCCCCGCCCAGTCACCGCGCAGCCGGCGGGCCGTCGCGGTCTCGATCATGGAGGGCGGCACGGCGAAGTCACGCACGCGCGGCCAGAAGGAGAGGGAGGAATCCTCGTACGCGGTCGAAGTGAGCATCAGCACTCACCTTGCGCGGACGGGTCCTCCGATCTGATGGGGGTGGAAGTCGTCATCGGGGGGGAGCGTAGCCCGGTGCCGATGGTCTGTCAGGCGGTTTTCTCCCGCGTACGGATCCGGCGTCCGCCGACGGGGGTCGGGGGACGCCGGATCCGTGGTGCGGCGGGGTGCCGCTGGGCGACGGTGGTGGTGGCTTCGGGAGGGGCCGCCGGTCAGGCCGGGCTCTTGTGCACCGGTCCCGCCGCCCCGCCGCCGGGTCGCGCGCCGGTGAGATGCGGGGTGCCGTCGTCGTCGAGGAACTCGACCACCGCCAGGGCCAGCAGGGCCAGGACGGCGATCCAGACGGTGACGACGGCCGTGGGGTAGTTCCACACCAGCAGAATCACGACGGCGACCACGACCACGGTCCAGTTGAGCCACGTCTTGACCCGGTGCACCCACGCGCCGACCGCGCCGAGCTCGACCCCGGTCGCCGTCCGCACGGCACCGATACCGCCGGTCCAGGCGGCGCTGACCCGCCTGGCCGCCCGGCCGCTGCCGGTCAGCCACGCGGCCAGCGCCACGATGACGCCGAGGGTGATGATCAGGCGTACCGAGGTCCGCAGATAGCGCACCAGGGTGTCGAAGACCGACGCGGCGGCCGGCTGGGAGACATCGGACGGGAGACCGTCGAGATAGACCGCCCGGAAGATCCACAGCGCGATGCCGAGGACCGCGGCCCCGGCCGCCACCAGGAGCGCCGCCGTGACGAGGGCTCGGCGCCTGCGGACGGCGAGCAGCACGCCGGCGGCCGCCAGCAGCAGGGTCAGCACCGGAAGCCAGAACCCGACCAGTTCGAGCAGGCGGTAGAGCTTCTTGGCCTTGCCGATGGAGTCGGACGTCATCACGGTGAAGTCCGTGTGCACCTGGGGGATCTTGGCCGCGACGGTGAGTCCCCTATCGACCAGGGACGTCTTGACCTGGTCGATGACGGGGGCGAGGTCGATGACGACGGCGTCGTTGGTGAGCTTCACCGCTCCGCCGCCCTTGCCCGTGAGCGCCTTGTCGACGGCGGCGTGCGCCTTGCGGTTGAGCTCCGTCCACAGGGTGGCGAACGCCTTGCTGCTGACGAACTTGAGCGCCACGGTGTGCACGAAGTCCGTGAGGCCGCTGGTGATCGGACCGCTGAGCGGCCCCAGGGCCTTGGTCAGCCGCGGCCGGTCGGCGGGGGCGACGGACTCCAGGAGCGTCTGGACGTCGACGCGCTGCATCACCGCGTCGGTCACCCGGTTGGCGACGGCGTTCTGGACGTCCGGGTCGGAGGCGAGCGGCTGCATCGTGGACACGTACCGGTCGGTGTTCCCGATCAGATCGCTCGACCAGGCCGCCACGGCGCTCAGCGGGGTGAGCAGGGCCGCGAGGAGGACCAGCACGACCGCGAAGGAGGACCGTACGCGGTGGTGCTCGCGCCGCGGCGCGCGCTGTTCCAGTTCGGCGACCCGGGCCCGCAGTTCGGCGATCTCACGCGAGTCGGCGCCGCCCGTGCCGCCACCGGGCGCGGCGGCGCCGCTCATGTCTCCGGTGCTCACGTCGGCACCGGATCGTCGGTCGTACCCGCCGCGCCGTGCGCGGGCAGACCCGCTCGCGTCCGGTCGGTCACGTCATCCATGGCGTGTCTCGTTCCGCTCGGTCCGGTTCAGGGGGTTCGACGGCACTGGACAGCCCTTCCGCGCGGCGCTCGCTCGGCGGAGGCCGGAGGGAGGGGCGGATCAGCGCGGGTTCCGGACGTCGGGCCGGTAGGTGGCCAGGGCCCAGATGACGAAGACGTCGATGGCCAGCAGGATGACCGACCAGATCGGCGCGTACGGCAGGAACATGAACTGGAAGAGCATGCTCAGCGAGGCCAGCACGATGCCGGTGACCCGGGCCCATTTGGCGTCCTTGAGGATCCCCCAGCCGGTGACGGCGGCGATCACGCCGAGGATCAGCAGGATCCAGCCCCAGCCGGTGAGGTTGATGCGGTAGACGTAGTCGTTCACGCGCGCGTAGACGTCGTCCTTGGCTATCGCGGAGATGCCCTGGAGGATGTTGAGGCCGCCGTTCACCAGCATGAGGACACCGGCGAAGGTGACTCCGCCGGCCGCCCAGCCGCTGCTGCCCGAGGGGGGCGGCCCCATGCCGCCCGCGGCCGGACCGGCTCCTGACCACTGGTCTCCCCACAACGGCATGTCTCCGCCGCTGGGCTGGGATCCTGTGCCGCCTCCGGGCGGGGGGCCCGGGGGCCTCGAAGAATCCTGGCTCATGTTCGACCACCTCGCTGCGTGTCGGCCGCAGGCCGTCCCGGTGCCGGAAGCACCGGGGAGTTCGAGCGTCCGCCCGCCGCCTCGCGCCCGCCACGGGGGCACCGCCGACCGGGTGACGCCCGACAGGCGCCGGGGCCGACCGCAGACTGCCGGCCGGCCCCACCACGGGTGGAGTTCACGGTGGCACCGGCGACCACCGGCCGGCCCTGGACGGTTCGGCGATCACCGGCTTCCCCCGAACCGTTCGGCGCTCACCGGCCTCCCCTCGGACCCTCGGCGATCACCGGCCTCCCCGCGGACTCCCGGCGATCACCGCTCCCCCCGTCGCCTACTCGACGATCACCGGCTCCCCCGAGGACGCCTGAGCGGCGTTCGCCCTGTTCGCCTCCGCCACGAGATCCAACGCGCGCCCCAGCGTCGTGAGCCGCTCGTCCAGGGTGGTGCCGGCCGGGTAGAGACGGACGGTGTCGACCCCGGCGGCGCGCCAGACGCCCAGCCGTGCGCGGACCATCTCCTCGGTACCGATCAGGGTGGTGCCGAGGACCATCTCGTCGGTCACGAGCCCGGCGGCGCCCTCCCGGTCCCCGCCCTGCCAGCGCTCATGTATCTCGGCGGCGATCTCCGCCCAACCCTGCCTGCTGTAGGCGGCGTTGTAGAAGTTGGTGGTGGCGGAGCCCATCCCGCCGAGGCTGAAGGCGAGTTCCTTCTTGCGGCCCGCGACCATGGCGCGCAGCGCGTCCTCGTCCTCCGCGAAGGCCACTTCGGCGCCCTGGCAGACATCGAGTTCCGCACGACTGCGGCCGGCCGCCGCGAGGCCCGCGTCCAGATGGTCGAAGTACGCCTCCTTGGCGCCCTCGGGCACGAAGCTGGTGCCCAGCCAGCCGTCGGCGACCTCACCCGTCAGACGCAGCATCTTCGGCGAGAGCGTGGCGAGATAGACGGGCAGTTCGTGTTCGGCACGGATCGACATCCGCATGGGCCGTGCCTCGCCGCCGGGCAGCGGGATCGTGAACTCCCTTCCCTCGTACGAGAGTTTGTCCCCGGCGACGGCCCGTCGGACGATCTCCACGGTTTCCCGCATCCGGGACAGCGGGCGGGCGAACGGCACACCGTGCAGGCCCTCGATCACCTGGGGCCCGGACGGTCCGAGGCCGAGGAGGAAGCGTCCACCGGAGATGTTGGAGAGCGTGATCGCGGCCCTGGCGATGGCCGCCGGGGTGCGGGTCCCGAGCTGGATGATCCCGGAGCCGAGCAGCAACCGGTCGGTCCGTGCCGCCAAGTAGCCGAGCGGGGAGGGGGCTTCGGAGCCCCAGGCCTCCGCCACCCAGCAGATGTCCATGCCGAGCTTCTCGGCCTCGACCACGAAGTCGACGGTCTCCCGCCAGTCGCCGGCCGACGCCTCGATCGTCGTGGAGGTACGCATCACGCCTGGGTCCCTTCCGTGCGCTCGGCCAGCTTCCTGACCGCCGCGAGGGTGTCCGTCATGCTCCGCTCGAACTCCCGCAGCCGTACGAACACGATCTTCTGTTCCTTCTCCGGCATCCGGTCGATCGCGAACGAGAGCCCCGAACGGCCCGGGCCCATCCGCATCCACTGGGTCAGTTCCGTGCCGCCGCCCGCCTCCTCCAGCGCGAACCGCCAAAGGGCACTGGGGTGTTCGGGGTCGCCGACGGCCCAGGCGAACGCCCGGTGCGGCTCGCACTCCACCACGTACGAGGTGGTCTCCCACTCCCCCAGCGACTCGTGCCGGCTGCGCCCCACGAAGCGGGCGCCGACCCCGGGCGCCGTCGCTCCGTCGAGCCATTCGACCGACTGGAGCTCCGCGCTGAGGTCCGGCATCAGCCGGATGTCGGAGACGAGGTCCCACACCCGGCCCGGCGGAGCGTCGATCCGTGTCCCCACCTCGACGGTCGGCTGGTCCGCGTAGCGCGCGCCCGTCCACTCCATGAGTCTCCGGCCTTCCTTGTCGTCCCCCAGGAAGCTCACCCTCCCCAGGGCCCTGACCTTGAGAGTTGCGTAGATAGACTGACGTGTCAAGGAAAACCGCTCCCGGCGCCGAGGGCCGGGAACGGGAAGCGGACGCGCGGGCCGGGCCGCGCTCAGGCGGTGAAACGCCTCTGGATGTCCGGGCGTTCGGCCAGATGCGGCGGGTAGCCGGGGCCGAGCCGCGGGCGGGTGTCCTCGGCCGTCATCGGCTCGCCGCAGTCCGCGCACACGACCGCGGCCTCGCTCTCGTGTCCGCAGCGGTCGTGGTGGAAGACGACCGGCGGCCCCTGTTCGCCGCTGAGCCAGCGGTTGCCCCAGCTGTTCATGGCGGCCAGCACGCCGAAGAAGTCCCGGCCCATGTCGGTGAGCACGTAGTCGTAGCGCACCGGGTCCGTCTGATAGGCCCGCTTCTCCATGAGCCCCTCGTCGACCAGCCGACGGAGCCGGTCGGTGAGGGTGTTGCGCGCGATGCCGAGCTCCTGCTGGAAGGCGTCGAACCGCTTGATCCCGTAGAACGCCTCACGCAGCACGAGCGGCGTCCACCAGTCGCCCAGCAGGTCCATCGTGCGCGCGATGGAACAGGGCCAGTTCGCAAAAGAAGTCCGCCTCACGGGCCCAGCATACGAGGGTCTCGCAAACGGACCCAGCAGCTCGCAGCGGAGCCGACGCCGAGGGGCGCGGTCGGTACGGTCGTCCCCTGAGCGTCGGGGGGAGCTTGCCCGAGCGGCGTCTCCAAGGACGCGACCACCCGTGCCCGGCGCATCGAGGATGCGCCGGGCACGGGTGGCGTTTCGGGCAGGCCGGCGTGATGAGCAGCCGCCGTCCGGTGTCCGGGTCAGGAGCCGGTGGCCGTCACGTCCGACGAATAGACCAGCCCGACGCGGTGGTTGTACTGGATGGTGTACATCTGCTTGGCACCGATGACGACCGCCCCCGAGGTGAAGTAGTCGTCGGTGTTGGCCGGCGGCCTGGTGGCGACGTACGACTGCCCGGCGGGCACGGTGTAGTAGCTGATCGGCGCCTGCGTCGAGGGCGACAGGCCCGCGGGGTACTCGGCGCGGTCGGGGTAGCTCGAACCGTAGACAGCCACCGGCGCGGTGCCCGCGGCGGAGACCAGCGTCACGTCGTGCGCGGGCGTGGTGTTGGCACCGCCCGGGTTGTAGAACCACACCATGGAGCCGCTGTACCAGATCGCGGTCCAGTCGCCGTCGACGCCGGCCACCACGAACTGCTGCCCCGCCTGCGCGGTCGAGCCCCAGTCGCTGACGCGGTCGGTGCCGGCCGCGCCCTTGTGCACGGCCTGGTCGCCGAAGAGCGGGGCCGTGTCGCTGGGTTCGGTGCGCAGGAACACGAAGTTGGACGACTGCTGCTGCTCGGTGCACGCCGGGGTGGCGCCGGTGGGATCGTCACCGGGGCAGATCTGCACGGTCTGCTGGTTGTCGGTGAAGCCCGGCGTGATCGTCACCGCCGACCCGACCGGCCCGACGCCGTGCTCGCCCGCCACCGGGGCGCCGAGCAGGCTCATCAGGTGCTCCCAGTCCCAGGACGTACCCGGGTCCCAGTGCATGCCCGCGACGAGGCTGGAGTTGGGTCCGGCGACATTGTCGTGGCCGATGATGTGCTCACGGTCCAGCGGAATGCCGAAGCGGTCCGAGAGATAGCGCACCAGCGAGGCCGTGGCCTCGTACTGCGCCTCGGTGTACCAGGTGCCTCCGTGCGCCGCGTAGCCCTCGTGCTCGATGCCGATGGAGTGCAGGTTCGTCGAGTAGTTCCCGGCGTGGAAGGCGATGTCCTTGGTGGGCACCATCTGCGTCACCGCGCCGTCCGAGGCCCGCATGACGTAGTGCGCGGAACTGCCGCCCGCGTTCTGGAACGTCGCGATGGCCGACTCGTACGACGACTCGGTGTCGTGGATGACGATGGTGTCGATCCGGATGCCGTTGGCCGGACGGTTGGAGACCTGGCCGTTGGACGAGGCCGCCGGCACGAAGGTGCAGGAGACCTCCGGCGGACACTCGGTCGCCGTCGTCGCCGCGACACCGGCCAGGGAGAGCTTGCTCAACTGCCCTGTCGCGACACGGACCTTGCTGTCGGCGCCCAGCGAGACCCGCTGGCCGTCCTGGGTCCGGCGCGTGGCTCCGGACCTGACGGTGGCGAAGACACGGTCGGCGAACGCTGCGGCGCTCCGCTTCTGTGCCGAGCCGCTGTAGCGGGCCACGGCTCCGTACCACTGCCCCGCGTCCGCGGACCGGCCACCGGACAGGGTCCGCTGGTAGGACGCCAGAAGCGCGGCACCGCCCGCGATGTTCGCCGCGGGGTCCTCACGCAGCTCGGCGGGGCTCAGCCCGGTGAGCTTCGCCGCGGCCCGCAGCGTGTGCAGGGCTGGATCCTTCGCCCGGTCGGCGAGATCACCCCGCCCGACCGCTCCGGCCGGACCGGCGGCCAGCATGGCGGGGGTGACGTCGGTGAGATGCATGGGACCGTAGCCGCCGCTGGTGCTCATCTGCCCGGAGTGCGCGTCCCACGCCGACTCCTGGTACGCGACGGCCAGCAACACCCTTACGGGGACGTGGTACTTGGCGGCGGCGACCGCGAAGGCGTGCTGCCTCGCGCCCGATCCGGACGGGGCGGGGGTACCGGCCTGCGCGGCCGTCGGCACCAGGGCCGTCAGGGCCCCCGCGGTCAGCGCGCTCGCAGCGGCTAAACCGATCAGCCGACGACTGGCCCCACGCTTACGGGCAGCTATGCCCGCCGTTCTCTTCGTCTTCACGTGTTCCGCTACTCCAGGGCGAACGGGAAGGAATCAACGGCCCACCACCGAAGGCGGAACCGATGACACTTCGGTATGGAAAGGAGGGAAGGGAGGGAAATCCAGAGATCCCGCACGAGGAAATCCCCGAAAGGCTTCCACCGACCTAAGGTACGCGGCGCTTCGCGGACGCCAGCACCCGGTACAGCGCACTGACGGGCCAACACGCAGCGATACGGACACTCCTGACGTTGCATCAACAGTGAGTAGGCGGCAGCCCACGCGGTGATTCGGACGAGCCGAGGCCAACTCGGCTTTGCAGAAGAACAGCGACCGCGGCGACACCGACCCAAGTAGACCTGCTCTGTCCCCTCCTGACGGAATCCCAACTGGTGTCACCACCCGCCTCACGGATAGCGTGGATTCACTTGAGCAACCCCTCGCCTCAACAGGAGACCCCAGTGAACCGCCCCGCCCTGCTCGTCGCAGTCGCACTCACCGCATCCACGGGACTGCTCCTGACCGCCTGCGGCTCAGGAGGGAGCACCGACTCGGCGTCGGACAAGATCAAGGGCGCGGACAGCAGCGGCGCGAAGGCTTCGGCGAGCCCCTCCGCTCCGACGTCAAAGGACCGAGCCGGTCGGCCGAGGATCACGCTCCCCAAGGAGTTCCAGGCGAACTTCGAGGGCTGGACCAACAGCGACCCGAAGCTCCAGGCGATCCTGGACGACGGGCGGGAGGAGCTGAGGTCGGAGTACGCCGCAGTCATCGAGGCGGATCTGAATTCCGACGCGGTGGCGTTCTACAACTCGGACGCCACCTTGGTCACAGCACACAAGTGGATCAAGCAGTTCGTCGACGACGACGAGAGTCTGATCGGCAGCGTCACAGCCTTCGACCCCCAGGTGCACATCAACGACACCGGCTCGGGCGTGCTCTTCTACTGCGTCGACGAACGCAAGGCGTCCACGAAGAACCGCAGGACCGCGAAGGTCACCACCACCGCCAACAAGCCCGAGAACGTGATCCAGTACCGCAACAGGCTGGACAAGAACCCGCAGGGCGTTTGGAAGACCACCTCCTCGACGGTGGCTCCGGGAGCCTGTGGCCGATGAGCTTCGCAGCGAAGGCGTGCACGCTGTTCGCCACGTCGGTCTGTGCGGTCGTCCTCTCCTCCACAGCGGCTTACGGCGCCATCGGGGATCAGGACAACAAGCCCCCTTCTTCGACACCTTCCGGCGGCGTATCCGGCAGCACACTGAACGCCAAGGCCACCGCCACTCAGATCAAGGTCACGCCGGTGAGCGGTGGTGCCTCGGGCACCTCGCCCAAGCCCCTCGCCCCCGTGGACCCCAACTGGAAGCCCCCCGCGTGCTGGTACGAACCGGTGGCCACGCCGCAGGCCCTCAAGGCGGCGGTGGGCCGCCTCAAGAAGAACCCCGACTCGGACCTGGTGCCCGTCACTCCCAGTCTCAGCTGGGGCGAGGACCTGATGGTGGACCACTACGAGAAGGGCAAGGCGGAGAACGGCAGCGGGGACGGCTACGACAACTACAACCTCGGCAAGGACGGCATGTTCTGGCGCGGAGTGATCAACCAGGACAGGGCGAACGACCCGGAGTCGTACGACTGCGAGGACACCCTGTTCTGGCAGAACGCCAGGACGCTCCCCGCCAACAAGCACGCCCCCACCCCTGAGGTCCTCGCCGCGTACGCCTACGACAAGATCAAGGTCCCGGAGACGGAGATCGAGGTGAAGCCCGCCACCGAGGCCACGGTGAACCTGCCGAGCTGGGTGTGGCTGGACAAGGGCACCTTCAAGCCGGTCAAGGTCCGCGCCGAGCTGACGGCCGCGGGAGTGTGGGCGGAGACGACGGCGAAGCCGGTCGCGCTCCATCTGGACCCCGGTACGGACGACGCCGAAACTTCCCCCGCCTCCGGTGACTGCACGATCAACGACGACGGCTCCATCGGTACCCCGTACACCAAGGGCGAGGCCGGCAGCACCCCGCCGTGCGGCATCACCTACCTGCGTGCCACGGCCGGGAAGCCGTACCGGCTGAGCGCGTCCATCACCTGGCAGATCTCCTGGCAGGGCAGCGGCGGCGCGGCCGGCGACCTGCCGGACGGCACGTTCGAGACCACCCAGGACATGAACGTCCAGGAGATCCAGTCCGTCAACCGCTAGGCCACTCGCTCGCGGAGGCTGTGGAGGTCACGGGAACAGTGCGCGTGAGCGACCTGTTCCCGTGACCCTCTGATGCCGGTAGGTGAGCTGCGGCCGGGGGCGCTGTAGGCGCGGGCATCTACCCCGCCCGCAGGCCCCCGCAAGCCCGGAGACCCCGCATCAGCCGGACTTCTTCACCGGCTCCAGAATCGCGACGCACTCCACGTGATGCGTC
The DNA here is from genome assembly GCF_037940415.1 of Streptomyces sp. f51. Classification (NCBI taxonomy): domain Bacteria; kingdom Bacillati; phylum Actinomycetota; class Actinomycetes; order Kitasatosporales; family Streptomycetaceae; genus Streptomyces; species Streptomyces sp. f51. The sequence goes on along the minus strand of NZ_CP149798.1, from coordinate 5,780,674 downwards.
ATCGGGAACAGGTCGAAGGCCCGCAGGGTCCGGACCTTGTAGCCGCCGTCGCGGAAGTACGCCAGGTCGCGGGCCAGGGCCGCCGGGTCGCAGGCCACGTAGGCGATCTTTCGCGCGCCCAGGGACGACAGGTGTTCCACCGTCTTCTTGCCGGCGCCGGCGCGGGGCGGGTCGAGGACGATGATGTCGACCTCGGTGATGCCGGTGCGCGGGAGGACCGCCTCGACCTTGCCCTGTTCGATGCGGACGCGGTCGAAGCCGGCGAGGTTGTGCCGGGCGTCCTCCACCGCGCGCTTGCCCGACTCGATGCCGAGGACCGCGCCCTGGTCGCCCAGGCGGTCCGCGAGGGCGCCGGCGAAGAGGCCGACGCCGCAGTAGAGGTCCAGGGCCATGTCGCCCTTGCGGGGCAGCAGGCCCTGCATGACGGCCTTGACGAGGGTGTCGGCGGCCATCGGGTGGACCTGCCAGAAGCCGCCGCTGCCGACCCTGTGGGTGCGGCCGTCGGCGCGCTCGCGCACGAACGCGCGGCCGTGGACGCGGTGGATGCCGCCGTCCTGTTCGGCGACCCGCATCACGGAGACCGGCTTGTCGAGTTCGACGAGGGGCAGGCGGGCGCCGGGGCGGGGCTCAAGGATCACCATGCGGTCCTGGGAACCGGTCGCGGCGATCGCCTCGACGGCCTCCATGCCGGACCAGTCCCGCTCCTCGATACCGAGCTCGGTGATCCCCGGGGCGGCGATCATGCAGCGCTCGACGGGCTCGACCTCGTGCGAGCGGTGGCGGCGCAGTCCGGCGTTGCCGTCGGGGTCGACGGCGTACTGCACACGGGTGCGCCACTGCGGCACCTCGCCCGCGGGCAGCTTGTCGCCCTCGGCGGGCATCACCGTGCCGTCCCAGCCGGCCTCCTCGGGGGTGAGACCCGCGAGGCGCAGCAGCTGCTCGGCGATGACCTCGCCCTTGAGACGGCGCTGCGCGCCCGGCTTGGCGTGCTGCCAGTCGCAGCCGCCGCAGCGGCCGGGGCCCGCGTACGGGCAGGGTGCCTCGACGCGGTCCTTGGAGGCGTCGATGATCCGCACGGCGTCGGCGCGCAGGAACCGCGCGCCCTCCTCGCCCTCGGTCACCCGGGCGACGACCCGCTCGCCGGGCAGCGCGTGCCGGACGAAGAGGACCTGGCCCTCGTCGGTGCGGGCGATGCAGTGCCCGCCGTGCGCGACGGGGCCGATCTCGACCTCGTACTCGTCCCCCACCAGCGACTTCTTCGGTTCTGCCTGCATGGTGGGGTGACTCCAGTTGAGAGGGGGGAAACGGCCGGACTGCACGGCCGGACAACAGCCGTCCAGTCTACGTGCTCACGGCACCGCTTCCCGCCTCGTCCGTGTCTCGCAGCACCCGGTCGCGTCCCGGTCAGGGTGCTAGCGGCACCGCTCCCCGCCCGGGTCAGGATGCTAGCGGCACCGCCCCCCGCCCGGGTCAGGGTGCTCGCCACACCGCCCCCCGTCCCGGTCACGGTGCTCGCGACGCGTCGCCCGTCCACCTCCGCGGGCTCCGCGACGCGCCACCCGTCCCGTCAGCTCTTCTGCGTGGGCTCCTTGGGCCGCTCCTGGGCCGGTCCCCGTCGCACCGCGCCCGGCGCGTTCCAGTCCTGCCGCCTGCGGGCGCGCAGCTTCGCGGCCTCGGAGGACTCGAGCTGGTAGGGCACGGAGGTGACCATGACGCCCGGGGTGAACAGCAGGCGGCCCTTGAGGCGCAGGGCGCTCTGGTTGTGCAGCAGGTGCTCGTACCAGTGGCCGACCACGTACTCGGGGATGATCACGGAGACGGCGTCGCGCGGCGACTCCTTGCGCAGGCCCTTCACGTACTCGATGACCGGTCGGGTGATCTCGCGGTAGGGCGAGTCGAGGACCTTCAGCGGTACGTCGATGCCGCGCCGCTCCCACTCGTCGCGCAGGGTCTTGGTCTCGGCCGGGTCGACGTTGACGCTGAGCGCTTCGAGGGTGTCGGAGCGCAGCAGCTTGGCGTAGGCGAGGGCGCGCAGGGCCGGCCGGTGAATCTTGGAGACCAGGACGACGGAGTGGACGCGGGAGGGGCGGACGCTGTCGTCGGTCGGTCCCTCGGGCGCGGCGAGCTCCTCCGCGACGCGGTCGTAGTGCTTACGGATCGCGGTCATGGTCGCGTAGAAGATCACCATGCCGAGCAGGGCGACCCAGGCGCCGTGCGTGAACTTGGTGACCAGGACGACGACCAGGACCAGGCCGGTGAAGAAGGCGCCGAACGCGTTGATCGCGCGGGAGCGGATCATGTGGGTGCGCTTGGCCGGGTCGGTCTCACTCGCCAGGTGGCGGTTCCAGTGGCGGACCATGCCGGTCTGGCTGAGAGTGAAGGAGACGAAGACACCGACGATGTAGAGCTGGATCAGTCGCGTGGAGTCGGCCCCGTAGATGATGACGAGCATGCTCGCGGCGCCGGCCAGGAGGACGATGCCGTTCGAGAAGGCCAGGCGGTCACCGCGGGTGTGGAGCTGACGCGGCAGGTAGCGGTCCTGGGCGAGGATCGAGCCGAGCAGCGGGAAGCCGTTGTACGCGGTGTTCGCGGCCAGGAACAGGACGAGGGCGGTGGCGGCGGCCAGCAGGATGAACAGGAAGCTGCCCTTGCCGAACACGGCCTCGGCGACCTGGGAGATCACCGGGTTCTGGACGTAGCCGGAGCCGACGGGCATGCCGTTGTGGATCAGGTCCGTGGCGGGGTTCTCGGCCATGCGGACATTGGTGGTCATGGCGAGGGCGATGATGCCGCAGAACATGGTGACGGCGAGCAGACCCATCGCCGCAAGCGTCGTCGCGGCGTTCTTCGACTTCGGCTTGCGGAACGCGGGGACGCCGTTGGAGATCGCCTCGACGCCGGTGAGCGCCGCACAGCCGGACGAGAAGGCGCGCAGCAGCAGGAAGACGAGGGCGAAGCCCGCGAGCCCCTGGTGCTCGGCCTTGATGTGGTAGTCGGCGGTCGGCGCGTGCATGGTGTCGCCGAGCACGAGTCCGCGGAACGCGCCCCAGGCGATCATGATGAAGACGCCCGCGACGAACACGTACGTCGGGATCGCGAAGAGCTTCCCGGACTCCTTGACCCCGCGCAGGTTCATCAGCGTGAGCAGCACGATGACGGCGACCGCGCAGAAGACCTTGTGCTGCACCACGAACGGCACCGCCGAGCCGAGGTTCTCGATGCCGGAGGCGATCGAGACGGCGACGGTGAGGACGTAGTCGACGAGCAGCGCGCTGGCGACGGTGAGACCGGCCCGCGGACCGAGGTTGGTGGTGGCGACCTCGTAGTCGCCGCCGCCGCTCGGGTAGGCGTGCACGTTCTGGCGGTAGGAGGCGACCACCGTGAACATCAGCACGACGACCGCGACCGCGATCCAGGGGCTGAAGTGGTAGGCCGACACGCCCGCGATGGAAAGGACCAGCAGCACTTCTCCGGGCGCGTACGCAACGGAGGAGAGCGGGTCGGATGCGAACACGGGGAGGGCGATGCGCTTCGGCAGAAGCGTTTCCCCCAGCCGGTCGCTGCGCAGTGCGCGCCCGATGAGGATCCGCTTGGGCACGTCGGTCAGTTTGGACACAACAGGGAATCGTAAGGGTTCGAACTGGCTGTCGCCCACCCGCCGTCCCTCTTCGGTCCGTGATCTGCTCTCCGGGTGAAAACGGGGCGGGGCGGAGCTTCGGATTCCGCAGCTCCGGAGATGCGCATGCCTATATGACAAAACCGTGGCCCCCGACCGTCCTGGAGGACCCGTGCACCTGAGCCCCGAGATCATCGGCGCGGCCGTCGCCCTGGCCGGCCTCGGAATCCTGACCCTCGCGAGTGTTCGCAGCATCACACGGCGCTGAGCCTCCGAGTTGGTCGCCGTTCACCGCCGTTCCGCGAACGTTCCGCGAAAAACCCACAGACGAACCCGCACAACGATGTCCCCGGTCGACCGTGCGTGTGTAGCTTGGGCGGCGGTCTGAGACCCTGTTTAGCCTGAGCCGTAACCATTCATGCGGAAGGACGGTCGTGCACATCGTCATCATGGGCTGCGGAAGAGTGGGTTCCGCTCTTGCCCAGAACCTGGAGCAACAGGGGCACACGGTCGCCGTGATCGACCAGGACCCCACCGCCTTTAGGCGGCTGGGCTCCGGGTTCGGCGGCCGCCGTGTCACCGGAGTCGGCTTCGACCAGGACACCCTGCGCGAGGCGGGCATCGAGGAGGCCGGCGCGTTCGCCGCGGTCTCCAGCGGTGACAACTCGAACATCATCGCCGCCCGGGTGGCGCGCGAGATGTTCGGCATCGAGAACGTCGCCGCCCGTATCTACGACCCGCGCCGGGCCGAGGTCTACCAGCGCCTCGGCATCCCGACCGTCGCCACCGTCCGCTGGACGGCCGACCAGATGCTCCGCCGGCTGCTGCCCTCGGGCGCCGAGCCGCTGTGGCGCGACCCCACGGGCGGTGTGCAGCTCGCCGAGGTGCACACCTCCGTCGCGTGGGTGGGCCACAAGATCAGCCGTCTCCAGGAGGAGACCGGCGTACGCGTCGCCTTCCTCACCCGGCTGGGCGAGGCGGTCCTGCCCACCTCGCAGACGGTGTTGCAGGAGGGCGATCTGGTGCACGTCATGATGCGCACCGACGAGGTGGACAAGGTCGAGGCGGCGTTCGCCAAGGGCCCTGAGGAAGAGGCGGGCCACTGATGAGAGTCGCCATTGCCGGCGCCGGCGCCGTGGGCCGCTCGATCGCGGGCGAGCTGCTGGAGAACGGCCACGAGATCCTGCTGATCGACAAGGCGCCGACCGCCATCTCGGTCGAGCGCGTCCCGCAGGCGGAGTGGCTGCTCGCCGACGCCTGCGAGATCACCTCCCTGGACGAGGCGGCGCTCCAGCGCTGCAACGTGGTCATCGCGGCCACCGGGGACGACAAGGTCAACCTCGTGGTCTCGCTCCTCGCCAAGACCGAGTACGGCGTCCCGCGCGTCGTCGCCCGGGTGAACAACCCGAAGAACGAGTGGCTGTTCAACGAGTCCTGGGGCGTGGACGTCGCCGTCTCCACCCCGCGCCTGATGTCGGCGCTCGTGGAGGAGGCCGTGAGCGTCGGCGACCTGGTGCGGCTGCTCCGCTTCAGCCACGGCGACGCCAACCTCGTCGAGCTGACCCTGCCGCCGGAGTCCGCCCTGGCGGGCACGACGGTCGGCGACGTCGCCTGGCCGGAGGACACCTCGCTGGTGACGATCATCCGCGGCACCCGCGTCCTGACCCCCTCCCGGGAGGACTCGCTGGAAGCGGGCGACGAGCTCCTGTTCGTGGCCGCCCAGGCCCGCGAGGAACAGCTCGAGGACCTGCTCTCGGTGCGGCGCGACACGAGCACGACGAAGTAGCGGCTCTTTCCCGTCGGCGGCACGGCCGCCGACGGGAGGGTCTTCCGTCCTGTCGTACGCCGATGGGGGCGCCCGGAGATTCTCCGGGCGCCCCCATCGTCGTACGACAACCACCGCACGCGCGGGCCTACGGGCTTGCGCTCGGGCGCTCTCGGGCGCCCTCGGCCGTCCTCACCCGTGGCGGTGGGCGGTGGCGGGACTCAGGCCTGGCGGCGGTGGCGGGCCGGCGCCGGGGCGTCGCCCCGCTCCTGCGCGAGGGCGGCCTTGCGCTCCTTCTCCGCCTGCTCCTCGGCCTCCATCTCCGCGAACACGTCGATGGGCGGCGGCGCCTTGGCGAGGAAGACCCAGGTGAGCCAGACGGCGAGCAGGAACGGCGGGATCTTCAGGGCGATCAGGACCCAGCCGAACTGGGTGGTGTCACCCCACCAGTAGAGCGGGAAGAGCACCGCGCACTTGGCGAGCAGGATCAGGCCCCAGGCCCAACTGGCCTTCGCGTACGCCTTCTTGCGGCCGGGGTTGCGCGTGCGCCAGGAGAGGTTCTCCTTGAAGACCGGGCCGAGGATCAGGCCGATCAGCGGGACGCCCGCGAGCGTGGTCACGATGTAGGCGACGGCCAGACCGAGCGTGTACAGCATGCCCGGCAGATAGAAGTCCTTGGCGTTGCCCGTCATCATGGCGAAGACCACGCCGAAGGCGACGCCGAAGACACCGCTGAAGGCGTGCTTCACGGTGTCGCGCCGGACCAGGCGGACCACGACGAGCAGCAGGGACACCGCGAGGGCGGCGATCGCCGACCAGTGCAGGTCCTTGTTGATCGTGAAGATGGTGACGAAGAGCAGGCCCGGGACCACGGTTTCGACCATGCCCCGCACGCCGCCGAACGCCTCGAAGAGTGCTGCCTCGGTCACCGCCCGCGCATCCTGCTCGGCGTCCTGGGCGTCTTCGGTCGGCTTGTCGAGCGACGTCACCGGCTACTCCCGTCCGAGGGGTCTGAGTTCGTACTTCGGATTGAACAACACCCTACGGCCCCGGCTCATCGAGATGCGGCCCGAGGCGATCAGCCTGCGCCCGGGCTCGATGCCGACGATGGAACGGCGGCCGAGCCAGACCACGTCCAGGGCGGCCGAGCCGTCGAACAGCTCGGCCTCCAGGGCCGGGACACCGGCCCTCGGCCGCAGAGTGACCGTGCGCAAGGTACCAGCAACCGTGACTATCTGCCGGTCGTGGCAGTCGCCGATACGGGTACAGCCCGCGGTCGCCGTGTCCTCCCGCAGCTCCTCGGACTCCAGGTCCTCCTGGGACGAGGAGAGCCGGTCCATCATGCGCCGGAAGCGGCCCGCCGGCTTTTCGGAACGGGGAACAGCACTCATACCGAAAGCGTACCGGGGGGCACCGACAGCTTCGTACCCGCGGCACCGACGCGCGAACCGGCCCGAACCGGCCCCGTACTCCGCCCGATCGGGCGACGGCACGGGCGGTGCGACGGCCGTGACCGCGTCACCGTTCGAATCTGTATCCCATACCCGGCTCGGTGATGAAGTGCTTGGGGTGCGAGGGGTCCACCTCCAGCTTGCGGCGCAGCTGGGCCATGTAGACCCGCAGATAGTTCGTCTCCGTGCCGTACGACGGACCCCAGACCTCCTGGAGCAGCTGCTTCTGGCTGACGAGCCGGCCCGTGTTGCGGACCAGCACGTCCAGCAGATGCCACTCCGTGGGGGTGAGCCGGACGTCCCGCCCGTCGCGGTGCACCTTCTTCGCCGCGAGGTCGACGGTGAACCCCGCGGTCTCCACGATCACGTCGTCCTCACCGCCCCCGGTGGGCTCCGCCCGGCGGACGGCGGCGCGCAGCCGGGCGAGCAGTTCGTCCATGCCGAAGGGCTTGGTGACGTAGTCGTCGGCGCCCGCGTCGAGCGCCTCGACCTTCTCGTCCGAGGAGTGCCGGGCGGACAGGACCAGGATCGGCACCCGGGTCCAGCCGCGCAGTCCCTTGATCACCTCGACGCCGTCCATGTCGGGCAGGCCGAGGTCGAGCACGACGACGTCCGGATGACGGGCGGCCGCGAGCTGGAGCGCGGTGGCTCCGTCGGGTGCCGCGTCGACCTCGTACTTGCGTGCCTTCAGGTTGATCACGAGGGCTCGGGTGATCTGCGGCTCGTCGTCGACCACGAGGACCCGGGTCATGAAGCCTGCCTTTCCGCGACTGCTGATCGGGCTGCCGGGTCGGGACGGCGTGCCACCGCCCGCACCGTGAGCACCATGGTGAGTCCGCCGCCGGGGGTGTCCTCGGCGTTGAGGGTGCCGCCCATCGCCTCGGCGAAGCCGCGCGCGACCGCGAGGCCGAGGCCCACACCGGTGCCGCGCGGGGCGTCTCCGTAGCGCTGGAAGGGCGCGAATATCCGGTCCTTGGCCTCGTCCGGGACGCCGGGGCCGCGGTCCACCACGCGTACCTCCACACGGTCGGCCATGGCGCTCGCGGCGACCAGGACCCGTTCGTCGACGGGGCTGTACTTGACGGCGTTCTCGACGAGATTGGCCATGGCGCGCTCCAGGAGCCCGGCGTCCACGGCGACCATCGGCAGGCTCTCCGGGACGTCGAGGTCCACGCTGTCCTCGGGGACGCCGCCGAGCGCCATCGGGACGACCTCGTCGAGGTCGATCTCGCGGATCAGCGGGGTGACCGTGCCGGTCTGAAGGCGGGACATGTCCAGCAGGTTGCCCACGAGGTGGTCGAGGCGGTCGGCGCCGTCCTCGATGCCTTCGAGGAGCTCGGCGCGGTCCTCCTCGGACCAGGCCACGTCGTCGGAGCGCAGGGAGGAGACCGCGGCCTTGATCCCGGCGAGCGGGGTCCGCAGGTCGTGGCTCACGGCGGCCAGCAGGGCGGTGCGGATGCGGTTGCCCTCGGCCAGCTCCTTGGCCTGGTCCGCCTCGTGCTGGAGACGCTGGCGGTCCAGGACCACCACGGCCTGCGCGGCGAAGGCGGCCAGGACCCGGCGGTCGGAGGCGGGCAGCACCCGTCCGGACAGCGCGAGCGCCATGTGGTCGCCGACGGGCATGTCGACGTCCGCGTCCTCGGGGCGGGTCGCCGGCTTCGGTCCGGCGCTGCCCGCGCAGGTCCACGGCTCGACGTCCCCCGCGCGCTCCAGCAGCGCCACCGACTCCATCCCGAAGGTCTCCCGGACGCGCTCCAGCAGCGCTTCCAGGCTGGTCTCGCCGCGCAGCACGCTGCCCGCGAGGAAGGAGAGGATCTCCGACTCGGCCCTGAGGCGGGCCGCCTGGTGGGTGCGGCGGGCCGCCAGGTCCACGACGGACGCCACGGAGACGGCGACTCCCACGAAGATCACGATGGCGACGATGTTCTTGGGGTCGGCGACGGTCAGCCGGTGCAGGGGCGGTGTGTAGAAGTAGTTCAGCAGCAGGGAGCCGAAGGCCGCCGAGGCGAGGGCCGGGAGCAGGCCGCCGAGCAGGGCGGCCGCGACCGTGACCGACAGGAACAGCAGCATGTCGTTGGCGAGGCCGAGGTCGATCGTGTTCAGCAGCAGGGCCATGACCACCGGGCCGCCGATGCCGACGGCCCAGCCCCAGATGATCCGGGAGCGGCCGAGCCGTGCTCCGCGTGCCACCGGCAGGCCGCGCCCCTTGGCGACCTCCTCGTGGGTGACGATGTGGACGTCCAGGTCGGGGCCCGACTCACGGGCGACCGTGGTGCCGACGCCCGGCCCGAAGACGTACTGCCAGGTCTTGCGGCGGGAGGAGCCGAGCACGATCTGGGTGGCGTTGACACCGCGCGCGAAGTCGAGCAGGGAGGCGGGGATGTCGTCGCCGATCACATGGTGGAAGGTGCCGCCGAGGTCCTCGACCAGAGTGCGCTGGACGGCCAGCTCCTTAGGTGACGCGGAGGTCAGGCCGTCGCTGCGGGCGATGTAGACCGCCAGGACCTCGCTGCCCGCCCCCTTCTCCGCCAGTCGCGCGGCGCGCCGGATCAGGGTCCGTCCCTCGGGGCCGCCGGTCAGCCCGACCACGATCCGCTCCCGGGATCCCCAGATCCTGGAGACCTGGTGCTCGCTGCGGTACTCGGTCAGGTACTCGTCGGCACGGTCGGCGACCCACAGCAGGGCGAGCTCGCGCAGCGCGGTGAGGTTGCCGGGACGGAAGTAGTTGGACAGGGCCGCGTCGACCTTGTCGGGTTTGTAGATGTTGCCGTGCGCCATCCGGCGGCGCAGCGCGGGCGGCGACATGTCGACCAGCTCGATCTGGTCCGCGCGCCGCACGACCTCGTCCGGCAGGGTCTCGCGCTGCCGCACTCCCGTTATCGACTCGACGACGTCGCCCAGTGACTCCAGGTGCTGGATGTTGACGGTGGAGACGACGTCGATCCCGGCGGCGAGCAGTTCCTCCACGTCCTGCCAGCGCTTGTCGTTGCGGGAGCCGGGCACATTGGTGTGGGCCAGTTCGTCCACCAGGGCGACGGCCGGGGCGCGGCGGAGGACGGCGTCGACGTCCATCTCGGTGAAGACGCCGCCCCGGTACTCCAGCTCCTTGCGCGGCACCTGCTCCAGGCCGTGCAGCATCACCTCGGTGCGGGGCCTGTGGTGGTGCTCGACGAACCCCACCACGCAGTCCGTCCCGCGTTCGACGCGGCGGTGGGCCTCGGACAGCATCGCGTAGGTCTTGCCCACGCCGGGTGCCGCGCCGAGGTAGATCCGTAGCTTGCCGCGTCCCATGAGCCTATTGTCTTCCTGTCACCGCTGTGTACGCAGCGTCGACCTTACGGCCAGGATTACCGGCGAAAGGGACGTTCGTCCCGCCGGGGAGCACCCTTGACGCAACCCTGATGCGGCGCGCGTGCCCGCGGCGGTGCTGGCGGTGTCGCTCATGACGGTGTCGCCGGTGACGGTTCGGCTCATGTTCCCTCCCGGTGGTCCCTGTGGACCGGGCGCCGGATCTTCCGGCCGGACGCCCGGTCCCTCATTCCCTCATCGGACGGGACCCCGGCTTCGGTTCACGCGGGATTGTCGCCGTGCGTCAGCGTCTCCCACGCGACGAAGAGGTTGTTGCTGCCGGCCGGGCGGTTCTGCTGGGTGAGCGTCTGGGTGTTGGTCATCGCGATGCCCAGCCGGTTGTGCAGGGCGTTGTAGCCGACCTCGGTGACCGGGCCGAGCCCGAGGTTCAGCGAGCCGCCGCACAGCCAGCTCGGCACGGCGGTGCCCAGCTGGTACTTCGCCTGGAAGCCGAGCGCCTGGCGCAGCCGTTCGCCGACGTCGGTGCCGTACAGGTCCTGTCCCTGGATGCGGCTGGTCTCGGCGATGTGCGAGATGGCCGAGATGCCGTACCCGGTGTGGGTGAGGTCCCTGCATGTCTCCTGCGTGAGCCCGGTGACGAAGGTGGACTGGCCCTGCCAGTAGCCGACGATCTTCGCGGTGGTGTCGAGGTTCTGGCTCGGCACGGTCTTCGGCACGGCGCCGTCGGTGGAGAGGTAGACGTAGGCCGCGGTCCGCGTCCGGAACCTCGCCATGGCCTTGTCGTACGAGGTCTTGTCCTCCAGGAAGACGGAGATGCCGACGGCGGCCTCCATCATCGACAGTTCCCAGTTCCCGTTGGAATTGGAGCCGTTGATGATCTCGGGCAGGTAGACGTCGCGCAGCATGGTCGCGAAGCGGCCGGAGTTCGCCCAGGTGCCGGTGTACGTGTACTTGATGATCTCGGCGGCCTTGGGCCAGGAGGAGCCCGCCCAGCCGGTCTGAAGGGGCGCGTTGCTGTTGGTGTGGTCCTTGATCACCGCGGACCAGGCGTCCATCAGCTCGATCGACTTCTTGGCATAGCGGTCGTCACGCGTGATGTACCAGGCGAGGGCGTCGGTGTACGCGGCGATCGCGTCCTCGCGCTCGTCCGTGCAGCCGTAGTTCGGGTTGGAGTACGAGCCGCACTCGACGGTCGCGCGGGGCTTGGGGGTGCGGGTGAGCGAGGCGTACTCGCTCGCCATCATCTGGTCGTAGGCGCCCTTCCAGGGCTGGGCGCCGGCCAGGACCTCGGTACGGGCGAAGTCCAGCTGCCCCCGGGAGACGGTGACTCCGGGGTGGACGAAGGCGGCGGGCGCCGCGTCGGCCCTGTGCGCGCCGGGCCAGGCCAGCAGGGTGCCGACGAGTGCGGCGGTCGCGGCGGCGACGGTGACGAGTAACGCGGGGCGCCGTCGGGGGCGATGCCGGGTGGGGGTGTCGGGCATGCGGAGTCATCCATTCTCGTATGTGAACGTCACACGGGATGCTGAACATGAGGCACTGGCCGGTGACCATAGGTATGGACCAAGGCTCCGTCAAGGTCCGGCGCGGAATCCGCTGCTCAACCAGCGTTCACGTACAGGAACCCACGAGAGGTGCGCCAGACTGAGCGCACGCACGAGAAAGGGCCGCATCCCCAGGGATGCGGCCCTTCTGCTGCCCGTGTCTTCTGCTGTCCGTCGTCCGGCTAGCGGACTTCGGTGATCTCCGGTCCGCGCTGGAGCTGTCCCATGCCGCCGGAGAAGCGGGAGCCGCTCTGGTCCTCCTGCTGAACACCCTCGGGGACCATCTGCGCGTCGTTCGGCAGCTTCAGGACGATCGGGTCGCGGGGGGCCATCGGGCCCTCGCCGCGAACGACGACCGTGTCCCGGAAGATCTGCTCCAGCAGACCCGCGGCCTGCGGCTGCACGGCGCCCTGCCCGGAGATCACTCCGCGCAGGAACCAGCGGGGACCGTCCACGCCGACGAACCGCACGACCTGAAAACCACCCGTGCCGTCCGGCAGCTGGACCGGCACCTGAGCGCGCAGCTCCCAGCCCAGCGGCCCCTCGACCTCGTCGATGACACCGCCCTGCTGGGTGATCCCGGTGGCGATCTCCTCGCGCACCTCGCCCCAGATGCCCTCGCGCTTGGGTGCGGCGAAGGCCTGGAGCTGCACGGCGCTGTCGTTGACGACGACGGTCGCCGCGACGATCGCGTCGCCCGCGACCTCGACCCGCAGCTCCATGCCGTCGACTCCGGGCACGAACAGACCACCGAGGTCCACCCTGCCCTCGGCCGGGTCACGCACCTCTTCACTGTCCCAGGGCCCGTCGGGGCGCGGCTCGGGCTCGAGCCTCACGCGCTCGCGCTCCGCGTCCTCGTCCGCCTCAGTGTCGACGCCGTCGACGACCTGCTCGGCCTCGCCCGCCGCGTCCTCGGCGGCACTGCCCTTCTTGCGACGTCCGAACACGTCACTGTCCTTCCCGGTCGGATACGACCGAAGCGTATCGATTCCCACCCGTTGTGCTGTCCACGGCGGCATGACCGCCGGTGGACCCGAAGCCCCCTGCGGCCCGCGCCGATTCGGGAAGTTCCGCGACCTCCTGGAAGCGAACCTTCTCGACCTGCTGGACGACCAGTTGAGCAATCCGGTCGAAGCGCTCGAACCGCACGGACTCGCGCGGATCGAGATTCACCACGATCACCTTGATCTCCCCACGGTACCCGGCATCCACCGTCCCCGGGGCATTCACGAGGGCTACACCGCAGCGGGCGGCCAGGCCGGACCGCGGGTGCACGAAGGCCGCGTACCCCTCGGGCAGCGCGATGGCCACTCCCGTCGGCAGCACGGCCCGCTCACCGGGCTTCAGCTCGTGGCTCTCGGTGGTCCGGAGATCGGCTCCCGCGTCACCGGGCTGCGCGTACTCGGGGAGCGGGACCTCCGGGTCGACGCGCCTGATCATCACGGGAAGTTCTGGACGGGGCTCGCTCGCCCCAGGGCTACGGGTCACGGGTTCACCTCGAAAGCGCGGGCTCGCCGGATCTGGTCCGGGTCGCTCATCGCCGCGCGGATCTCCTCCGGGCGGCCGTTGTCGATGAAGTGGTCGACCTTCACCTCGACGAAGAGGGCGTCGGCGCGGACGGCGACGGGCCCGTCGGGGCCGCCGATCCGTCCGGTGGCGGTGCAGTAGATCTTCCGGCCGGCCACCGCGGTGACCTCGGCCTCCAGATACAGCACGGTGTCCACGGGGACGGGGCGCACGAAGTCGGTCTCCAGGCGGCCCGTCACGGCGATCGTCCGCAGCAGCCAGTTCAGCGAGCCGAGCGTCTCGTCGAGCGCGGTGGCGAGAACGCCGCCGTGCGCGAGGCCCGGGGCGCCCTGATGGACGGGGCGCACGGTGAACTCCGCCGTGATCGTCACGCCGTCCCCCGCGCGGGCCTCCAGATGGAGTCCGTGGGGCTGCGCCCCACCGCACCCGAAACAGTGTTCGTAGTGTGCTCCGAGGAGCTCTCCGGGGGCGGGCGCGTCGGGGTGCCGCACCGGCGCGACGGCGTCGGCGGGAGGCGTCAGAGCTGCGGAAGTACCACTCACAGCCGCAGACCTTACCCGCGCGTCCACCAAGTCTTCGCACCGTGCCAAGCTAGGCGTCATGCAGCTCTCCGCCTCCCCGTACGAAGAACGACTCACCGCGCCCCGGTCGTGGTGGGTGATCAGCTTCCTGGTCGGGCTCGCGCTGGCCCTCGTCTTCCTCCCCTTCGGCACCCTGCCGATGCTCGGAGCGCTCGTCGGCGGCACCGCGGTCGCGGCGGTCGCGGCCAGTTCGTACGGCTCGATCCGCATTCGCGTGGTCGGTGACTCACTGATCGCCGGCGACGCCAAGATCCCGGTCACGGCCCTCGGCGGCTCCGAGGTCATGGACCCGGAGGAAGCGCGCGCGTGGCGTACGTACAAGGCCGACACCCGCGCCTTCATGCTCCTGCGCTCGTACATCCCCACCGCGCTGCGCGTCCAGGTCACCGACCCCGAGGACCCGACGCCCTATCTGTACCTGTCGACCCGGGAGCCGGAGCGCCTGGCGGCCGCCCTGGAGACGGCACGGGAGTCGGTCCGGTCCGCGGAGGGCTGACGGCGCCGGCAGGCCTCAGCGCGTCCCGTCCGGAGTGCCGCGGGCCCGTACAGGGGCGTGCGGCACTCCTGCGTTCGGGCAGCCTGCGAGATGACGAAGGGCGCCGACGAGCGGCCGCGGGCGCCCGCCGCGCGCACGGCCCCGGTCGCCCGGGTCTCCTCACTCCCCCAGATCCGTGGGGATCTCTCCGATCACCACCGGATCGATCGGCTTCTCCAGCGGCGGCAGCTGCGGCAGCGCGTCCCAGGGGACCTGCATCCTGCGCAGGTCCTTGCGGATGTGCCCCGCCACGCGTTTGGTGTCGCGGCGGTTCATCACCGCGCCCACGGCCGCGCCGACCATGAACGGCATGAGGTTGGGCAGGTCCCGGACCGTTCGCTTCATGATCTGCTGGCGCAGCTCGCGCTTCATCTGGCCGCCCAGCGCGGCGTTGATCGTCATGGGCTTGGCCACGTCGATACCGCGCTCGCCCGACCAGGACTGGAGATAGGCCGTGCTGCGCTCCTTGAGGCTGCCCTGCGGACGCAGGCCGTAGACCTCGTGGAGTTCGGCGATCAGCTTCAGCTCGATCGCGGCGACCGCCGTGATCTCGGCGGCCAGCTCGGTGGGCATGGCGGGCGGCACCGGCAGCATCGCGGCGGCGCCGATCCCGGCGCCGACGGTGGACGTCGCGGCGGCGGCGCCCGCGACGAGCTTGTCCGCGATCTCCTCGGGCCCGAGGCCCGGGAACTGTCTGCGGAGAGCGGCCAGGTCCCTGACGGGAATCCGCGGGGCGATGTCGATGATGCGGTCGGTGACATACGCGAGGCCCGCCCTGGCCCGGACGCCGCTCCTCGTGACGCCCCTCCTGACCCCGTCCCGGACAGCCTCCACGCGACGCCTCGCCGTGGGCGAGGGAGTGTCCGTGGGGGCCGTCAGGCCGTCTGTGGCGCCCGCTCGGTCGAGCGAGGCTGATCCCTGTTCGGAAGAGCCCCGCTCGTCGTCACGCACGCCTTCAGGGCCCTTGACGGGCCCTTCGTCCGCCGCCCTGGAGGGGAGGCGGCGCTTCCAAGGTGGGGTCGAGCCGGTCACGGCCGACCCTGCCTCAGTCGCAGTCGCGGCAGATCGGCTGACCGTTCTTCTCGCGGGCCAGCTGGCTGCGGTGGTGCACCAGGAAGCAGCTCATGCAGGTGAACTCGTCCTGCTGCTTGGGCAGCACCCGGACGGCCAGCTCTTCGTTCGAGAGGTCCGCACCGGGAAGCTCCAGGCCTTCCGCGGCCTCGAACTCATCTACGTCGACGGACGAGGTCGACTTGTCGTTCCGGCGAGCCTTCAGTTCTTCAAGGCTGTCCGAGTCGACGTCGTCGTCGGTCTTGCGCGGGGTGTCGTAATCCGTTGCCATTGTCGCTCTCCCCCTCTGGGTGTCTGCGGTGTCTCCAGCGCACGTAACGCGTGAGAGGCCGGACTTGTGCCCGACCTGAGGCGGAGATTTTGCCTCACATCAAGGTCTGTTACTCAATCGACACCCAACCGGACTCATCAAGAGTGATCGGCTTGGATGGCGATGCGGACCGTACACGGTCCCGAGGTCGCACTTCAAAGGCGCCCCACCGTGTACTTCCCGTGATCAGGACCCCCGAAAACCCGGATTTTCCGGGCTTTCCGGCAGGTCACATGATCACGGAGAGTAGATGGACCGAAAGTCGCTCATGTGATCGATCACACACGACTCACTCGGGTGGGTGACCCGAAAATTCCGCGCAAAGCGAACATCGCCGCGTGTCCGCGACATGGTCTCAGATCGGAAGGGTGACGCGCATCACGAGCCCACCCCCTTCTCGGGGCTGAGCGACGATGTGGCCCCCGTGCGCGCGGGCCACGGACCGGACGATCGACAGGCCGAGGCCCACGCCCTTGTCGCTGCCCGTGCGCTCCGTGCGCAGCCGCCGGAACGGTTCGAAAAGATTGTCGACCTCGTACGCGGGAACGACCGGTCCCGTGTTCGACACCTCGAGGACCGCCCTGCCGTGCTCCGTGTCGGTCGTGACCTCGACCCAGCCGTCCTGCGGCACGTTGTACCGGACGGCGTTCTGGACGAGGTTCAGGGCGATCCGCTCCAGGAGCACGCCGTTGCCCTGGACAACCACAGGAGCGCGGTGTCCGCGGATCTCCACGCCCTTGGCCTCGGCCTCGGCGTGCACCTGGTCGACGGCCTGCGTGGCGACCTCGGCGAGGTCCACCGGCTTGCGCTCGATGATCTGGTTGTCGCTGCGGGCCAGCAGCAGCAGGCCCTCGACAAGCTGCTCGCTGCGCTCGTTCGTGGCGAGCAGCGTCTTGCCGAGCTGCTGCATCTCCGTCGGCACCCCGGGTCCCGAGAGGTGCACCTCGAGAAGCGTGCGGTTGATGGCGAGCGGGGTGCGCAGTTCGTGCGAGGCGTTCCCGACGAACCGCTGCTGGGCGGTGAAGGCCCGTTGCAGCCGCTCCAGCATGTCGTCGAAGGTGTCCGCGAGCTCCTTCAGCTCGTCGTCCGGGCCGTCCAGCTCGATGCGCCGGGACAGGTCGGAGCCGGCCACCGCGCGCGCAGTGCGGGTGATGTGCCCGAGCGGGGACAGGACGCGGCCCGCCATCGCGTAGCCGAACGCGAAGGCGATGACCGCGAGGCCGAGCAGCGCGAGCAGGGAGCGGCTGAGCAGGTCGTCGAGGGCGTGCTGGCGCTGATGGTTCACGCAGTCGGCCATCGCGCGGTTGAGCTCGTCCGCCGAGGGATTCGCCGGGAGGTTGCAGATGTTGCTGCCGACCTTCCCGGAAATGATCTGGAAGGGGAGATCGCTGCCGACGTTCAGGGCCTGGGCCGCGAGCAGGTAGATGATCGACAGCAGCATGATGCCGGCGATCAGGAACATGCCGCCGTACAGCAGCGTCAGCCGTATGCGGATCGTGGGACGGAGCCACGGGAAGGGCGGCTCGGCCCTTCTCGGGTCCCAGGTCGGCTTCGGAGGCGCCGTGGGCGGCGCGGGAGTGGTGGCCACGGTGGCTCAGATCCTGTACCCGGAGCCGGGCACGGTGACGATCACGGCGGGCTCGCCGAGCTTGCGCCGCAGCGTCATGACGGTCACGCGCACCACGTTGGTGAACGGGTCCGTGTTCTCGTCCCAGGCCTTCTCCAGGAGCTGCTCCGCGGAGACCACGGCGCCCTCGCTGCGCAGCAGCACCTCCAGGACGGCGAACTCCTTGGGAGCGAGCTGGACCTCCTTGCCGTCGCGGAAGACCTCGCGGCGGTTGGGGTCGAGCTTGATCCCGGCGCGCTCCAGGACGGGCGGCAGCGGCACGCTCGTACGACGGCCGAGGGCACGCACGCGTGCGGTCAGCTCGCTGAACGCGAACGGCTTGGGGAGGTAGTCGTCGGCGCCGATCTCCAGGCCCTCGACACGGTCGCTGACGTCACCGGACGCGGTCAGCATCAGCACGCGCGTGGGCATGCCGAGCTCGACGATCTTGCGGCAGACGTCGTCGCCGTGCACGAGCGGGAGGTCGCGGTCCAAAACGACCACGTCGTAGTCGTTGACCCCGATGCGCTCCAGCGCGGCCGCCCCGTCGTACACGACGTCGACGGCCATGGCCTCCCGGCGCAGTCCGGTGGCCACCGCATCGGCGAGCAGCTGCTCGTCCTCGACGACGAGTACACGCACGTCGCTTGTCCTTCCTCTGTCCACCGGCGGGCACGCTTCAGCGCACCACGCGGGCAGGTCCGTCACGGATGAGAGCTCCATCCTGCCCGTTTCGGCCATAAACCGGCTGTAAGACGGGGGCGGCGGCCGGGAAGCGCGTCCGCGGGACCGGGAATGCGGGATTTTCTCGCCGGGTTGAGGTTTCCACGGAAGAGAGCGGGGGGAGGACGGCTTTACACCCCGCGATCACGCTCTGCATGTGGCAAGCCACATTGTGGTACGTCCAACGCTTCCGCAGAGCGGGCGTGGGTGTCCGGCACCGTCGCCGCCCAGCCCGGGCAGCGCTGGGCAGGCACCCCATTCGGAGACGTGATCGCCCCTTTCCATCGGCACACCCCCGTGCCACCCGACCCACGACCCAGGACGAGGGGGCGCAGCATGGACGCATTCACCACGGGACTTTTGCAGCGCATAAGGACGACCGAGTCCGACCTGACGCGGGCCCGCGAAACAGGCGACGACTTCCTCACGGAGATCGAGCAGGCCGAGCTGGACGACCTGCACCGCCTCGCCGCGGAGCACGGTGTGGAGGTCGGCGCCACACGCGTCTGATCGGCACGTACGAGAGCGGGGCCCCGGTATCGATCCAGTACCGGGGCCCCGCTCCGTTTCGCTCGCCACCGCTCCTCGGGGCGGCCGGGACTCCCGCCCTCGGCCGTTCCCCGTCCCGCGGTCAGTCGTGCCAGGCCCCGAAGTCCTCCAGGAGCCGCTGGAGGGGCTCGAAGACGCCCGGGGAGGCCGCGACCGCGAGATCGCCCGTGGGGCGCTCTCCGGGGCGTCCACCAGTCACCGCGCCCGCTTCCCGGGCGATCAGGTCCCCCGCCGCGAGGTCCCAGGGGTGCAGACCGCGCTCGTAGTAGCCGTCGAGGCGGCCGGCCGCGACGTCGCACAGGTCGACCGCCGCGGAACCGGAGCGCCGGATGTCACGCACGAGCGGGATCAGCCGCTGGGCCACATCGGCCTGATGGGTCTTGACCTCGGTCACGTAGTTGAAGCCGGTCGAGACGAGCGCCTGGTCCAGCGGCGGGGACGGGCGGCAGGCCAGCCGGCGCTCGCCGACCCACGCGCCGGAGGCACGGGCGCCCCGGCCGCGGACCGCGTGGTACGTCTCGCCGCGCATCGGTGCCGCCACGACGCCGACGACGGTCTCGCCGTCGACCTGGGCCGCGATGGACACGGCCCAGGTCGGCAGTCCGTACAGGTAGTTGACGGTGCCGTCGAGGGGGTCGACGATCCAGCGGACGCCGCTGGTGCCCTCGGTCGCCGCGCCCTCCTCCCCGAGGAGGCCGTCCGCGGGGCGGTGCTCGGCGATCAGCGAGGTGATCAGCTTCTCGGCGGCGATGTCCATCTCGGTGACGACGTCGATCGGGCTGGACTTGGTCGCGGCGACCGCCAGGTCGGCCGGCCGGCCGTCGCGCAGCAGCTCGCCCGCGCGGCGGGCGGCCTCGTGCGCGAGCTGGAGGAGTTCGGTGTGCAGGGGCTCGGTCACGTGATTCCTCAGGCGAAGGGGCTGTCGGCGCCCGCGGCGGCGGGCTTGGGCGTGCGGGCCGGGCAGCAGCCCACCGGGCACAGGTCGTGACTCGCGCCGAGCGCGCCCAGGGCACACCGTGTCACCTGGCGGCCGGTCTCGGCGGCGGCGCGCTCCAGCACCAGGTCCCTGACCGCCGCGGCGAACCGGGGATCGGAGCCCACCGTGGCCGACCGGCGCACGGGCAGGCCGAGCTCCAGCGCCTTCGCCCGCGCCTCGGTGTCCAGGTCGTACAGGACCTCCATGTGGTCGGAGACGAACCCGATCGGCACCATGACCGCGGCCGCCGCTCCGGCCCCGTGCAGCTCCTCCAGGTGGTCGCAGATGTCGGGCTCCAGCCACGGGATGTGCGGGGCCCCGGAGCGCGACTGGTAGACGAGCCGCCAGGGGTGGTCGGTCCCGGTCGCCTCGCGCACCGCGTCCGCGATCAGCCGGGCCACGTCCAGGTGCTGCCGGACGTAGGCACCGCCGTCGCCGTGTCCCTCGGCGGGGCCGGAGGTGTCCGCCGCGGCGACCGGGATCGAGTGGGTGGTGAACACCAGGTGGGCGCCCGCCCTGACGTCCTCGGGCAGCTCGGCGAGCGACGCGAGGACGCCCTCGGTCATCGGCTCCACGAACCCGGGGTGGTTGAAGTAGTGCCGCAGCTTGTCGACCCTCGGCGGCTCGATCCGTTCCTCCGCCAGGACCGCCAGGGCTCCCGCCAGGTCCTCGCGGTACTGCCGGCAACCCGAGTACGAGGCGTACGCGCTGGTGGCCAGCACCAGGATCCGGCGCCGCCCGTGGGCGGCCATCTCGCGCAGGGTGTCGGTCAGGTACGGCGCCCAGTTGCGGTTGCCCCAGTAGACCGGCAGGTCCAGACCGTGCCCGGCGAAGTCCTTGCGCAGCGCGTCGAGCAGCGCCCTGTTCTGTTCGTTGATCGGGCTGATCCCGTCGAACAGGAAGTAGTGCTGCCCGACCTCCTTGAGCCGTTCCTTGGGGATACCTCTGCCCCGCGTCACGTTCTCCAGGAACGGGACCACGTCGTCCGGGCCCTCGGGACCGCCGAACGAGAGCAGGAGCAGGGCGTCGTAGGGGGTGGCATCGAGCACTTCTGGCATGGGTCCGATCCTGCCACCCGCCGCTGACGGGCGAGAACCGGCGGGGTGACGAGCGGGCGACAACGACGGTGCGCACGGCGGCGGCGCGCACGAACGGGCGCCACACGAACGGCCGAGCGCCCGGACGGACGCCTCGTGGGCGCCCCGTGGGCGGGCGGAACGCGGACGGGCGTGGGACGGGCGTCGGACGGGCGCGGCGGCCGAACGACCGCGCGGGTATCGCGCGGCCGAACGACCGGACGGGGCCGAGGTGCTGTAATTAGGGTTACCTAACCCGTAAGCTGTATCGGCCAGCTTCACGCCTTACAGAAGTTCGGCCGCCCGCGGTGGACGGGAGGGCCGAGCCGAGCCGACGGAGACCTCGTGCCCAGCCCGTACCGCGCCCTGTTCGCCGCCCCAGGCTCCAAGAGCTTCTCCGCCGCGGGCCTGCTCGGCCGGATGCCGTTGTCCATGATGGGCATCGGCGTCGTCACGATGATCTCCCAGCTGACCGGGCGCTACGGCCTCGCGGGCGCGCTGTCGGCGACGATCGCGCTGGCGGCCGCGGCGATGGGCCCACAGGTCTCGCGTCTGGTCGATCTGCACGGCCAGCGCAGGGTCCTGCGTCCGGTGACACTGTTCGCGCTCGCGGCGGCCGTGGGCCTCCTGGCCGCCGCGCACTTCGGGTGGCCCGACTGGGTCCTGTTCGTGTGCGCGGCGGGCATCGGCAGCGTCCCGAGCATCGGCGCGATGATCCGATCCCGCTGGGCGGCCCTCTACGGAGGCACCCCCCAGCTGCACACCGCGTACTCCCTGGAGTCCGTGGTGGACGAGATCTGCTTCATCTTCGGGCCGATCATCTCCATCGGCCTGTGCACGGTGTGGTTCCCGGAGGCCGGACCGCTGCTCGCCGCCGGCTTCCTCGCGGCGGGCGTCTTCTGGCTGACCTCCCAGCGCGCCACCGAACCGCGGCCGCATCCTCGCGGACAGCACAACGACGGCTCGGCGCTCCGCTCGGCCGGGCTCCAGGTCCTCGTGGCCACGTTCGTGGCGGTCGGGACGATCTTCGGAGCCGTCGACGTGGTCACCGTCGCCTTCGCCGACGAACAGGGCCACAAGGGCGCCGCGAGCATCGTCCTGGCCCTCTACGCGGCGGGCTCCTGCCTCGCGGGTGCCGTCTTCGGACTGCTGCACTTCAAGGGGGCCGCGGAAGGCAGGTGGCTGCTGGGCATATGCGCGATGGCCGTGAGTATGATCCCCCTCCTACTGGTCGGAAACTTGCCGTTCCTGGCCGTGGCGCTGTTCCTTGCGGGCCTGTCCATCGCTCCCACGATGATCACGACGATGTCCCTCATCGAACAGCACGTACCTCGCGCGAAACTGACCGAGGGCATGACCTGGGTGAGCACAGGACTCGCCGTCGGGGTCGCGCTCGGTTCCTCCGTGGCCGGCTGGGTGATCGACTCCGCCGGCGCGGAAGCCGGGTACGGGGTTCCGGCCGCGTCCGGAGCCGTCGCGGTCGCGGTCGGTTTCCTGGGGTACCGCCGGCTCAGCAGGCCGGTTCTTCAGCGGGGAGGGTCGCATGAGCACCACAGTGAGCGAGAAGAACGGCACGTGGCGTAACTGGGCGGGCAACGTCACCGCTCTTCCCGTACGGGAAGTCACCCCTGCCTCGGTGGACGAGCTGTCCGCCGCCGTACGCAGGGCCGCCGAGGACGGTCTGACGGTGAAGGCCGTCGGCACCGGGCACTCCTTCACGGCCGCCGCAGCGACCGACGGCGTATTGATCCGGCCTCAACTGTTGACCGGCATCCGGAAGATCGACCGTACGGCCATGACGGTCACGGTCGAGGCGGGCACCCCGCTCAAGAGGCTCAACATGGCCCTCGCGCGCGAGGGTCTGTCGCTCACCAACATGGGCGACATCATGGAGCAGACGGTCTCGGGAGCGACCAGCACGGGGACGCACGGCACCGGCCGCGACTCCGCCTCCATCGCCGCCCAGATCAGGGGCCTGGAACTGGTGACGGCGGACGGCTCGCTGCTGACCTGCTCCGCGACCGAGAACCCGGAGATCTTCGCGGCGGCCCGCATAGGCATCGGCGCCCTGGGGATCATCACCGCGATCACCTTCGCCGTGGAGCCCGTCTTCCTGCTCACGGCCCGCGAGGAGCCGATGACCTTCGACAAGGTCACCGCCGACTTCGAGGAACTGTTCGCCGGGAACGAGCACTTCGAGTTCTACTGGTTCCCGCACACCGGCAACTGCAACACCAAGCGCAACAACCGCAGCGCGGGCCCCGAGAACCCGGTCGGTCCCGTCCGCGGCTGGATCGAGGACGAGTTCCTCTCCAACGGCGCCTTCCAGGTGGCCAACCTGATCGGCCGGGCCGTCCCGGCGGCCATCCCCTCGATCGCCGGATTCTCCAGCCGCGCGCTGTCCGCGCGGACCTACACCGACATCCCGTACAAGGTCTTCACCTCGCCGCGCCGCGTGCGGTTCGTGGAGATGGAGTACGCCGTGCCGCGCGAGGCCCTGGTCGAGACGCTGCGCGAGCTGAAGGCGATGGTCGACGCCTCCTCCCTGCGGGTGAGCTTCCCCGTGGAGGTGCGGACCGCGCCCGCCGACGACATCACCCTGTCCACGGCGTCCGGACGGGAGAGCGCGTACATCGCGGTCCACATGTTCAGGGGCACCCCCTACCAGGCGTACTTCACCGCCGCCGAGCGGATCTTCACCGCGCACGAGGGACGGCCGCACTGGGGCAAGGTGCACACGCGCGACGCGGAGTACTTCGCCAAGACCTACCCGCGCTTCGGCGAGTTCACGGCGCTGCGGGACCGGCTCGATCCGGACCGGCGCTTTGCGAACGACTACTTGCGGAGGGTTCTGGGGTCGTAGCGGTCGCGCTCGGTTCGGGAGCCGGGGTGCCGTCCCCGGTTCCGGAACCCGGCGAGGCGCTGTCGCCCGGGGCCGGCGTGACCGTCGTACCGCCGCCCGTGCCCGCGTCGCCCGAGCCGGCGCCGTCGGTGGACGGTGCCGGTTCCGGAGCGGCCGGTGACGAGGACCGCGGGGAACCGGTCGACGGAGTGGTGGCGGGTTCACGCTTCTGCGAGCCGGACGTGTGGCCCTTGAAGGCGTCGCCGACCGTCGTGCTCGTGCCGCCGCCGCTGAAGCTCTGGCCCGAGACCGCTTCGTACGTGGTGATTCCGGCCATCGTGACGCCGAAGACCAGAGCGGTCGCCACCAGCGGCCTCCTCCAGCTCCTGACCCGCGCGCGATAGACGGTTCCCTCACCGAACTCGGCGAACTCGCCGAACCCGCCCGGAGTACCGGGCGCCGGCGGGGACTTCGGTCTCGCAGGGACCGCCGCGTCGCGGAGCTGTTCGCCGGTGCGCCGGAAGAAGTGCTGGAACACCGTCCCTCCGCAGGTGGCGACGACGCTGACCAGCCCGGCGCCCAGGATCGTCCCGTAGACACCGAAATAGGACGCCAGTTTCGCCGCGACCACCGCGGCGACCGCGCTCCCCGCCACCTGGGGGACGCTCAGGTCCAGCCGCTTCTTCCTCGGTTCCACGTCGGCACCCGGCTTCTCGCCGCCGACATCCGGCTTCTCACGCATTCCCGGACCTTGCCTGCCTTTCCCGTACTTGATCGACCGACCGCACGAGAAAGGGACGTACGGGCGAAACGATAAGTTCCGTTTCTGCCGATTACGTGAAGTGCGCCACGTCCCGCGGGCGGCGAAGAGGCGCCGGGATCGGCCAACTAGCACCCCCCACTAGAAGTTGAGCGGCGTGCCGATCCACGCAAGTGGCCCGAATGGAGTACTGTTGCGAGCCCTGGGTCCGGACTCCCGCCGGGGTGTCCGGGGCCTTGCAGGACCGCCGGGAGGGGGCTCGTTGCACAGGGTGATGGAGTTCGTCACTTAGTGTTGCAAAACAGGTAACCGTGCCATAACGGCGACCCCGGGCCCGCGCCCGACACGCCGGGCAACTCGGCAAGGTTGTGGCAGGCTGCACCCGGGCAGGCCACACTCGACTAGCGGAAGCAGCGACGCACGTGACGTCGGCAGGCACCACCCGGGAGGTCCCCATGCCCGAACTGCGTGTCGTGGCCGTCTCTAACGACGGCACACGGCTGGTGCTGAAGGCTGCGGACAGCACGGAATACACGCTTCCGATTGACGAGCGGCTGCGCGCCGCCGTCCGCGGCGACCGTCCCCGCCTCGGCCAGATCGAGATCGAGGTGGAGAGCCATCTCCGCCCCCGTGACATCCAGGCGCGTATACGCGCCGGTGCCTCCGCGGAGGAAGTCGCCCAGCTCGCCGGCATCCCCGTCGATCGCGTGCGCCGCTTCGAGGGGCCCGTGCTGGCCGAGCGCGCCTTCATGGCCGAGCGCGCCAGGAAGACTCCCGTCCGCCGTCCCGGCGAGAACGCTGGCCCCCAGCTCGGTGAGGCCGTCCAGGAGCGACTGCTGATCCGGGGTGCCGAGAAGGACACCGTCCAGTGGGACTCCTGGCGCCGCGACGACGGCACCTGGGAGGTTCTGCTCGTCTACCGCGTCGCGGGTGAACCGCATGCCGCGAGCTGGACCTACGACCCGCCCCGGCGGCTCGTCCAGGCCGTCGACGAGGAGGCGCGCTCGCTGATCGGCGAGTCCGACGACCTCGCGGCGCCCGAGCCGAGCTTCCCGTTCGTGCCCCGGATCGCCAGGCTGCCCCGCGACCGTCCGCTGGACCGTGCCCTGGACCGCCAGACGGAGCGGCCGAGTCTGCCCCCGGCCTCCCCGGAGACGGCCGAAGAGGCCGAGGACCGGGACTCGCTGACCAGTCTTCTGGAAGCGGTGCCCAGCTTCCGGGGCGACATGGTGGTGCCCGAGCGGCCCGCCCCCGCCGAACGGCCCGCCGCCGAGGAGCCCGTCACCGAGCCCGAGGAGGAGGAGCCCCCGGCTCCCGCCGCCTCGGCGGGTGCCGGTTCCGCGTACGCGGACGTCCTCATGCCCCGTTCGGTGGGCAGCCATCGCGACCGGCTCGTCGGCGCGACGGACCGCCAGGCCGAGGCCGACGGCGTCCGCCCGGGCCGCAGAGCGGCGGTCCCGAGCTGGGACGAGATCGTCTTCGGCACGCGCCGCAAGAAGCAGGAATAGCCCGATCCACGGCGGAGGGGCCCACACCGATCCGGTGTGGGCCCCTCCGCCGTGCACGGGTGTCACCGCGCCCGGTGCCCCGGTGTCGCCGAGGCCGTCGCCACCGGGGCCGACACCGCGGACGTCACCACGGCCGGTGCCCCAGGGGCGCCGAGGCCGGTGCCACCAGGTCCGGCACCGAGGGCGTCGGCGCTGGCGTCACTGCGGATCGGGACCCACCGCGACGGGGCGGTCTCCGGCCTGGGACCACTCCGACCACGAACCCACGTACAGCGCGGCGGGAACGCCCGCCACGGCGAGGGCCAGCACCTCATGCGCGCCCGAGACCCCGGAGCCGCAGTAGACGCCCACCTCGGACGCCGGTGTCACGCCGAAGGACTTGAAGCGGTCGGCGAGTTCGGCCGCCGGCAGGAACCGCCCGTCCTCCGTGACGTTCCCGGCGGTCGGCGCCGACACGGCACCCGGGATGTGGCCGCCGACCGGATCGATGGGCTCGACCTCGCCCCGGTACCGCTCCCCCGCGCGGGCGTCCAGGAGCAGCCCGGTGCGGGCGAGCGCGGCCGCGCCGTCCGCGTCCAGCAGCGGACGGGCGCCGGCCTTCGGCACGAACGCTCCGGGCGCCGGCGAGGGCAGCTCCGAGGACACCGGTCCGCTCCACGCGGCGAACCCTCCGTCAAGCACGCGTACCGACGGATGACCCGAATAGCCCAGCAGCCACCAGGCGCGCGCGGCGGCCCAGCCCTGCCCGCCGTCGTACACGACGACGTCGCGGTTCTCGGACACTCCCGCGGCTCGCATCGCCGCGCCGAAGACCTCGGGATCGGGGAGCGGGTGCCGGCCCTCCGCACCGGCCGGACCAGCGAGTTCGGAATCCAGATCGACGAAGACGGCACCGGGGATGTGCGCCTTCTCGTACTCGGAGCGCAGGTTGGGACCGCCCAACTGCCAGCGGACGTCGAGCAGGACCGGCGGGTTCGGCCCCGCCAGGTCACTGGCCAGTTCGGGTGCCGTGATGATGGCGTTCATGACCCCATCCTTGCGCACGGGGTGGCCGCTTCGTCCATGTCCGGCTACTCTGCTCCGCCGGGCAGGTCCGATCACCGGGCGTACGGGATCGGGCACATGCTGTACAACTGATGGCCACCACACGGCAGTCGTTCCGCGACGGACGAGCGACGGCGGATCAGGCGTCCTCCGTCCGCGTGCCGCCCGACGGCGGCGCCGGAGGGACACACGCGTGACCGGTGGTGCGGGCATCGGCACGGGGCGCGCACGCACGCGACCGACCACGCGTGTTCGCAGGCGGAAGGTGACCGGCCACCGCGAGGGGCCGAGAAGAGAGTGACGATGACCGAGGCACGGGAACCGGCCGAATCGGCCGGCCCGAACGGCACCACGCACGCTCGGTACACGCCCGGGACACCCTGCTGGGTGAGCCTGATGGCGCACGAGACGGCCGCGATCCAGGACTTCTACGGAGCACTGTTCGGCTGGGAGTTCCAGCCGGGCCCACCGCGGCTCGGCCCGTACGCACGGGCCCTGCTGGACGGCCAGGAGGTGGCCGGCGTCGGCCAGTTGCCGCCCGACCGGCATCTGCCGATCGCCTGGACGCCCTATTTCGCCTCGGCGGACGTGGACCAGAGCGCCGAGACCGTACGTCACAGCGGCGGAACCGTGGGCGTGG
This sequence comes from Streptomyces sp. f51, assembly GCF_037940415.1. Lineage (NCBI taxonomy): Bacteria > Bacillati > Actinomycetota > Actinomycetes > Kitasatosporales > Streptomycetaceae > Streptomyces > Streptomyces sp. f51. The sequence continues at coordinate 5,753,244 of NZ_CP149798.1, read as the reverse complement.
GCCCGCTGGACGCGGCCGAGGCCGGCCGGCTGGCGCTCGCCTCGGACCCGACGGGCGCCGTCTTCGGCATCTGGCAGGGGTTGGGCCACCTCGGCGCGGAGATCACCGGGGTACCGGGCACCCCGGTGTGGAACGAGCTGGTGACGCGTGACACCGAGAGCGTCGTCAAGTTCTACCAAGGCGTCTTCGGCTACGAACCGGAGCTGGCCGGCCCGGCCGACTTCGACTACGTGACCCTGCACATCGACGGCCGGCCGGTGGCCGGGGTCCACGGTGTCGGGAACGCCCTGCCGCGCGACCGGGGCCCGCACTGGCTGACGTACTTCGAGGCCGCCGAACTGGACGACACCGTCCGCCTGGTCGGGGAACTCGGCGGACATCTCGTCCGGGCGGCCCACGACTCCCCGCACGGCCGCGTGGCGACGGTGGCGGATCCGGAGGGCGCGGTCTTCTCCCTGATCCACGCGGTCACCTGACCGGGGCGCCTCCAGGGGCGGCTCCCCGGAAAGGGGCCGTTCCTCCGGACAGGCGTCGCTCCCGGAGCAAGGTCCGCACCCGGGACAGGTCTCAGACCGGGGCGATCGGCAGGACGTCAGGGGACAGAGCGCTCGCGCGGGCCGTGGCAGCTGTCATACGGCGCCTGTGGTGCCGGCGGCACAGGACCTCGTAGCCGATGGACTCGTGCTGGTCGACGTCCCCGACGACGACCTGGGCACCCTCGACGACCATCTCGCCGCCCACGGTGCGGGCGTTGTGGGTGGCGCGGGCGCCGCACCAGCACAGGGCCTCGACCTGGAGGACCTCGACCCGGTCGGCCAGCTCCACGAGGCGCTGGGAGCCGGGGAAGAGCTTGGACCGGAAGTCGGTGGTGATCCCGAAGGCGAAGACGTCGACGTCCAGGTCGTCCACCACGCGCGCCAGTTGGTCGATCTGCGCGGGGGCCAGGAACTGGGCCTCGTCCGCGATCACGTAGTCCGCGCGGCCGCCCTTGGAGAGGTGGTCGACCAGATAGGCGTACAGGTCCTGGTCGTCCGCGACCTCGACCGCGTCCGTGACGAGGCCCAGGCGCGAGGAGAGCTTGCCCTCGCCGGCCCGGTCGTCCCGGGTGAAGATCATGCCTTGCAGACCCCGCGCCGAGCGGTTGTGCTCGATCTGGAGAGCCAGCGTGGACTTCCCGCAGTCCATCGTTCCGGAGAAGAACACCAGCTCGGGCATGGGGAGTTGAGCACCTTTCGGCAACAGGGAAGGGGGAATGTCAGGAGCGTACTTGGAGGAGGGGCACCAGCTGCTCGGCCGGGGTCATGGAGCCGTGGTTGCCGACCATCAGCGACTCCTTCGGCTCCCGCTCGGACGCGGTGATCAGAACATCGTCCCGGGCGGCGGCGATGACGTCACCCAGCCGGAGGTACACCCGCTCGTCGACCCGCGGGCCGAACCAGCCGGCGTCGATCGCCTCGTCGCGGGAGGCGACCCAGAACTGCTCGCCGAGGACCTCGCGCCAGCAGGTCAGCACGTCCGCCTGGGCGCCCGGGACCGCGTACACGTGGCGGGCACGGCCTTCGCCGCCCAGCAGGGCGACCCCGGCGCGCAGCTCCCAGTCCTCGTCGAAGTCGATGCGGTGCTGCTCGTCGAACGGGATGTCGATCATGCCGTGGTCGGCGGTGACGTACAGCGCCGTGCGCGGCGGGAGCTGCTCCGCGAGACGCTGCACCAGCCGGTCGACGTACATGAGCTGGCCGCGCCAGGGGTCGGAGTCGACGCCGAAGCGGTGGCCCTTGCCGTCCACCTCCGCGTAGTACGTGTAGACCAAGGAGCGGTCGCCGGCGGCCAGTTGCTCGGCGGCGAGGTCCATGCGCTCCTCGCCCGACAGCCTGCCGTGGAAGGTCCCGCCGCTCAGCGCGATCTTCGTCAGCGGGGTGTTCTGGAAGGTCGGCGAGGAGACCTGGGCGGTGTGGACACCGGCCGCGTCGGCCAGCTGGAAGATCGTGGGGTGGGGCTGCCAGGCTCGCGGATCGGTCCACGGGTTCCAGCGGAGCTGGTTCATCAGCTCGCCGGTGGCGGGGTTGCGCGCCGTGTAGCCGGGCAGGCCGTGGGCGCCCGGGGGCAGACCGGTGCCCACCGAGGCGAGGGAGGTCGCGGTGGTGGCCGGGTAGCCGGCGGTGATCGGACGTCCGGTGCCGCCGCGCGAGGACTCCAGGAGCGAGGTCATGAAGGGTGCCTCGTGCGGGTGGGCCCTGAGCTGCTCCCAGCCGAGACCGTCGATCAGGAACACGCAGTTCCGGTCGGCCGCGGTCAGTTCGGGTATGACGGCGGTCGCGCCGGGCACGGACATGCCGGCGGCGAGGGTGGGCAGCAGATCGGCCAGCGAACCGGCGCCGTACTCGGGGACGGGCGCGGAGCCGATGGCGAGCGGTTCCGGGTGGTCCCAGGTGGGCAGGGCCATCAGCGGGCGACGTCCGCGGTCGCTTCGGAGAGGGACTGCGCGAAGGCGAGGGCCTGGCGGACCGTCTCCGGGCCGTCCCCGGCCTCGCTGACCCGCAGGCTCAGGTCGTCGGCCGTCGAGTTGCCGGTGTAGCCGTGGTCGGCGTCGCAGTTGGGGTCGCCGCAGGCGGCCGGCTCCAGGTCGATGCGCGAGACGGCGCCCCAGCCGATGGTCAGGACCACTTCGCGGGGCAGCGTGCCGGGCGTGTACGACTCGGGGTTCGCGACGACGCGGCTGACGACGACCGAGGAGATCCGGCCGAGCTTGACCGACTCCGTCGAGGTCGTGGCGTAGGGCGTCGGGGAGGTGGTGTCCGCGTTCTGCTCGTCGGTGTGGCTCACGATGAAACGGTTGCCGGTGAGGACCAGCACGGTGACGTGCCGGCGGACCTCGTTCGCGTCGAACGTCGTCTCCTGGTGGACCAGGTACGACCGGATGGTCTCGCCGCCGATCGCGGCCTCCACCGCCTCGGCCACGAGGGCCGGGTAGTAGCCGCTGCGCTCGATCGCCGCTCGCAGCCCCTGGGTCGTCGTACTGGTCTTGGCCATGACGTCCATCCTACGGGGGCCCACTGACTGCGAGGCACCGCTCGCGTGGGTCTGTCGTGGACGGATCAGATCGCATCACGCAGGGTGCCCGGTGCGACGCGGCGCGGCAGGGGTGCCCGCCGTCGCGGAGGCACCCCCGTCCGCGTCCCGGGGCGTCGCGGCTCCTGTGACGTCCCGGCCGGCTCAGACGACGGGCAGGGTCCGGGGGCCGAGGTCGTCCCGGAGGGGAGCGCGGGCCAGCCGTACGGTGGCGCCCAGCACGCTCACGCCGGTCGGGGCGACCACGACCGGCTCCAGCGAGACCGCGACGACCTCCGGGTGGTCGTCGACCAGGCGGGAGACGCGCAGCATCAGTTCTTCGAGGGCCGCCGTGTCGACCGGAGCGGAGCCCCGCCAGCCGAACAGGAGGGGCGCCGTCCTGATCGACCTGACCAGGGAGGCCGCCTCCCGGTCGGTGACCGGGACCAGGCGGTGCGCGGTGTCCCCGAGCAGTTCGGAGGCGGCTCCGGCGAGCCCGAAGGAGAGCACCGCACCGGCGGCCGGGTCGATCACCGCGCGGACGACCGTGTCGACACCGCGCGGTGCCATCCCCTGCACGACCGGGCGCAGCACGGTCGGCGGTCCGAACAGCTCGGTCAGTTCCGCGTACGCCCGGCGCAGCTGTTCCTCGTCCGCCACGTCCAGGCGTACGCCACCGAGGTCGGCGCGGTGCCGCAGGTGCGGGGCGGTGGTCTTCAGTGCGACGGGGTATCCGATGGTCCGCGCGGCTTCCACGGCGTCGTCCGGCGTGGGGGCGGGCAGGGACCGGTGCACGTCGATGCCGTAGCGCCCGAGCAGTTCCGCCGTCCGTTCGCCTCCCAGGGTCAGGCCCTCCCCGCGCGCGAGGAGGTCGTCGATCAGCCGGGCCGCCCCCTTCTCGTCGATGTCCTCGTACTCGGGGACCTTGCCGGGCTCGCCCGCGTCCAGCCGCCACTGGGCGTACTTGACGGCTTCGGCGAGGGCGCGGACGGCGCGTTCGGCGGCGGGGTAGGCGGGGATGAGCCGGGTGTCGGGCGCGGGTTCGGCGCGCTCCGCCGCGGGCGACCGGTCCGAGGGGTGGAACCGGGCGCCGGGGGCCGCGCCCGGCGCCGTTCCGGAGGCGGGCGGGGCGGTGCTCGCCGCCGCGGAGAGGGCTTCGGCGAGTCCGCCCAGTTCGACGTGGACGACGAGGACGGGTTTCGCCGGGGCCGCGAGGGCGGAGGACCGCAGCGCCTCGGCGAGTGCCGCGTCGGCGGCCGAGGTCTCCCCCACAGCCGGGATGGCCGTCACGACGACGGCGTCGCAGCCGTCGTCGGCGAGTGCCGCCGACAGGGCCCGGTGGAAGTCCTCCGCCGAGGCGGCCGTGGTCAGGTCCCGCGGCGGCAGCGGCCTGAGGCCTTCGGCGAGGCACGCGTCGTACGTGAGAAGACCCAGCGACTCGGAGTTCCCGAGGATCGCCACGCGCGGTCCCCTGGGAAGCGGCTGGCGGGCCAGCAGCAGGCCCGCGTCGACGAGTTCGGTGATCGTGTCCACGCGGATCACTCCGGCCTGGCGCAGCAGCGCGGACACGGTGGCGTGAGGCAGCCGGGTGGCCCGTACGGCGTGCCCCTGGGGTGCGGTCCCGCCGTGCCGCGCTCCCTGGACCACGACCAGCGGCTTCGCCGCCGCGGTCCGCCGCGCGAGGCGGGTGAACTTGCGCGGGTTGCCGATGGATTCGAGGTACATCAGGGCGACGTCGGTGTCCGGGTCGTCGTACCAGTACTGGAGTACGTCGTTGCCGGAGACGTCCGCCCGGTTCCCCGAGGAGACGAAGGTCGACACGCCGGTGACGCCGGTGACGCCGCCGCCGCGCCGGTGCAGCCGGGAGAGCAGGGCGATGCCGATGGCGCCGGACTGCGCGAACAGGCCGATGCGTCCGGGGCGGGGCATCTGGGGGGCGAGCGAGGCGTTCAGCCGGACGTCGGGCGCGGTGTTGATCACACCGAAGGCGTTGGGTCCGATGATGCGCATGCCGTACGTGCGCGCGTGCCGTACGAGTTCACGCTGGCGCTCGCGTCCCTCGGGGCCGCTCTCCGCGTAGCCGGCGGAGACCACCACCAGTCCCTGCACGCCGTGTTCGCCGCATTCCGTGACGACCTCGGGGACCTGCTCGGCGGGCACGGCGACGACGGCGAGGTCCACGGGCTCGTCGATGTCCCTGATGGAGCGGTGGGCCGGGACGCCGTCGAGTTCCTTGTCCTGGAGTGCCGTGTTGACGGCGTACAGGCGTCCGGTGAACCCGGCCGACCGGAGGTTGTCCAGGACGCTGCGGCCGACGCCGCCGGGTGTGCGCCCGGCGCCGATGACGGCCACCGAGCCGGGGGCCAGCAGCCGCTGGACGGAGCGGGCCTCGGCGCGCTGTTCCCGCGCGCGCTGCACGGCCACGGACCGGTCGGTGGGTTCGAGGTCGAACTCCAGGCGGACGACGCCGTCCTCGAAGCTGCGCTTCTGGGTGTATCCGGCGTCCGTGAACACCTTGATCATCTTGTTGTTGGCGGGCAGCACCTCGGCGGCGAAGCGGCGGATGTCACGCTCGCGGGCGACCGCGGCGATGTGTTCGAGCAGCGCGGAGGCGACGCCCCGGCCCTGGTGGGCGTCCTGGACGAGGAAGGCGACCTCGGCCTCGTCGGCGGGCGCCGAGGCGGGCATGCCGTCCGCGTTGATCCGGTCGTAGCGCACGGTGGCGATGAACTCTCCGCCGACCGTGGCGGCGAGGCCCACCCGGTCCACGAAGTCGTGGTGGGTGAAGCGGTGGACGTCCTTGGCGGACAGCCGCGGGTAGGGCGCGAAGAAGCGGTAGTACTTCGACTCCTCGGAGACCTGCTCGTAGAAGCTGACCAGGCGTTCGGCGTCGTCGACGGTGATGGGCCTGATCCGCGCGGTGCCGCCGTCGCGCAGCACCACGTCGGCCTCCCAGTGGGCTGGGTACTCGTGCCGGTCCGACGAGGTCTGCATGGGCCCCAGAGTACGGCTGGCGTACGACAACGGCGCGAGGCAGTCTGAGGGTGACGGACGTCGCAGCGGGCCTGGGTACGGCCCCGAAATCCCGCCGCGCCGGCGAGGCCGGCCCGCCCGGGGACCGGCACCGGGGCGGGGCGGGTCCCCGGGATCGTCCGGGCACGCCTCACGATATGGAACACTGGTCTAGACAACCCTGAACCCCCGAAGGGCAGCATCACATGGCTGAGCGCCGCGTCAACGTCGGCTGGACCGAGGGCCTCCACGCCCGCCCCGCCTCCATCTTCGTCCGGGCCACCACGGCCTCCGGCATCCCCGTGACGATCGCCAAGGCCGACGGCAACCCCGTCAATGCGGCCTCCATGCTCGCGGTCCTCGGGCTCGGCGCCCAGGGCGGCGAGGAGATCGTCCTCGCGTCGGACGCCGAGGGCGCGGACATCGCCCTCGACCGTCTGGCGAAGCTGGTCGCCGAGGGGCTCGACGAGCTCCCCGAGACCGTCTGAGGCGTCCTCCGGGTCAGGACACACGGCTGAGCCGCGCCCCCCTTGACCGGGGGCGCGGCTCAGCCGTTTTCCGTACGTCGCCCGGAAATTCTCCGGGCACCCCGCACCGCCTTCGCGGCAGGGCCGCAGGAATGGCGTGCACGATAATTCCGGACACACGAATAAAAGGGCATCAGAAATGAGCCCCCACCGAATATCCCTCTTTGTATACGGCGCCCGTGTTAATGACGCAGGCCCGTCATGTTTACGGGATGTTGCGAACTCCTCACACGGTCCGGCCGTTCGGCGCCGGGAAACCGGAGCCGGTGCGCGGCCATGGCGCGCTCGGTGTGCAGGGCCGTGATCGCGCGGGCCCGCTCGCTGTCGCCGCGGGCGACGGCGTCCACGATGCCGCCGTGCTCCGCCCAGGACTCCGCCGGGTCGGCCGGCGCGTCCACCGAGTACATCCAGGCGATCTTGTGGCGCAACTGCGAGAGCGTGGAGGTGAGCGCGGAACTGCCGGACGCCTGGGCGAGCGTCTCGTGGAACCAGCCGCCCAGCGAGCGCAGATCCTCGCTGTTGCCCCGCCTGGAGCGCTCCTGGCCCAGCCTGACCAGGCCGCGCAGCACCTTGAGGTGAGCCTCCGTGCGCCGCTGCGCGGCCCGCGCGGCACCCAGCGGCTCCAGCAGCATGCGCATCTCCAGGAGGTCCGCGGCCTCCTGCTCGGTGGGCTCCGCGACACAGGCGCCCGCGTGCCGACGGGTGACCACGAAGCCCTCGGCCTCCAGGGTGCGCAGGGCCTCGCGCACGGGGACGCGCGAGACGCCGTAGCGCCGCGCGAGCAGTTCCTCGGTGAGGCGGCCGCCGCGCTCGTAGACACCCGCGACGATGTCGTCACGGATCGCCGTGCACACCGAGTGCGCCGGAATACGCATGACCGACCTCCGCTTTAATCCCCGTGAAACGCCGACGATTGACGCTTCTTCAGTGACTCTATTGCAGGAGGCGTGAATTTCCGATGGCATGCCTGAACCCATGGATATTTTTTGGACAGACGGCGTCCGGAAACGACGATGCCCCGGCTCGGTGAGCCGGGGCATCGAAAGCGGTGAAGAAGCCGCGAAGCGGTCGTCAGACGTTGACGCCGTGCGAGCGCAGGTACGCGACCGGGTCCATGTCCGAGCCGTACTCGGCGGTCGTACGGGCCTCGAAGTGCAGGTGCGGTCCCGTGGTGTTGCCGGTGTCCCCGGAGAGGCCGATCTGCTGACCCGGGGTGACCGCCTGCCCCACGGACACACCGATGGACGACAGGTGGCCGTACATGGTGTACGTGCCGTCATGCATCTTGATCACGACTTGATTGCCGTAGGCGCCGCCCCAGCCGGCCGTGACGACCGTGCCGGAGCCGACGGCGTGGACCGAGGTGCCGGACGCGGCGTGGAAGTCGACGCCGGTGTGGCTGCCCGAGGACCAGAGGCTGCTGCTCGCCTTGTAACCGGTGGAGACGTACGAACCGGTGATCGGCAGGACGAACGTGTTCAGGCGCTTGCGCTCGGCCTCGCGGGCGGCGCGCGCCTTGGCCTCGCGGAGCTGCGTGGCCTGGGCGGCGGCCTGCTTGCGTGCCGTCTGCTCGGCCTGCTTGCGCGCGGCGGCCTCGTCGGCGGCGCGCTGCTGCGCGAAGGCCTGGGCGTCGATCTGGTCGGCGACCGCGTCGTTCAGGGTGACGGTCTGGGTCAGCCCGGTCTGCTCGACGGTGGCCTCCGCGGCGAACGCGGGAGCGGCCAGGGTTCCGATCACACCGGTGGTGGTGAGCGCCGCGACCCCGACGGCGGTCGTGGTGGTGCTGTGCACCCGGCTGCTCGTACGACGATGCTTGCCGGTGCCACAGGTGAACGCCATGTAGGGGCTGATCCTTTCCTTCCCTCTCGCCTACCGGGTTAGCTGACGGGTTCGGAGCAGGAAGGTCTCCTACGGACCCCCTCCGGAGAGGGCGTCCGATTCACCCCAGGGACTGCGTGGGTCCCCGGCTCCCCTGACTCGCGTCATGGGGGACTCGGCGATGACTGTCCGGTGCCGCGGGCGCGGCGCACTGCGTGACGAACAGTCGGACCGACGCTAGACGGGGCCTCATTCGAACAACAAACGGATCACGATTTTTGTAACGCATGCCACAGGGCAGAAGGGGTAACCCCTGCACGAATACGGACATCTTGGGGGCTGCGGCCGTCAAGAGGAGGGCCCTGACGGCTCTTCAGCCGTCAGGGCCCTCCTGGGTCGCGCGGGTGCTACTCGGCCGCCACCACGGTGACTTCACCGATTCCGAGGGCCCTGACCGGCTCCGCGATCTGCGCCGCGTCGCCCACCAGGACGGTCACCAGACGGTCCGTCGGGAAGGCGTTCACCGCCGCCGCGGTGGCCTCCACGGTGCCCGTGGCGGCCAGTTGGCGGTAGAGCGTCGACTGGTAGTCGTCCGGCAGGTGCTGCTCGACCTGGTCGGCGAGCGTGCTCGCGACGGCCGCCGCCGTCTCGAACTTCAGGGGCGCGACACCCACCAGGTTCTGCACGGCGACGTCGCGCTCCGTGTCGGTCAGCCCCTCGGCCGCGAGGGTGCGCAGCACCTTCCACAGGTCGTCGAGCGCAGGACCGGTGTTGGGGGTGTCGACCGAGCCGCTGATGGCGAGCATCGCGGCCCCCGTGCCGTCCGGCGCGGAGCGCAGGACCTGCCCGAACGCCCGAACGCCGTACGTGTAGCCCTTCTCCTCGCGCAGGACGCGGTCCAGGCGCGAGGTGAGGGTGCCGCCGAGGCAGTACGTGCCGAGGACCTGGGCGGGCCACACGCGCTCGTGCCGGTCGGCGCCGACACGGCCGATGAGCAGCTGCGTCTGGACCGCGCCGGGACGGTCGACGATGATCACGCGGCCGGTGTCGTCGGCGGTCACCGGCGGCACGGGAAGCGGCTCGGCGGACGAGCCGGTCCAGGAACCGAGCGTGTCGGCGAGCAGCTCGTCGAGGTCGACGCCGGTCAGGTCGCCCACGACGACCGCGGTGGCCGTGGCGGGGCGCACGTGCTTCTCGTAGAAGGCGCGCACGGCCGAGGAGTCGATGCTCCGGACGGTCTCCTCGGTGCCCTGACGCGGGCGCGCCATGCGCGCGCTCGCCGGGAACAGCTCCTTGGAGAGCTCCTTGGCCGCGCGACGGGCCGGGTTCGCCGTCTCGTGCGGGATCTCGTCCAGCCGGTTGGTCACCAGCCGCTCTACCTCGCTGTCCGCGAACGCGGGGGCCCGCAGGGCGTCGGCGAGCAGGCCGAGGGCCTTGGCCAGGCGCGAGACGGGCACTTCGAGCGACAGGCGTACGCCGGGGTGGTCGGCGTGCGCGTCGAGCGTGGCGCCGCAGCGCTCCAGCTCGGCGGCGAAGTCCTCGGCCGAGTGCTTGTCGGTGCCCTCGGAGAAGGCGCGCGCCATGATCGTGGCGATGCCGTCCAGGCCCGCGGGCTCGGCGTCCAGCGGCGCGGCGAGGATCACCTCGACGGCGACGACCTGCTGGCCGGGGCGGTGGCAGCGCAGCACGGTCAGGCCGTTGTCCAGGGTGCCGCGCTCGGGGGCGGGGAACGCCCACGGCTTGGGCTGTCCGGCCTGGGGGCGGGGGTGGAAGTCCATGGTGGCGAGCTCGGTCACTTCGCCGCCTCCTCGTCGGTCTCGTCGGTCTCGTCGGCGGAGCCGGCGGCTTCGGCGGTGGTCGGCTCGTAGACGAGCACCGCGCGGTTGTCGGGGCGCAGGCGGGCCTTCGCGGCCTCCCTGACCTCGTCCGCCGTGACGTCGAGGACGCGCTGCACGGCGGTCAGGGCGAGCTGCGGGTCGCCGAACAGGACGGCGTAGCGGCACAGTTCGTCGGCGCGGCCGGCGACGGTACCGAGCCGGTCGAGCCATTCGCGCTCCAACTGGGCCTGGGCACGCTCCATTTCCCCGGCCGTGGGGCCCTCTTCGGCGAACCGGGCGAGCTCCTCGTCGACGGCGGCCTCGATGACCGGGACCTCGACGTCGCCGGACGTCTTCACGTCCAGCCACCCCAGGGAGGGTGCTCCGGCGAGCCGCAGCAGGCCGAACCCGGCCGCGACGGCGGTGCGGTCACGGCGTACGAGCCGGTTGTAGAGCCGGGAGGACTCGCCGCCACCGAGGACGGTGAGCGCCAGGTCGGCCGCGTCGCACGCGCGCGTGCCGTCCTCCGGGAGCCGGTAGGCGGCCATCAGCGCGCGGGCCGGGACGTCCTCCTCGACGACCTCGCGCAGCTGCTCGCCGATGACGTCGGGCAGCGAGCCATCCCGCGGGGCGGGCTTGCCGTCGTGCCCGGGGATCGAGCCGAAGTACTTCTCGACCCAGACGAGCGTCTGCTCCGGATCGATGTCTCCGACGATCGACAGAACCGCGTTGTTGGGCGCGTAGTTGGTGCGGAAGAAGGCGCGGGCGTCCTCCAGGGTCGCCGCGTCCAGGTCCGCCATCGACCCGATCGGGGTGTGGTGGTACGGGTGGCCCTCGGGGTACGAGAGCGCGGTGAGCTTCTCGAAGGCGGTGCCGTACGGAACGTTGTCGTAACGCTGCCGGCGCTCGTTCTTCACCACGTCGCGCTGGTTCTCCATGGACTCGTCGTCCAGCGCCTCGAGCAGCGATCCCATGCGGTCGGCCTCCAGCCAGAGCGCGAGCTCCAGCTGGTGGGCGGGCATGGTCTCGAAGTAGTTGGTGCGCTCGAAACTCGTCGTGCCGTTGAGCGAGCCGCCAGCGCCCTGGACGAGTTCGAAGTGGCCGTTGCCGTGGACCTGCTTGGAGCCCTGGAACATCAGGTGCTCGAAAAGGTGGGCGAGACCGGTGCGGCCCTTGACCTCGTGGCGCGAGCCGACGTCGTACCAGAGGCACACCGCGGCGACCGGGGTCAGATGGTCCTCGGAGAGCACCACGCGCAGGCCGTTGGCCAGGCGGTGCTCGGTCGCTGTCAGGCCGCCGGAGCCTGCCTCAGCTGTGGCCGTGTGACCCATGGGCATGTACGTCCCTTCGATCGCGGAACTGCGTCATTCCTGTCGGTCCTGCCACTGTATGCAAGCGCGCGGACGGGTGGCGCGGTTCCCGCACCTCGTACGCCGAGAGCGAGACTCACGCGTGTCCGCCGCCCGCCCGGGGAAGCCTCCGCGGAAACCGCCGGGGGCGCGCCCCGGGCCGCAGGACACGGGGCCGCAGGGCCGCCCGGAAGGGGTGCCGGAGACGTCCGCGGAGCGTGCCGGCGGGGCGCTACGGACGGGTCGCGGTCGGCGTTGTCAGTGGGGCGGTCCACAATGGTGCGCGTCAGAACCCGTTCATGCCCCGGCAGAGACTGTGAAGGAGCCGCAGCAGCGATGGCCCGCCGCAGCACGAAGACCCCGCCGCCCGACGACTCGTACGAGGAGAAGATCCTCGACATCGACGTCGTGGACGAGATGCAGGGCTCCTTCCTCGAATACGCGTACTCGGTCATCTACTCGCGAGCCCTGCCGGACGCCCGGGACGGCCTCAAGCCGGTCCACCGTCGCATCGTGTACCAGATGAACGAGATGGGCCTGCGGCCCGACCGCGGCTACGTGAAGTGCGCCCGTGTCGTCGGCGAGGTCATGGGTAAGCTCCACCCGCACGGCGACGCGTCGATCTACGACGCCCTGGTGCGTCTGGCGCAGCCCTTCTCCATGCGGCTGCCCCTGGTCGACGGCCACGGCAACTTCGGTTCGCTGGGCAACGACGACCCGCCGGCCGCGATGCGTTACACCGAGGCCCGGATGGCCGACGCGACGTCGCTGATGACGGAGTCGATCGACGAGGACACCGTCGACTTCACGCCCAACTACGACGGCCAGGAGCGGGAGCCGGTGGCCCTCCCGGCCGCCTTCCCGAACCTGCTGGTCAACGGCTCGTCGGGCATCGCCGTCGGCATGGCCACGAACATGCCGCCGCACAACCTCGGCGAGGTCATCGCCGCGGCCCGGCACCTCATCCGCTACCCGGGCGCCGACCTCGAGACGCTGATGAAGCACGTCCCGGGCCCCGACCTGCCCACCGGCGGCCGGATCGTCGGCCTCTCCGGGATCAGGGACGCCTACGAATCGGGCCGCGGCACCTTCAAGATCCGCGCCACGGTGTCCGTGGAGGACGTCACGGCCCGCCGCAAGGGCCTCGTCGTCACCGAGCTGCCCTTCACCGTGGGTCCGGAGAAGGTGATCTCCAAGATCAAGGACCTGGTCGGCTCGAAGAAGCTCCAGGGCATCGCCGACGTCAAGGACCTCACCGACCGTGCGCACGGCCTGCGTCTGGTCATCGAGATCAAGAACGGCTTCGTGCCGGAGGCGGTCCTCGAACAGCTCTACAAACTGACGCCGATGGAGGAGTCCTTCGGCATCAACAACGTGGCCCTGGTGGACGGTCAGCCGCTCACCCTCGGCCTCAAGGAGCTGCTGGAGGTCTATCTCGACCACCGCTTCGACGTCGTGCGCCGCCGCAGCGAGTTCCGCCGCAGCAAGAAGCGCGACCGTCTGCACCTGGTCGAGGGTCTCCTCGTCGCCCTCCTGGACATCGACGAGGTCATCCGCCTCATCCGCTCCAGCGACAACTCGGCGCAGGCCAAGGAGCGGCTGATCGAGCACTTCTCGCTCTCCGAGATCCAGACGCAGTACATCCTCGACACACCGCTGCGCCGCCTCACCCGGTTCGACCGCATCGAGCTGGAGTCGGAGCGCGACCGCCTCAACGGCGAGATCGACGAGCTGACCGGCATCCTGGACTCGGACACGGAGCTGCGCAAGCTGGTCTCCGGTGAACTGGCCGCGGTGGCCAAGAAGTTCGGCACCGAGCGGCGCACGGTGCTCCTGGAGTCCGCGGGCACCCCCGCCGCGACCGTCTCGCTCCAGGTCGCCGACGACCCGTGCCGCGTCCTGCTGTCCTCCACAGGCCTGCTGGCGCGTACGGCGACGGGCGAGCCCCTGCCGCAGGACCCGGACGCCAAGCGCACCAAGCACGACGTGATCGTCTCCGCGGTGCCCGCGACGGCACTCGGCGAGATCGGCGTCGTCACGTCCCTGGGCCGCCTCCTGCGCCTGAACGTGATCGACCTCCCGCAGCTGCCCGAGACGGCGTCGGCACCCAATCTCTCCGGCGGCGCTCCGATCACGGAGTTCCTGTCCTCCCTGGAGCCGAAGGAGACGGTGGTCTGTCTGACGACGCTCGACGAGACCTCGCCCGGTCTCGCGATCGGCACGGAGCAAGGTGTCGTCAAGCGTGTGGTGCCCGACTACCCCTCGAACAAGGAGGAGTTGGAGGTCATCACGCTCAAGGACGGCGACCGGATCGTGGGTGCCGTCGAGCTGCGCACCGGCGAAGAGGACCTGGTCTTCATCACGGACGACGCCCAGCTCCTGCGCTACCAAGCCGCTCAGGTGCGTCCGCAGGGCCGTGCCGCGGGCGGCATGGCGGGCATCAAGCTGACGGACGGCGCGAAGGTGATCTCGTTCACCGCGGTCGACCCCGCCGTCGACGCGGTCGTGTTCACGGTGGCGGGTTCGCGCGGGACGCTGGACGACTCCGTCCAGACCACGGCCAAGCTGACCCCCTTCGACCAGTACCCCCGCAAGGGCCGCGCCACGGGCGGTGTGCGCTGCCAGCGGTTCCTGAAGGGCGAGGACTGTCTGTCGCTGGCCTGGGCCGGTCCGACGCCGGGACACGCGGCGCAGAAGACCGGAATGCCCGTCGACCTGCCGGAGATCGACCCGCGCCGTGACGGCTCGGGCGTGTCGCTGGGCAGGCCGGTGTCGGTGGTGGCCGGCCCGGTGTAGTCCCCGTCAGGCCTCCGGGCCGGGCTCCTGTACGTAGCGGAGGACGCCCCACATGCTGTGTTCGTCGGCATGCGGGGCGTCCTCCGTGCATGCCTCCAGCTCCTTGGCCAGCGCCACCGTGTCGATCCCCGAACCGATGAGGACGAGCTGGGTGAGGCGCTCGTCGGCTTCGGTCCAGGGCTCCGGGTAGAAGCGCAGGAACCGCCCGACGGCGTGCACGGCGTAGCGGTTGCGGATGTCCTGGACGCCGAAGTCGACGTAGCCCTTGATCCGGTAGAGCCCTTCGGGCCTGCTGTCGAGGAAGGCCATCAACTGCCTTGGCCCGAGGGGGACTTCAGAGCTGAAAGAGAGGGAGTCGTAGGCGGAGTGCAGATGCCCGGAGTGGTCGTGCCGCTCCCGGCCACGCTCCGTGCGGCCACGCTCCGTGCGGCCGCCCTCCGCCGGACGGTCTTCCCCGCTGTCGGCCTCGCCGTCGCCCGGTCCGTCGATCTCGTCCTCGTGCCGGTGGAGATCGTCGAAGGACAGCTGCCCGATGCGCTCCTCGCTGGGCCGGCAGTCGAACAGAAGCTCCGGATCGATCCGGCCGTAGGTGGCGGGGACGACGGCGGCACGGTCGGCGAGCTCCCGCACGACACCCAGCACCCGGTCCCGGTCGTCGGCCCGGTCGACCTTGTTGACGACGACGAGATCGGCGAGCGCGAGGTGCCGGTCGATTTCGGGATGCTTCTCGCGTGTACCGGCGAACTCGGCGGCGTCGACGACCTCGACGAGCCCTCCGTACACGATCCCCGGATGCTCGCTGGCGAGCACCATGCGCACGAGCTCCTGGGGCTCGGCGAGCCCGCTCGCCTCGATGACGATGACGTCGATCCGAGCGGAGGGCCGAGCGAGCCGATCAAGATATTGATCAAGTTCGGTGACATCGACCGCACAGCACAGACACCCGTTGCCGAGCGAGACGGTGGAGTCGCCGAGTGCCCCGGCCACCGCCATCGCGTCGATCTCGATCGCCCCGAAGTCGTTCACGACGGCTCCGATGCGGCTGCCTCCACTGCGATGCAGGAGGTGGTTGAGCAGTGTGGTCTTGCCGGAGCCGAGGAAGCCGGCGAGAACGATGACCGGGATCTGCCGGGTACTCGACCGACTCACCATGCGCCCTCTCTGAACCTGTGCGCGCACCGGCTCACGGGACCGGCGCTCACGCGCGGAATGAATGCCGACCCAGCATACGAGTGGGCGGAATCGCCCCGAAGTGAACGATTGTTAGCGGCGCTCGCGGGGCACACGTTGGACATGGCGCCGGTGGATGCGACCCGCACATCCCTCCGTGCGCCTCCTCTCCGCCTCCCTGCCGATCAGAGCCGCTCGGCAACACTGGGAGACGGCAAGCGCGCCGCCCACCGCTCGCCGGTCCGCTCCCTGTCGCCCCACAACCGACGACCGGCGGACGGTCGCCTGATTCGGGGGTTGACATGGCCACACAGATTTCCGCGATACGGAGGCTCGGCGCTGCCGCGTGGTCGGGCTTCGGCGCCGCGGCAAACGCCGTGACGGAGCGAAGCACACGGCAGCGCCGACGTGCCGTGCTCACCGAGCAGCACCGACTCCATTTCGACCTGATGTGCAAAGCCATGGACGATCCCGCCCTCGCCGCCGTGCTCAACACGTACGAAACCGAGATCGGACCCGAGAAGCAGCGCCAGTACCTCTTCGCGAACGCCCTCTACATCAACGCCCTGTACTTCCACCGGATCGGGGCGCTCACGCGCGCGGAGCTCCACGGCCACTTCCGCATCATCTGCCAGAATCCGATCTTCAGGGAGTACTGGGCGGCGACCGAGCATCACCGCAAGAGCCTGCCCGAGTCCTCCGACGAGGCTCAACTGGGCCGGATGATGGACACGCTGATCCAGGATCAGGCGGATGCCGACGCCGACGAATGGTGGGTCGTCGGAGAGCCGGATGAGGGATAGTCCCGCACACTGCCGGGCTCGACCGGTAGCGTGACACGTGGGGTCGTACCTCGCGGCGCGCGGGGGTCGAGCCCCGCACGCCCCTCCCACACCTTGGTGCGCCACGGGTCGCCTACCACCCTCATACCACCCCTGGTCAAGCAAAGCTCTCCAGATTCACTCGGCTGCTTGCCGCGCTTTGGATACCAGGGGCATCGCGAGCCGCTAAGTTTGCGCGCATGCTCAGATCTCTCTGAGCCCTCCGGCTCAACACCCATGCGCTCGGAGAGTTCCACCTCCGAACGATCACCCCTGCTCGGAGGCCTCAACTCCGAAACAACAGCTCGGATCCCTTACTGCTCCGAGCCATAAGGTTGGTAATTTTCCGTGAAGATCGTGCGACGTGTCGGGGCTACTCCACGCGAGCGCGGCAGCGCTTCTGGCCAGTCATGCCCCGACATCTTCGAGCTCAGCGACGGCGACTTCGCCGTCATCGGGCGCGAGGCCACCCTGGAACTCGACCCCGAGCTCCCGCCCGACGCTTCACGGGCCGACTACGAACGGATCGTCGTCATCACGCGCGACACCTTGCTGCGCGCCAAGAAGGACATCCCGGACCTCTGACGCCGGGACACGCCCATCCACGGAGCGACGAGGGCCTGGCGGTACGACCGCGAACGGACGGCTTCCCGTCCGACCCCTTGGATTCGGTTCCCACCCATTGACTCGCCGGGTTGGAATCCCGTCGGCCAGGACCCGGAGCCCGGCATCACCACGGTGCCGGGCCCTTTACGTGTGCCCCGCGGGCCGGATCGCCCGTACGACGGCAGCCGGGTCCCTGACGCCGTCGACTGCTCGCCGACGTCAGGCGGCCGACGGCACCGCCACCGGTGGAACCGGACCCACGTAGCGGGCAGCCGGGCGGATTATCTTCGGGTCCTTCGCCTGTTCCACGATGTTCGCGCTCCAGCCGACCACGCGGGCGGCGGCGAAGGTGGGGGTGAACATCTCGCGGGGCAGCCCGCAGAGTTCCATGACCACACCTGCGTAGAACTCCACGTTGGTGTGCAGCTCGCGGCCCGGCTTGAGTTCGGCCAGGATCGCCTCCACCTGCCGTTCCACTTCGACCGCGAACTCGACGAGCGGGCCCCCGAACTCCTCGGCCATCCCCCGGAGCATCCGCGAACGCGGGTCCTCCGTGCGGTAGACGGGGTGCCCGAAGCCCATGATGCGCTCGCCGGCCAGGACGCGTTCACGGATCCAGCCGTCGATACGGTCAGGGGTCCCGATCGCGTCGAGGGTGTCCAGGGCACGGCTGGGAGCGCCTCCGTGGAGCGGGCCCGAGAGAGCGCCGATGGCGCCCACGAGGCAGGCCGCCACATCCGCACCGGTGGAAGCGATCACCCGCGCCGTGAACGTTGACGCATTGAATCCATGGTCAATGGTTGAGATGAGGTATTGCTCGACCGCTCGGGCGCGCGCCGCGTCCGGCTCCGAACCCGTCAACATGTACAGGTAGTTGGCGGCGTACCCCAGGTCCTCGCGCGGCTCCACCGGCTCCAGTCCCCGCCCGATCCGGTACAGCGCGGTGAGCAGGGTCGGTACGGCCGCCGTCGCCGCGAGACCGTCGTCGAGGCGGCGACCGGCGTCGATGTCGTACACCGGACGGAACCCCAGCGACGCTCCGAGGAGGGACAGGGCGGTGCGCAGTCCGGCGAGGGGGCCCGAGGGCCCGGTCGCGGCCGCGATCGCGGGCAGCGCCGCCCGTACGTCGTCCGGCAGCCGGCGCAGCCGCGCGGTGCGCGCGGTGAAGGCGGCGCGGCGGGTCGCGTCGGGCAGTTCGCCGTGGGCCAGCAGATGCCAGACGTCCTCGAAGCAGCGGGTCCGCGCCAGGTCGACGGCCGAGTACTGGCGGTAGTGGTAGAAGCCCTCCAGCCCTCTGACGTCACCCAGTTCGGTGTCGGTGACGACGACCCCGGCGAGACCTCTCGGTACCTCGGCGCGCGTGTCGCCGGAGATGGACGCGGTTCGGTTGATCGGCATGTTTCCTCCCTGGACTTGATTCGACTGTCCATGATTGACTCAATAACTGTCAACATTGATTGAATCAATATACCGATCCACGGATACGGTGGCGTTCATGAGGGATCGAGAAGCGGCCATTCCGGCACGCGAAGGCCGACGGCTCAGCACCAAGGAGACCGCCGAGCTGCTGGGCGTGAAACCGGAGACCGTGTACGCCTATGTGAGCCGCGGCCAGCTCAGCAGCCGACGGGAGCCGGGAGGACGCGGGAGCACGTTCGACCCCAAGGAGGTCGAGGCTCTCGCACGGCGCAACAGACGTGAAGGCGGCGGCAGTTCGAGCGGCGGCGGCGAACTCTCCGTACGCACCCGCATCACCTTGATCGACAAGGATCGGTACTACTTCCGGGGTGTCGACGCGGCGGAACTGGCCTCCCGGTACTCCTACGAGGAGATCGCCGAATGGCTGTGGACCGGTGCACTCCGCCCCGGCGTCACGTTCAAGGCCCCGGAGGCGTCCGTGGCCGCCGCCCGTCGCAGCGTCGACGCGCTGCCCGAGCACAGCGGCCCGACCGACCGGCTGCGCGTGGCGACGATCGCCGCCGCGGCCGCCGACCCGCTGCGCTTCGACCTCTCCGAGGACGCCGTGCTCGGCACCGGGCGCACCCTCATTCCCACCCTCGTCGCCGCGCTGCCGACCGTGGGACACGACCACCGCGACGAAGGCCCCCTGGCTCACCGGTTGTGGGCAAGGCTGAGCGGACGCGTACCCGACGAGGCGTCATTGCGGGTGCTGGACACGGCACTCGGACTGCTCGTCGACCACGACCTGGCCGCCTCGACGCTGGCGGTCCGGGTCGCGGCGTCCGCTCGCGCCCACACGTACGCGGCCGTGTCCGCGGGCCTCGGCGCCCTCGAAGGACCCCTGCACGGTGCCGCCAGCGGGCTCGCGCACCGGCTGCTGCTGGACGTGCTCGACCAGGGCACGGCCGCTCCCGTGGTCGCCGACGAGCTGCGCGCCGGGCGCCGCGTCCCCGGACTCGGCCATCGGCTCTACCCCGGCGAGGATCCACGCGCGCGTGCCCTGTTCGCCCTCCTTGAGGAGGTCCCCGGCGCGGCGCCCGCGCTGGCCGCGGCCCGTGACGTCGTGACCACCACCGCCCGGCACGCGCCTCTGCACGCCAACGTCGATCTCGCGCTGGCCGTCCTCACGACCTCGTCCGGCATGCCGGCCTCCGCCGGAGAGACGATCTTCGCCATCGCCCGGACGGCGGGCTGGATCGCCCACACCCTGGAGGAGTACGCGGAACGCCCGCTGCGGATGCGGCCGAGCGGCCACTACGTGGGCGAACGGCCCCCGCAACCGCTCCCGCGTTAGAGGGCGCACGCCGGGCGCGGGGGGAAGGTCCGTGCGCACCGTCCGGGCGCTGTAGCTCCACCCGCGCTTCCGCACACCCCGCAAAGCGCCTGGTCCACCCCCTCGCGCGCCCCCCGCGAGGACGGCGGGAAGTCGCCCCGGGCGAAGTCAGGTTAGGCTCACCTCTGTGAGTACGTGCACGACCGCGTCACGGCAGCTCGACGAGCCGCTCTCCGGGACCGCGGCCACCGCGAGGACATGGCTGCTCATCGAGCAGCCCGGACCCTGGGGTGCCAAGGCGCTCACCTCGAGCCACCTGGATCCCACGCTCGGCCGCGCCCTCGAGGCGGCCGCCCAGGACACCGGAGTGCGGATCGCCCTCATCCGGCGTCCCGGACGCCACGCCGACTGTGGTCCGCTCGCCGAGCGGCAGGTGTACGCGGCCCACACCACTCCGGGAAACGTGTGGCTGCACAGCGCCATGACCCGTGATCCCGGGCAGCTGCTCGGCCTCGACCTGGCAGCGCTCGGGGCGGGTGACCCGAGCTCCTTCGACGAGGCTCTCCGGGGGCAGCCCCATGCCGGCGAGCCGCTGGCCCTCGTCTGCACCAACGGCAAGCGTGACCGCTGCTGCGCCCTGCTGGGCCGCCCCCTGGCCGCGGAACTGGCCGCCTCTGGGGTCGACGGCACCTGGGAGGTCACCCATCTGGGTGGTCATCGTTTCTCACCCACCGTGCTGGTCCTGCCGTACGGCTACGCGTACGGACGCACCGAGGCCCATGCCGTCAAGGAGGTCCTCCAGGGCGTCCGCGAGGGCCGGGTCGTCACCGAGGGGTGCCGTGGGAACTCCACCTGGGAACGCCCGGGCCAGGCGGCGGAACTGGCCGTACGGACCGCTTCGGGGGAACACGCCGCCGGTGTCCTGACAGTGATCCGCACGGACGGCGCGGCCCCGCGCTGGGACGTGACCGTCGCCCACACCGACGGCCGTCTGTGGCGGGTCGTCGTCGCGCGGGGCGCCTCATTGCCTCCCCGCCCGGAGAGCTGCG
This sequence comes from Streptomyces sp. f51, assembly GCF_037940415.1. NCBI lineage: Bacteria > Bacillati > Actinomycetota > Actinomycetes > Kitasatosporales > Streptomycetaceae > Streptomyces > Streptomyces sp. f51. The sequence goes on along the minus strand of NZ_CP149798.1, from coordinate 5,732,497 downwards.
GTTCGGCACTCGGTTCACCCGCGCGGATGGACGTGGTGGCCGTGAGGCAACTCGAGGAGACGGCTGTCGCCGTGGCCTGCTGAGGATGCTGCTCCCGGGTCCGGCGCCGGAAGGGTGGCGCGCGGAGCGCGGAGGACCGGCCGGACGGCTGCGCCTGTCTCTCAAGTACGGCGACACGGGACGCCCGGAACACCGCTACGCGTGGGTGGCGCCCTGAGCCGACCCTCCCCCAGCCGTCGGCTGTCGTCCGGGTCGTGCCGCCTCAGGGCCGTCGTGTCGTGTACGAGGGGCTCGCGACCGTCAGACGGCCCCGGCACCCGTGAGCGCGCGGACCTCGAGTTCCGCGTGCTTGGCCTCGTCCGGCGGCTCCGCCGAGATGACGGTCCCGAGCCAGCCGGCGACGAAGCCCAGGGGGATCGACACCAAGCCGGGGTTCTGAAGCGGGAAGTACTGGAAGTCCACCCCCGGGAAGAGCGATTCGGGGCTGCCCGACACCACGGGCGAGAGCAGCACCAGCAGCAGTGCGGGCACCAGACCGCCGTACACGGCCCACACGGCGCCACGCGTCGTGAAGGACCGCCAGAAGAGGGAATACAGCAGCACCGGCAGGTTCGCGGACGCTGCGACGGCGAAGGCGAGCCCTACCAGGAAGGCCACGTTGAGGTCCCGGGCGAGCAGGCTCAGACCGATGGCGATCACCCCGATGCCGACCGACGCGCCACGCGCCACCGTGACCTCCCCGCGCGGCTTGGCGTGGCGGCGGCGCAACGAGGCGTACAGGTCGTGGGCCACGGCCGCCGAGGACGCGAGAGTGACTCCGGCGACGACCGCGAGAATCGTGGCGAAGGCGATGGCGGCGACGATCGCGAACAGGACCGTTCCTCCAGTGGAGTCGGCCCCGCCACCCAGGTCCAGGGCCAGCAACGGGACGGCGGTGTTGCCCGCGGCGTTCGATCCGCGCACCGCCTCGGGACCTACGACGGCTGCCGCGCCGAAGCCCAGCACGATCGTCATCAGGTAGAAGCCGCCGATGAGCCCGATCGACCACAGCACCGAGCGCCTGGCGGCTCGCGCGGTGGGCACGGTGTAGAAGCGCGACAGAATGTGCGGCAGTCCGGCGGTGCCGAGTACCAGCGCGAGGCCGAGGCTCATGAAGTCGAAGCGTGCCGTCCAGTCGCCGCCGTACTTCAGCCCGGGCGCGAGGAAGGCCATGCCGTGCCCACTGCGCCGCGCGGCCGTGCGCAGCAGTTCGTCGATGTCACCGTGGAACCGCACCAGGACGAGCACGGTGAGAGCGATGGCCCCGCCGATCAGCAGGACCGCCTTGACGATCTGGATCCAGGTGGTCGCCCTCATCCCTCCCATCGACACATAGATCACCATGAGCGCACCGACACCGATCACCGTCCAGTTGCGCGCCGCGCCGCTCGTTCCTCCCAGCAGCAGCGACACCAGGCTGCCCGCGCCCACCATCTGCGCCACGAGATACAGGACGGACACCACCACCGAGGACGTCCCGGCGGCGATCCGCACCGGCCGTTCCTCCATCCGGGCCGCGACGACGTCGGCGAGCGTGAACCGGCCGCAGTTGCGGACCAGTTCGGCGACGAGGAAGAGGACAACCAGCCAGGCCACCAGGAATCCCACGGCGTACAGCAGGCCGTCGTAGCCGTACAGGGCGATGAGTCCCGTGACGCCGAGGAAGGAGGCGGCCGACATGTAGTCCCCGGAGAGCGCGAAGCCGTTCTCCATCGGCGAGAACAGCCGCCCGCCCGCGTAGAACTCCTCGGCCGAGCCATGCCGGTTGCGACTCACCCAGGTCGTGATCGCCAGTGTCACCGCGACGAACGCGCTGAACAGCAGCAGCGCCAGGGTCTGATGGTGACCGCTCACCGCTCACCACCCCGGGCGTTCCGTGTCATCTCCTGGGTGTCCCAGCGCAGTTCGAGCGCGGCCCGGTCCCGGCGCAGCCGCGCGTGCCGTGCGTAGGCCCAGGCGAGCAGGAACGTCGTGAGGAACTGTCCGAGTCCCGCGAGCAGGGCCACGTTCACCACGCCGACGACGGGTCGTGCCATGAACCCCGGCGCGGTGGTCGCGGTCACCACATAGCCGACGTACCAGGGGAAGAAGACGGCGATGGCCGGAATCACGAACCCGCGGTACCGGCCGCGTACTTCCTGGAAGGCGGCGCTGCGCTGCACCTCCAGATAGACGTGGGCGGCTCCGCCGGGTCGTCCCTCGTGTTCCGAACGGGCGGCCGGCACGGCGGGAGCGAACGCCCCTGTGCCGTCCAACTCGCCCCAGCCGGAAGCGAGCGCGTCGTACCAGGGGTCGTCGAACCGGACCTCCCCCGTGTCGCCGCCGTCGTGCTTCTCCACCGAACTCTCCTTGTCCGCGACCCGTTTCTGCCGCGTACCCAAGGATGTGCAGATCGGAGGGCTTCCCGACTCCTCTCTCCGTGCCCTTCACCCCATTAGGTGACCTCATCTCGTGGGTGGCCGCACGAGACCTTTCCCATAGGCGTAACGGACCGCTTGTGCGCGGTCCTTGAGACCCGCCTTGGCGAAGAGGTTGTTGATGTGGGTCTTCACCGTGGCCGTGGACACGTGCAGCTTGCGGGCGATCTCGTGGTTGCTGAGGCCCTCCGCGATCAGCAGGAGCACCTCCGTCTCGCGCGAAGTGAGTCCGTCCGGGGACTCGGGGGGCGGGGCCGGCTCCGGTTCCGGATCCGACAGCCGCTCCAGCAACCGTCGCTGGATGCTCGGCGAGAGCCCGGCGTCCCCGGAGAGCACGCTCTCCACGGCCCGCACGATCTCGTCGCCGCCCGCGTCCTTGGTCAGATAGCCCCGGGCCCCGGCGCGCAGTGCCGGGAACAGCGACTCGTCGTCCACGAACGTCGTGAGCACCACGACCTGGGTCCCTGGGTACTCGGCACGGATACGCCGGGTCGCCTCGACCCCGTCGCAGCGAGGCATGCGCAGATCCATCAACACGACGTCCGGGGCGAGTTGGGCCACGAGGGCGATGGCTTCGTCCCCGTCGCCGGCCGCTCCGACGACCTCGAGCCCCGGCAGCAGCCCCAGCAGCATCACGATGCCCTCGCGCACGACCGTCTGATCGTCCGCGACCACGACCCGCGCCGGCCCCCTGCCCTCCGCCCGCTCGGTCATACCGGCACCTTCAGCGTCACCACGAACCCCTCCTCGCCCGGTCCGGCATCCAGCGAGCCTCCCAGCAGTTCGGCGCGCTCCCGCATGCCCAGCAGACCGTAACCGGCTCCCGAACCGCTGAGTTCGCCCGGTTTTCCACCCGAATCCCGTACGTCCAACGTCACTTCGTGCTCGCCGTAGTCCAGTCTTATGTCGATCTTGGCGCCCGGAGCGTGCTTGCGTACGTTCGTGAGCGCCTCCTGCGCGACTCGGCGCACCGCCTGGGAGGCCTCCGCCGGCAGCGGCTGACGCTCACCGGTCACGGTGACACCGGCGCGGCCCGCGGTGGCGACGAGTTCGCCGAGGAAATCCTCCAGCGGGGACATCTCGCCCCGGAGCGCGGAAAGCGCCTGCCTGGTCTCGGCGAGCCCCTCACAGGCCATCCCCCTTGCCGCCACGACCCGTTCGAGAATGACCTCGCGGTCCGCTCCTCTCTCGATCATCAGTCGTGCCGCCTCAAGGTGCACGAGCTGCGCCGAGAGGCTGTGGGCCAGGACGTCGTGGATCTCCCGAGCTATCCGCGCCCGCTCCGCGAGGGCCGCCGACTCCGCCTCGGCGGCGTGGGCCGCCCGTTCCTGGACCAGCAGCCGCTGCGCACTTGCCCGCGCTTCCGAGTCGAGGCGCAGCACGTACCCCGCGAGCGCCAGCCCCCCGGTGGTGGCCGCGCTGGTCAGCCAGACGTCGTTGTCGAGAGCCGCGTACGTGCTCAGCGCCACCGCCGTGGCCGGCAGGGCCGCCGCCAGAGGCAGCCGTTCGATGGCGGCGACTCCACACCCGCACAGCAGGACGAGCGCCGGAATCCGGAAGCCCGCGCCGTACCCGGCGGTCGCGAGCGCCAGCAGCAGGGCGATCAGCGCCAGGGACGGCAGCAGTCGATGCTCCAGCGTGGTCCGCCAAAGCGCCCAGGCGAGGAACCCGCACACCGCGATTCCCGTGACGCCTCCGGCGAGCGCCCAGCCGCTGAGATCGCGATTCGTGAGTGTCGTGGCCACGAGCATGACGAGGACGACGGTGCGTGTGACCCAGGCGAGCACCCGGCGGGCCTTGTGCACGCCCACGCGGGAGAGTGCTTCACGAGAGGGCCAGCGCGTCCAGACGTTGTCCGTCACAGGCGCTCCTTCCGCAGGACCCGGCGCACTCCGTCACCGTACGCCGGGACCTGTCCGGTCGCCGTCGGCTCCAGGGACTGGGCTCGCCAGGTCAGCACCCCGGAACGGACCAGGAGGGTGGCCGCCAGACCGAGCATCAGGGCCGAGGAGCTCTGATGCACGCCGAGCTGGGCGCCGATGCCGAACAGCCCTAGGCGCAGGGCGATGCCGGCGATCCATACGGCCCCGCCGGCCTTGGTGCTCCTGCTCCACACGGAGCCGTCCGGCTCCGTCCATATCCGCGTCGTCCAGGCCCATCCTGCTCCGATGGCCAGCGCCGTCAGCAGCTCCGTGCCCAGCAGGACGGACGACTCCACCTGGTGGTGCGCGTCGATCACGCCGGGTTCACGCAGGGCGACGACGGCGAGAACCGCGGGCACGATCCACCAGCGCCGGTCCGAACCGATCCGCCGCGCGCTGAACTGGCGCGCGATCACCACAGCGGCGACAGCGACGATCACCACGGCATTCATGAGCCCGGACATGCGTGGCCTCCGTGAGCGAGAAGGGGATGTCCGCAGCGAGCGCTGCCGACCCCATCGACGCTACGGAAATCGCGTCCGCGACAGATCGGAGCCCGGGTGGATCGTGGGTGGATCCCCCGCAGCCCCGCATCTCCACCCACGGGTGGACCCGCCCCCGCGCCGAGCTCTCACGGCCGGACCCGAACTCCATCGCGGCAGAGCAGAGGCTCGTTTCGCCCCTCCGCCCCTACCCAACCCGAACCTTGGACTCCGCCCCGGACCCCGCTCCTCAAACGCCGGAGGTGCTGGAACTTACTCGCACTCGCTGGTGCAGCGGCTCCCTCGGAAGCCCACTCCGGATCCGAGGGCGACGGGCGGATGCACCGGCACGGCCCCGACCCCCGCCGACAAGCCGGAGCCGAACCCGGTGACCTCCCGGCAGGGCTACGCGTCGATCCTCGACCGGTCCAGCGTCGCGGCCGAGCTCGAGATGAACTCCTTGCGCGGCGCCACGTCGTTGCCCATCAGCAGGTCGAACACCTGCTCGGACGCTTCCAGGTCGGAGATGTTGATGCGGCGCAGCGTGCGGAACCGCGGATCCATCGTCGTCTCGGCCAGCTGATCGGCGTCCATCTCACCGAGACCCTTGTAACGCTGGATCGAGTCCTTGTACCGCACACCCTTGCGCTGGAGCTCCAGCACCGTCTCCCGCAGCTCACGGTCCGAGTACGTGTAGACGTACTTGTCCTGGCCCTTCTTGGGCTGGCTGAGCTCGATCCGGTGCAGCGGCGGAACCGCGGCGAACACCCGCCCCGCCTCGACCATGGGCCGCATGTACCGCTGGAACAGGGTCAGCAGCAGAATCCGGATGTGCGCGCCGTCGACATCGGCGTCGACGAGAAGAATGATCTTCCCGTAGCGCGCCGCGTCGATGTCGAAGGTCCGCCCGGAGCCCGCCCCTATGACCTGGATGATCGCGCCGCACTCGGCGTTCTTCAGCATGTCCGTCACGGACGCCTTCTGAACGTTGAGGATCTTGCCCCGGATCGGCAGCAGCGCCTGGAACTCGGAGTTCCGGGCCAGCTTCGCCGTGCCCAGCGCGGAGTCGCCCTCGACGATGAACAGCTCGCTGCGCTCGACGTCGTCACTGCGGCAGTCGGCCAGCTTCGCCGGCAGCGAGGAGGACTCCAGCGCCGTCTTCCGGCGCTGCGCGTCCTTGTGCTGGCGGGCGGCGATCCTCGTGCGCGCGGCGGCGACGGCCTTCTCCATGACGACCCGGGCCTGCGCGGCCTCGTCCCGCTTGGCGGAGGTCAGGAACGCCTTGAGTTCCTTGGTCACCACGTTCGTCACGATGCGACGGGCGGCCGAGGTCCCGAGGACCTCCTTCGTCTGCCCCTCGAACTGAGGCTCGGCGAGACGCACGGTGACGACGGCGGTGAGGCCCTCAAGGGCGTCGTCCTTGACGATGTCGTCCTCTGCGACGCGCAGCAGCTTCTTGGTCCGCAGGACCTCGTTCATCGTCTTGGCGACGGCCTGTTCGAAGCCGGCGACATGGGTGCCGCCCTTGGGCGTGGCGATGATGTTCACGAACGACTTCAGGGTCGTGTCGTAACCGGTGCCCCAGCGCATCGCGACATCGACGCCCAGCTCACGGGTGACCTCGGTCGGCGTCATCTGACCGTGCTCGTCGAGGACCGGGACGGTCTCCTTGAAGGTGCCCTGTCCGCTGAAGCGGAGGACGTCGCAGACCGGCTTGTCGGCCGCCAGGAACTCGCAGAACTCGCTGATCCCGCCGTCGAAGCGGAACGACTCCTCGCCCTTGCTGCCGCCTTCACCGAGCCCGAATTCGTCGCGGACGACGATGGTCAGACCCGGGACCAGGAAGGCGGTCTGGCGGGCGCGCTGGTGGAGGTGCTCCAGCGAGAGCTTGGCGTCCTTGAGGAAGATCTGGCGGTCGGCCCAGTAGCGCACGCGCGTGCCGGTGCGGGTCTTCGGGATCCGCTTGAGCTTGCGCAGGCCGCTCGTCGCGTCGAAGGCGGCGTCGGGTCCGTCGGCCTTGAAGGCTCCCGGGGTGCCGCGGCGGAAGCTCACCGCGTGGGTCTGGCCGTTACGGTCCACCTCGACGTCCAAGCGGGCGGAGAGCGCGTTCACCACGGAGGCGCCCACACCGTGCAGGCCACCGGAGGCCGCGTACGAGCCGCCACCGAACTTGCCACCCGCGTGCAGCTTGGTCATGACGACCTCGACGCCGGAGAGGCCGGTCTTGGGCTCCACGTCGACGGGGATGCCACGGCCGTTGTCCCGCACCTCGACGGAGGCGTCGTCGTGCAGGATGACGTCGATGTGGTCGCAGTAGCCGCCGAGGGCCTCGTCGACGGAGTTGTCGATGATCTCCCAGAGGCAGTGCATCAGGCCACGGCTGTCGGTCGACCCGATGTACATGCCCGGGCGCTTCCGCACTGCCTCGAGCCCCTCAAGGACGAGCAGGTGCCGCGCGGTGTAGTTGGAACCGTCACGGTCTGCTCCGGTCAGCAGCGCTGTGGACGGCACGGACGTATCGGCGGTCACGCGGTTCGCTCCTCGCTGAATTTCATGGGAGACCCTTTTGGGTAAGGGCCCGGCTTCGGTTGCCGCTCAGAGGGTACCGAGGCCTGGTAGAGCCGTTGTAGCACCACCCTCGCATGAACTCACCCTAGTCCAGGATCGCATGGGTGTTCGATCCCTCGATGGAGTGAAGTACATATCACGTTCCCTTCGAGGCATGAACCATTTAGGCTCCGGGCACGTCCTCATGAACAACCGGCAATCCAGCCGGGAGGACCGACACCTGACAGACAGCGCGAACCCGTACAGACACAAAGACACGCAATACGGCTCATTCGCCGCCAACCGGCAGCAGACAGCCGGCTCGAAAGAAAATTTCGAGGAAAAGCCGCGAGCGGGAACGTTTTCGGCCTGGTTGGATGTTGACCCTGGTACGACAGCTCGTCGAGCTAGAGAAGAGGCGACGTGACTACTGTTCTGACCCCCGCGAGCCCGCTGACGGCCGCTGACCGCTGCGACCGTTGCGGCGCCCAGGCATATCTGCGCGTCGTCCTCCTGAGCGGCGGAGAACTGCTCTTCTGCGCCCACCACGGTCGCAAGTTCGAGCCGGAACTCAAGAAGATCGCCGCTGAGATACAGGACGAGACGGAGCGGCTGACGTCCGTTCCCGAGAGCGTCAACGACGAAGATCGCTGAGCCTTCGCATCAACGACGAGCGGGTGCCGGTTGAGAGGCCGGTGAGTGGGCGGTCACACCCTGGAAGCAGGGAGTGGCCGCCCGCACTCGTATCGCGTCGCGTCACTGGCAGCTCTCAGCGCCTCGCGTTCAGCGCCCGTACGGCCTCGGAGACCCGCGTGTAGACGCCAGGGCTCCCTGCACGCCCACAGCCGCTCCCCCAGGACACCAGGCCGATGAGGCGGCCCTGGGCGACCAGCGGCCCGCCACTGTCCCCCTGACAGGCGTCACGGCCCCCCGCAGCCTCCCCGGCGCAGACCATGGACCCGGCGTCGTAGGTGCCGGACTCGTTGCCGGGATAGGCCCGCTCACAGGAGGAGTCGGGGAGCACGTGGACGTCGGCGGCCCGCAGACTGCTCGCGTAGTCGCCGCCGCCCGTCAGATCGCCCCAGCCGTAGACCGCGGCGGCGGTCCCCGGCGCGTACGCCGGATCCCCTGAAGGGGCCATGCGGATCACGGAGGAGGCCGGCAGCGGCTCGGCGAGCGTCAGTACGCCGAAGTCACCGGCGTTCGTCTCGCTGTCATAGTGCGGATTGACCCAGATGTCGCTGACCGGGATCTCCTTGCCCTCCTCGGACATGAGATCCCCGCGCCCCGCGATGACCTTCAGATCGCCCGGCTGACGCTGCGGCGCCCCCAGCACGTCCTCGCCGAGGCAGTGGGCCGCGGTCAGGACCGTGGTCCGGCCGACGACCACTCCTCCGCAGAACTGCCCCGCGCGGGTACCTCCGAACCGGTCACGGCTGGACAGCGCGACCGTCCACGGACTGTCGGAGATCCGGACCGGACGACTTCCGATGACAACGCTGTCAGAGGACGCCAGAGCGGGGGTCGTCAGCGATATCACCGCTGTGGTGGCCGCAAGGGCCAGGGCCGGGACGTAGGGACGGCGCATGCGCGCTCCTCACACTGGGAGGGTCGTGGAACACCCAGAGTGATCCAGGGAGCGGCGGCACGCACTCCGCGCACACGACGAGGGCCCGGCCTCCCGAAGGAGACCGGGCCCTCGTCGACATGCGGCCGAGGCCTAGTCGAGGTAGTCGCGCAGCACCTGGGAACGCGACGGGTGACGCAGCTTCGACATGGTCTTGGACTCGATCTGGCGGATCCGCTCGCGGGTCACGCCGTACACCTTGCCGATCTCGTCGAGGGTCTTCGGCTGACCGTCGGTGAGACCGAAGCGCATCGAGACGACGCCCGCCTCGCGCTCGGACAGGGTGTCGAGGACCGAGTGCAGCTGCTCCTGGAGGAGCGTGAAGCTGACCGCGTCGGCCGGGACGACGGCCTCGGAGTCCTCGATGAGGTCACCGAATTCGCTGTCGCCGTCCTCGCCCAGCGGGGTGTGCAGCGAGATGGGCTCACGGCCGTACTTCTGGACCTCGATGACCTTCTCGGGGGTCATGTCGAGCTCCTTGGCCAGCTCCTCCGGGGTGGGCTCACGGCCCAGGTCCTGGAGCATCTGGCGCTGGACGCGCGCGAGCTTGTTGATGACCTCGACCATGTGCACCGGGATACGGATGGTGCGGGCCTGGTCGGCCATGGCGCGGGTGATCGCCTGACGGATCCACCAGGTGGCGTACGTGGAGAACTTGTAGCCCTTGGTGTAGTCGAACTTCTCGACCGCGCGGATCAGACCGAGGTTGCCCTCCTGGATGAGGTCCAGGAACAGCATGCCGCGACCGGTGTAGCGCTTGGCCAGGGAGACCACCAGACGGAGGTTGGCCTCCAGGAGGTGGTTCTTGGCGCGGCGGCCGTCCTCGGCGATGATCTCGAGCTCACGCTTGAGCTTCGGAGCGAGCTTGTCGGCGTTGGCCAGCTTGTCCTCGGCGAACAGACCGGCCTCGATGCGCTTGGCGAGCTCGACCTCCTGCTCGGCGTTGAGCAGCGGGACCTTGCCGATCTGCTTGAGGTAGTCCTTGACCGGGTCGGCGGTGGCACCGGCGGCGGCGACCTGCTGAGCGGGCGCGTCGTCCTCGTCCTCGTCCGACAGGACGAAGCCCTGGGCGCCGTCCTCGGTGGGCTCCTCCGCACCGGCCTTGCCGGGGGTCTCCTCGACCGCCTCGTCGTCGACGAGCTCGGCGTCGTCCTTCTTGGCGCTCGTCTTCTTGGCCGCCGTCTTCTTGGCGACCGTCTTCTTGGCGACGGCCTTCTTCGCCGTCGTCTTCTTGGCTGCGGCGGGCTTGCCTGCGGAGGCGTCCTCGGACGGATCGTCGGCGAGGGCAGCCGGAGCCGCGGTGGCGGTGGCCTTCTTGGCGGTCACCGTCTTGGCCGCCACGGTCTTCGTGGCGGTGCGCTTGACCGGACTCTTCGCTGCGACGCTCTTTCGGGTGCGCTTGGGCTCCGCGGCACTGACCATCAGCGTCACACCCTCTTCCTCGAGGATCTGGTTGAGGCTGCGCAGTACGTTCTTCCACTGAGTGGCCGGAATCTGGTCAGCTTCGAAGGCCCGACGCACGTCATCGCCGGCGATCTGCCCCTCAGCCTTTCCCCGCTCGATGAGCGCCATGACAGAGACGGACTCGGCGATCTCCGGCGGGAGCGTACGGGATGTGCTGGCCGACACGAACAACCTCTCGGAACGTTGAAAAACGGCTTCCGGCCCCGTCCACTGCGGACAGGAACCGACGACCGCCGACTGGGGATGGGCCGACGGCGCGGGCGGGGACCGGGAAGATGCACAGCGCCACACACGACGTCTGTATTCCTTCCTCGGCTATCACCTCTTAGGTCATCGCGCTGCCCCGACGAGCGTTACGCCCAATCTGCGTGGCCCGAGTCACACCGCGTAAGCACTCAAAAGATGACAGATCCTGTCAAGCCAGGTTAGTTCATGATCAGCCACCCGGTCACACCGTCGGGACCTCGCCGAATCCGCGAAGGATCCGGCGAGGTCCCGACGGGTGACGGTTCACGGGTGCGACGCCGCCGCGGGCGCCCCCGCGCTCCGGACAGCGTCACCCTCGGCGCGCGATCAGTGCTCGCGCGGCGCGGGCACGACACGCTCCACCTCGGGGTGGACGGTGAGGAGCTGCCGCATGGCCGACTCGGCCGCCGCGCCGTCGGCCGCCGCGAGCGCCTCGGCGATCCGGGCGTGGTGACCCAGCGAGGCCTCGGTCGGCCGGTCACAGCCGGTGACCGGGCCGCCGGACACCTGGAGGGCCGCGGAGACGATCCCCGAGAGGTGCTCCAGCATCCTGTTGCCCGCGAGCTGGATGAGCAGCGAGTGGAACTCGGTGTCGGCCCGCGAGAACGTGAGGGCGTCGCCCTGCGACATGGCGTGGCCCATGATCTCGACCATGTCGCCGAGGCGCTGCTGGATGTCCTCGCGCCCGTGCCCTGCCGCGAGGCGCGCCGCGAGCGGCTCGATGGTCCAGCGGAGCTCGCTCAGCTCGCGTCGCTGGTCGTCCCGCTGCGGCCCGAAGGCCCGCCATTCGATGATGTCCGGGTCGAGGAGGTTCCAGTCACTGACGGGACGCACGCGCGTTCCGACGTTCGGGCGGGCACTGACCAGCCCCTTCGCCTCCAGAACGCGGAGCGACTCGCGGACGACGGTCCGGGAGACCTCGAAGCGCTGGCCGATCTCCTCGGGCACGAGCGGACGGTCCGCACCGAGATCTCCGGAGACGATCATCTGTCCGAGCTGCTGGACGAGTTGGCCGTGCAGCCCGCGCCCGCGGCTGCCTGCGGCGCGGCGGCCGACACGGCCGAGTTCGGGTTCGGCGCTGTCCCAGACGGGGGGGCTCACCCGGTCGGCACCGGACGCGTCGGCATAGGGGTAACGGTCGAGTTCGCCCGGTCCGGCCAGGCCGGAATCTGAGGAACGGGCGGCGGTCATCATGGTCTGCGCAAGGGTACTCACGGGTCTTTTGTCGGCTCCGACTCCAACTCCCTTGAGGTCTTTGGTGAAAAGCACACGAAAGGGTGATCGCTCACACCGTCGCAATTGACGCCTTATCGGAAAGAAATGGGCGTTCTCCGGGAAGTTGTGCGCACAGGGGGAACGGAAGGGTGCGGACGGTCGTCATCTGACCCGGCTCCGCAGGGTCGTGAGCAGATATGCGCAGAGCAGCGCGCCCAGCGACAACAGCAGTGCCCCGCCCACGGGTTGGGCGAGCACGCGCACGGCGGCAGCCAGGTAGTGCTCCCCTCCGAACGGCCACTGCATGAGGACCAGTTCCCGAAGCCGCTCCGGGAATCCGGCCGCCGACCGCACAGACGGCCCCTGCAAGACCTTTTGTACGAGCGGTACGACGACGACCGGCACGGCGAGCACCGCCGCGAGCCCCGCCGCGGTGGACCGGAAGATGCCGGCCGCCAGCACGCCCGCCCACGCGCAGCCCACCACCAGCCCGAACCAACTGGCGCTCAGCGAGAGCCAGTCCGAGGGAACTTCGGTGAGCTCCCGTCCGTAGACGAGGTAGAGCACTTCGAGGTCGCAGCCCACGGTGAGGAACGCCAGCGTGAGCGCGGTCACCGAGGCGAGGAGCAGCTTGGCGGTCAGCAGTCCCAGCCGGCGCGGGACGGTGCCGCGGTCCGCGGCCAGGGCGGGGTGGCGGAACTCCTCACCGAAGGCGACGGCGCCCAGCAGGCCCGCACCGAGCGCCGCGGGCGGCAGCGGGAGTTCCCGGGGCCACGCGGCCAGCAGGCGCGTCTGGGGTGTGTGACCGATTCTGGCCAGGAGGACGGACACGAGGACCGAGGAGACAAGTACGGCGGCCGCGGTGAAGTAGCCGGTTCCGACACCGGCGGCCCTGCGCAGTTCGTAGCGCAGGGGGCGCAGCGGGCTCCGTACCTGCCGTACGGCGATGGCCGGCGGGAGGACGGGCGGATCGTCCGCGGCCGACGCCTCGACCGGGCTCGGCTCGACGAAGAGCGTCGGATCGATGACAGGGCTCGGATCGGTGGCAGGGCTCGGATCCGCGGCGGGGCGCACCTCCTCGGGGCTCGGCTCGGCGGCGGTCCGCTCACCTTCCCCCGGCGACGCCTTGGCCGGTGTCGGCCCCATGTCCCCTGTCTCGTCGGCGAGTTGGTGTACGAGGATGCCGTGCCGGAAGGCCGTCTCGCCGACGTCGGCGCAGGTACTGCCGTACACGGAGAGCCGGTTGCCCTCCTCGCGCACCACTTCGACCGAGCGCTGCGCGGTACGGGCCTCCTTGGTCAGGAGAGAACCGAGTCTGGCGGCATGCGGACTCCTGACTGCCACCCGCGGCCGGAGCCGGGTCCGGGCGAACTCCGCGGCACCTTGGTCGGCGACGAGGCGCCCCTGTTCCAGCGTGACGACCCGGTCGGCGGTTCGCGCGGCCTCCTTGGCGTCGTCCGTGGTGAACAGCACCGTGCCGCCTTGCGCCGCGTGTGCCCGCAGAATCCCGTGCAGCCATCGGCCTTCCTTGACGGACAGGCCGTCCGCGGGTCCGTCGAGCACGAGGGTGTGAGGGTCGGCCAGGAGCGCGCAGGCCAGTCCGAGCCGGCGGTCCATGCCACGGGACAGCGTGCCCAGGCTCTCGTCCCGGAGGCTGACGAGCCCGACCACTTCGAGGACGTCGTCAGCGCGGCGCACGGGGACGCCGACGGCGGCGCACAGCATGCGCAGCTGACCGCGGACCGTGCGTGCCGGATGGCCCGGCACTTCGCCCAGGAGGACGCCGACCTCGCGCGAGGGATGGGTGATCCGATGCAGTGGCCTGCCCCGGAAGTAGGTGATTCCGCGGCCCTGTTGGAGTTCGAGCATGAGCCGCAGCGCCGTTGTCTTGCCCGCGCCCGGGGCTCCGACGAGCGCCGTGACGTGGCCCGCGCGCGCCTCGAAGGACACGTCGTCGACGGCGGGCGGACGCGCCTTGCGGGTGTTGCTGGTCAGTCCGATGGCCTGGATCACTCAAAGCAAGATAGCGCGACATTTCGGATTTTCCGGGCGCCATGCGGCTTGCCTCCGCCAGGCCTCGATGGTCCGGCGAGCACACCAACGCTCCGGGGGCCGAACCCGTGTTCGTCGCCTTCGTCAGACCTCGGGACGCAGCATCGGCGGGTTCAGCAGTGTGGCGCCGCCCGCGCGGAACAACTGGGCGGGGCGGCCGCCCTGGCGCGTGGTCGTGCCCCCCGTGGGCACGAGGAAGCCCGGCGTTCCGGTCACCTTGCGGTGGAAGTTGCGCGGGTCGAGTGCCACACCCCACACGGCCTCGTAGACACGGCGCAGCTCGCCGACGGTGAACTCGGTCGGACAGAAGGCGGTCGCCAGCGACGAGTACTCGATCTTGGACCGGGCGCGCTCCACGCCGTCCGAGAGGATCTGCGCGTGATCGAAGGCGAGGGGTGCCGCCTGCTCCCCGTCCCGTCCGTACCCGCCCTGTTGCAGGAGCTCCTCGACGGGTGCCCAGCGCGCGCTGTTCGCGTCGCCGCCCGCCCGTGGAGCGGGCAGGTCGGGGGCGAGGGCGAGATGCGCGACGCTCACCACGCGCATCCGGGGGTCGCGCTTGGGGTCGCCGTAGGTCGCGAGCTGCTCGAGGTGCGCGCCGTTGTCCTGTGCGGGAACCGAGGGGTCGTGCGCGCACAGGCCCGTCTCCTCGGCCAGCTCACGTGCCGCCGCCTGGGCCAGGTCCTCGTCGGTCCGTACGAAGCCGCCGGGCAGTGCCCATCGCCCCTGGAACGGCTGCTCGCCCCGCCGTACCGCCAACGCGCACAGGGCATGGCGGCGCACGGTCAGCACGACCAGGTCCACGGTCACGGCGAAGGGCGGAAAGGCTGACGGGTCGTAGGGCATGCCGCGATCATAGTCGTCTGCCTGACGATAAACACCTCCTTCGTGAGCACGGTCCATGGTTGATCGACTTCCGTCCGTACGGCGGCTCGCCGCCGGGGCCGCTCGGCCAGAAGCGCCTCCCGGAGGTCACACGCCCAGCTGCAATCCGTCACCCGCCTCCTCGACCATGGCGAGCCCGAGTCTGCTGACGCGCACGGAGAAGGGGGCGCCCGAGATCCGCAGGCCCGTCAGCACGATCTCGCCGAGGGGCGCGGCCCGGAACGGGCGCAGAGCCACGGTCCCCGCGGGGGCGTCGGGACGGATCCCGGCGAGGGAGCAGAGCAGCAACACCCCCGCCGCGGCGGACGTGGCCGCGGGGCGGGAGGCGGCCGGATGGGGAAGCGGAGCGCTCCCCGGTGTGCGCTGTTCCCCCGCGTACATCTCGGGCAGTCTGCCGCCGAAGGACTCGGCCGCCGCCAGTACGCCGCGCAGCAGGGAGCCCGCTTCCTCCTCGTGGCCGGCGGCGGCGAGCCCCGCCACGGCGACGGCCGTCTCATGGACGCGCACGGCCCCGCTGCGATGACCGAACGGGTTGTACGCCGTCTCCTTGGCCCCGAGGCTCCGCAGGCCCCAGCCAGAGTCCATGGCCGGGCCGCCGAGCAGCCTCGCGAGCTGTTCGGTCCGGGCCTTGTCGAGCAGACCCGGTGCCATCTCTCCGGCGCCCGACAGACCGGTGTCGAGGAGATGGGCGGCGCCCGAACCGAGCTGGGACACGGTTCGGCCGTCCTGGGTGCGGGCGGCGGCCGGTCGGCCACCGGCGCCGTCCTCGGCCCAGAAGTCGTCACGGAACGTCGTCCGCATCGCCTGGGCCCACTGCCGCAGCCCCGTGCCGCCGGTCCGACCGTGTGCGTCGAGCAGACCGGCGCCGAGCAGTGCCGCCCGATGGGCGTGCGCCTGTGTCTCGCAGCGGAACGGTCCGCCCGGCTGCACGTCGGACAGATACGAGCCGTCACCGACCGTGGTCCGCAGCCACTCCAGACACCGCTCGGCCGCGGGCAGCAGATCCTCCACCTCCCGCTCGGCCAGCCCCCAGCGCCAGGCCTCGGCGAGAAGCACGGGGAAGAGCAGGGTGGCCTCGGTCCCCGTGCAGCCCGGCGGCAGATGCGGCCCGCTGTCCCGGAGCGGTCCCGGGATCAGCCCGGAGCGCGGTCCCGGACCGACGAGTTGTGTGCGGGCGAGTGTCCGCAGCGTGCCTGCGGCAAGGCGCGTGCCGAGCGGCAGGGTCATCCGGGCCGCGGCCAGCGCCTCGGCCGGCGCCAGCCCGCAGCGCCAGGGGGCACCCGCCGCGAGGTGTTTGTCGGCCGGATGCCGGGGGTCGCGCAGCAACAGGGCCCGAAGGTCGTCGACGCAGGTTCTCAGAAGCCGTTCGGCCCCTGGTTCGTCGCTGAGCGCCCCGGCCTCGGCGAACGGGCTCGCCGCCCCGCGACCCACCGGCGTGACCGGCCCTTGGCCGTCCGGTCTGATGCGCAGTTCCAAGGTGAGCGCCCCGCCGGGCGGCAGTTCGAGCTCCCAGCGCAGCAGCCCTGCCGAGGCCAGGGCATCGGTCGGCGGCGGGTCCGCGGCGACGATCACATAGCCCGTGGGGCAGGACCAGCGCAGTCCTGCGGAGTGGACCGTGGCGGGCAGCTCGGGCCCGGCTCTGCCCGAGGCCACGTCGCCCAGTTCCGCGAGGTCCGTCCCGAGGGCGACCTCGACAGGCAGGCGCAGGGCCCGGAGAGCCGAACTGCGCAGGGTGATCCGTTCGACGCCCTCCGCGTGACGGGTTCTTTCGACGACGACGTCCGGGTCCGGGCCTGTTTCCGGAGACGCGCGCAGCGTGCCGACGAAGCGGGCCCGGTCGGCCGCGAGCATGCGGGCCTGCATCGCGAGCGGTTCCCGGCCCGCGACCCGGACCAGGCAGCGGGACAGCATCCGGCGGCCCGCCCTGTAGAAGCCCTCGAGGCCGCGGCCCGTCAGCTGTCCTTCCTCCGTCGAGATCACCAGTCCGGGAAGAGCGGCGCAGATGAGGGTGGTGTGGGCCGGCGGCAGGTCCGAAGGCCGACCCGGCGCGGGAAAGGACGTCCGGGGAACTCCGGGAACGCGGCCTGCCGGCACGTAGGGCGCACCGGCGTCACCGCCCGGTCGCGGGGCCGCCGGAGCGCCCCCGCGTCCGGCGGACTGTGCGGACTCGTGCTCTGACGGACGCGTGCCGTCGGGTGCCGAGGACGGATGGGGCATGGACATGAGGGGGCTTCCTCCGCGCTCGGTGCGCCGGGAGCACGCGGAGCACCGGGTGGGGGCTCCGCGGGGTCGCGGGCGTTGCGGCGGCGCAATCCGGCCACGGATTCCGCCACTCAGGTGAACGGGGCACCCCGGTCCCGGGTCACGCGTTTGTGGTGGAAAGCCGACCGAATGGGGGTGAGACGGCCCATACGTCTCATGAGCGCCGGTCGACGGGGGACAACCTGGGACGCGGCCCACGCCCGGGCCGTCCGGGCTCCTGACCCATTCCGGCCGAACAGCCCGACCGGCCCCTGCCTTCGACCGGCCCCGCCCAGGCCGAAAAGCGCTGCCGGTCTTCGCCTTGAGCCTTTCTCGGCTGGGTGTGGCCCGGACACTCACCCGTCCTCCCCTGAACCGTGCCGCTCGTTGTCGCCGCACCCGCGCGTCTGACCGTCCGCGCGGTCCGCCGAGCGGCGCGACCGGTCCCCGGCCGGTGAGGTATCGCCCGGACGGGACCCACGGGCGGTACGGGTCCCGGGGCCGCGGCGGCCTGTTCGGCTCCCGCCATGTGCGGTGGACCGGGGCTTGCGGCGGCGGGGAGTGGATGTCGACGGCGGGGCGCCGGGCGCGAGGGATCCGGACGGTGTCACCCCGTCCGCCGGGAGGGGCGTGCCGGATCCGGTCGGCCGGCCCGCGTCTGTCGTGGCCCGGTCCGTGCGCTGCGCGCGCAGGCAGCGCCGGACCGATTCCGGGTCGAGCCCCTCATTGCACGCCTGGTGGAGCAGGCGGGCGAACAGATAGTCGGGATCGGCGCCGAGTGCCATGGCGAGCGCTTCCCGTGCCTCCAGTTCGTCGCCCATGGACCAGGCGACCCAGCCCGCGAGGGTGAGGGGTGCCGCGGCGTGCTCGCGGTAGGGGCCGACGCAGCGTCGGGACAGGGCCCGCCACAGGCGCAGCGCGGGGGCGGCCTCGTCGCCCTCCATCCACTGGGCGGCACGGTCACGGGTCGTGCGGTCCTGCAAGCCGAGGATCAACGTGGCGGCCTCGTCGTTGTCCAGGAGTCCGTCGTCTCGCAGGTCCGACGGGCGTGTGCCCGACACGGCAAAGGCCGCGGCGAACCGGTCCCTGATCCGACGGGCCAGCGCGAGGGTCTCCTCCGCCACCGCGCCTCGGCTGTCGTCCCCGAGGATGCGCGGAACCAGGGCCATGCTGGCCGTGTCGAGTGCCACCTCCTGTCCCAGCGCCGCGGTGGATTCCCAGGGAAGGAACCTGGCTGTCAGGTCCTTCAGGGATCCGCGCACCTGGAGGCCCGCGTAGGTCGCGGCGGCGGCGAGGACCGACGTGCCCGGCAGTCCCATCGGCGTGCCTTCCGCCGGACAGCAGCCCTGCCCCGGGCAGGTGTAGGTCCAGAAACGGCCGTCGGAGATGCAGAGGGCCTCGATCACCGGAACGTCGAGGCGTCCGCAGGCCGTCCGCAGCAGCTGAGCGAGCGGCCTCAGGCGTTCCATCACGTCTCGCCCCGATTCACCGCTCCGGGGTTCCTGGCACAGGTACGCCACCATGCTGCCGGGGCGGGCTCCCCGGCGTTCGCTGCCCTTCACCAGGCCCCGGGCGAGCTCGTCGGAGGCGGACGGCCAGTCCTCCGCGTGTGCAGGGATGCCGAGACGGGCCCGGCCACCGAACCGGCCGCGCTTTTCCCTGTCGTGCAGGGCGACCAGCACGATGCTGTCGTCGGGGCGGTAGCCAAGGAGGTAGGGCAGCGCGTCGGCCAGCTCGGCCGGGGTGCGGAGAGTCACCTGATGCTCTCCGCCCGGGAGGCCCAGGCTGCCCGGGTCGCGGTCGTCGCCGGCTCGGTCCGCGCCGCCCCCGTGGCGCAGCCCGCCGAGAATCGCCGTATCGCCGGGAATCCTGGGGCCGGCCTGTCGGACGATCCGGTCCCGGACCTCGCGTCCGGACCGTCCGTCCGGGCCGTCCCACCCTTCGCCTGCGTGGTCGCGAGGCCCGCCCCGCCCGCCTCGACCGCCGTGCCCACGTTCGCCGCCTTCTCCGCCATTTCCGCCATCGCCGCCGGAGCGGTCGGGCCCGGGGTTCTGGCGGCATCCACCGACGGCGCTGATGTTCTGGTCGCCGGACGTGCCGGTCGCTTCGTCGTGATTCGTCATGCGGTGACCATCTCTCGGAATGCAGAATTCCGGTTGGGTCTGTGGATAACCGCCGCCATGGCCACGACAGAACTTGTCCACAGCTCGACGTCTCGTTCGCGCAATGTCGGACCCATCCGGTTGCATGGAGCCATGACGACCGAAGACCCGCGACCCACAGTCCCCGACAACGCACCCGACGCCTCCCGCGAAGAACTCAGGGCCACGGCCGATGCCGTCCTGGCCCGCCTGGTCGGCGCTCCGGCGGGCGAGGCACGGCTGCGCGAGGACCAGTGGCGCGCCATCGAGGCGCTGGTGGCCGACAAGCGCAGAGCGCTCGTCGTGCAGCGCACCGGCTGGGGCAAGTCCGCGGTGTACTTCGTGGCGACGGCACTGCTGCGCGAACTGGGTGCCGGGCCCACCGTGATCGTCTCCCCGCTCCTCGCGCTGATGCGCAACCAGGTGGAGGCCGCGGCCCGCGCCGGAATCCGCGCACGGACGATCAACTCGTCCAACACGGAGGAGTGGGAGACCATCCAGGCCGAGGTGGCGGCGAGCGAGGTCGACGTCCTCCTGGTGAGTCCGGAGCGGCTGAACAATCCCGACTTCCGCGACCAGGTGCTGCCCAAGCTCGCCGCGGCCACCGGTCTGCTGGTGGTCGACGAGGCGCACTGCATCTCCGACTGGGGCCACGACTTCCGGCCGGACTACCGCCGCCTGCGGACCATGCTGGCCGACCTGCCGCCCGACACCCCGGTGCTGGCCACCACCGCGACAGCCAACGCGCGCGTGACGGCCGACGTCGCCGAGCAACTGGGCACGGGCGTGAGCACCGACGCGCTGGTTCTGCGCGGCCCCCTGGACCGGGAGAGTCTGAGCCTCGGCGTGCTGCGGCTGCCGGACGCCGCGCACCGGATGGCCTGGCTCGCCGAGCACCTGAACGAACTGCCGGGCTCCGGGATCATCTACACGCTGACGGTGGCCGCGGCCGAGGAGGTCGCCGCGTTCCTTCGCCAGAGCGGGTACACCGTGGCCTCGTACACCGGGAAGACCGAGAACGCGGACCGCCAGCAGGCCGAGGAGGACCTGCTCGCCAACCGCGTCAAGGCCCTGGTCGCCACGTCGGCCCTGGGCATGGGCTTCGACAAACCCGACCTGGGCTTCGTCGTGCACCTCGGTTCCCCCTCCTCCCCGATCGGCTACTACCAGCAGGTGGGGCGCGCGGGGCGCGGGGTGGAGCACGCGGAGGTGCTGCTCCTGCCGGGCAAGGAGGACCAGGCGATCTGGGAATACTTCGCCTCGATCGCCTTCCCCCCTGAGGAGCAGGTGCGGCGCACTCTGGACGTGCTGGCGCGGGCCGAGCGCCCGCTCTCCCTGCCCGCGCTGGAACCGCTTGTGGAACTGCGCAGATCCCGCCTGGAGACCATGCTCAAGGTGCTCGACGTCGACGGAGCGGTGCACCGGGTCAAGGGCGGCTGGATCTCCACGGGCCTGCCCTGGACGTACGACACCGAGCGCTATGCCTGGGTCGCCAAGCAGCGGGCGGCGGAACAGCAGGCTATGCGGGACTACGTGTCGACGACCGGCTGCCGCATGGAGTTCCTGCGGCGGCAGCTGGACGACGAGGGTGCCGCGCCGTGCGGACGCTGCGACAACTGCGCCGGCGGACGATTCCAGACATCCGTCTCGGCCACGGCCCTGGACGCCGCGAACGGTGAGCTGGACCGCGCGGGCGTCGAGGTCGAGCCCCGCAAGATGTGGCCGACCGGCCTGGCCGCGATCGGCGTCGAGCTGAAGGGCCGCATCCCGGCCGGCGAGCAAGCGGCTCCGGGGCGCGCCCTGGGACGGCTCTCGGACATCGGCTGGGGCAACCGGCTGCGGCCGATACTCGCCCCGCACGCCCCGGACGGGCCGGTTCCGGACGATGTCGCCAAGGCCGTGGTCGGTGTCCTGGCCGACTGGGCGAAGGGACCCGGGGGCTGGGCCTCGGGGCAGCCCGACGCACCGCCGCGCCCGGTAGGGGTGGTGACCATCGCCTCGCGTTCGCGGCCGCGGCTGATCGGCTCGCTGGGTGCGAGGATCGCCGAGATCGGGCGGCTGCCGCTGCTGGGTTCCGTGGAGTACGTCGGCGAGGAGGCCCACGTCTCCCGGAGCAACAGCGCGCAACGGCTGAAGGCGCTGGACGGAGCGCTGACCGTGCCCCCTCAGCTGGCCGCCGTCCTGAGAGAAGCGGAAGGTCCGGTCTTGCTGGTGGACGATGCCACGGACACTGGGTGGACGCTTGCGGTGGCATCACGGATGCTGCGCAGAGCGGGTGCTCAGACAGTGTTGCCGCTGGTCCTCGCCGTACAAGCGTGACTCGTGTGTCGCGATTCGAAACACCGGGCAGGTATATAGGACTCTAATCGCCCGAAAACGGTCTGTGGCCCCAATTGCTCGTTGCCGCAACCCAGTTCGACAGGAAGAATTGAGGTCCGCTCCCCGCACGGTTTGCCCGTGGTCCGGTAGGGCTCTGCTGCGGCGTGCCATTCCCCCAAGTCCGACCCCGCCCGCTGTCTGGGCACGTAGCCGAAGGGAGGACCGTGACCTTCGGATTCGCTCCGTCCTCGGCGGCAACCTTGTCGACGTCTCCCGACCTGTCCGCCGCTTCCACCAACTCACTCACCCGCATGCTGGAACCCGCCGAATGGGCCTCGGCCGGAATTCCGCTTCTGCGCGATCCCCGTGAGGTCGTGAGCGGCCTTCACGCCCGGCACCGGCCCAGACCTTCGACCGCGGTCGTCGCGGTGCTCGACCAGGACGAGCGGCTGATGGCGAGCGCCTCCTTCACCCGGCGTTCGGCACCCGCCGACGGCTGGATGTTCCGCAACGCCCTGCTCGCGCAGCTGCGCCGGGTCATCCCGCACGACCTGCGGCGCCGCACTCCCGCACGCACGGCCGTACTGCTGTACTGCCGGGACGGCGACGCGCGCTGGACGGAGGAGGACGGCGCCTGGATGTGGGGGCTGCGGGACGCCTGCACGCTCCACGGGCTGCGGTGCGGCGCGTACATCACACTGACACGTGACGGCTGGCAGGTTCTCGGCGAGGGCCGCGGCGGACGCCGCCCCAACTCCGAGTCGGCTCCGGAGTTCTACGTGGGGGAGGTGCTGCCGCCGCTGCCCCGCACCGGCGGCGTCGCCTCCGAGGTGATGCGCCGGGCGGCCGCCCGCTGACAGGCGTCGAGTCGTGAGCGTTGGCCCGCCCCGGGGGAAGGCGGGCCGCACCCGCCCGACGGCGGCGCCGGCGCCGTACCGCTCGCACCTGGTGTCCACGAAGCGCGGCTCGCATCCGAGTCCGGGGCCGCCCATGATCCGAGCGGATGGCCGGGGCGCACCCAAGCCCCGAAGTCCGGGACCAATGGTCCGCTCGGCAGACCTGGCCCACACCTTGAGCCCGGGACCACTTGCACCCCGTGCCTGAATCCGAGGCGTGTTCCCGCTGCGCGGGAAAGCCAGGGGGTCAGCGAGTGAAGCGCGGGCGCGCCAAGGCAGCCCGTACCGCACGAAGAGTGGCGGGCCGAGCGCCTGCGGGCGCGGACGCGTGCGGGTACGCAGAAGTGACCGCTGTGCAGGTGCCGCCGTCGCGGCACCCTCAGCGTCCCGCCGGGCGCGTTCCGGACCGGGTCCGGAACGCGCTCAGACGCCTGCGGCCAGGACCGAGTTGATCTGCTGCGGGTCGCCGCAGACGATCAGCAGGGCACCGGCACGGCCGAGGGCCAGCGGCAGGGCGGTCGCGGCGGCGTCGCCGGAACCCCCGTTGACCGCGACCACGACCACGGGACGGGAAGCGGCCCGGCGCGCGGCGGTGGCGTCGGTGTAGAAGACGTCGTCGCCGGCGTCGTGCTGCGCCCAGTAGGCGGCCTCGCCGAAGGACAGCTCGTGCGCGGCCCATGGGTGCGGGTCGCCGGTGGTGATCACCAGCACCTCACCGGGGGCGCGGCCCGACTCCAGCAGGAGGTCGACGGCTTCTTCCGCGGCGTCCAGCGCACCGTCGGCCGAGGCCGGGACGAGCTGGATCTGCGGGGTGACGGCCGCGGGTGCGGCCGACTTGGCGGACGGACCGGGAGCGGCCACGGCCGGCTCGCGGGGGGTGCGTTGGGCCGGCATCGGCCGGACAGGACCCGGACGGCCGGGACGCGGCGGGGCCGCGGGACGGGGACCGGGTACGGGGCGAGGGGTCTGCGCGGTGCGGCCACTGGCCGGAGTGACGCGGGGACCCTGGGCACTCTCGTGAATCTGAGGCTCCTCGGGAAGGAGAGGCATGAGCTGATGTCTATCAAACGCCGGTGCGACTCGCCCCGGCGGGTGGCACATGAGTGCGAACGGAATCGTCAGAAATCGAAGCCGAGCTGGCCCTCGATCTCCGGAACGTTTCCGTCCGCCCAGCTGCGGGCCTTCTTGAGATGCCGCCACTGGGGCAGCGCATCAAGATACGCCCACGTCAACCGGTGGTACGGGGTGGGACCCCGCTCCTCCAGCGCGGCTTTGTGGACCGGCGACGGGTACCCGGCGTTGGCCGCAAAGCCGAAGTCTGCATGTTCGATGCCCAGTTCGGCCATCATTTTGTCGCGCCGCACCTTGGCGATCACGGAGGCCGCCGCGACGGCGACGCAGGACTGGTCGCCCTTGATCACCGTGCGGACCTGCCAGGGAGCGCCGAGATAGTCGTGCTTCCCGTCGAGGATGACCGCGTCGGGGCGGACCGGCAAGGCTTCCAGCGCGCGTACCGCCGCGAGGCGCAGCGCTGCCGTCATTCCCAGCTGGTCGATCTCCTCCGGGGAGGCGTGCCCGAGGGCGTACGCCGTCACCCACTTCTCCAACTCCACGGCCAGCGCGGTGCGGCGCTTGACGGTCAGGAGCTTGGAGTCGGTGAGGCCTTCGGGCGGGCGGCGCAGTCCGGTGACGGCGGCGCAGACGGTGACGGGGCCGGCCCAGGCACCGCGCCCCACCTCGTCGACACCGGCTATGACCTTCGCTCCGGTCGTGGCGCGGAGGGAGCGCTCGACGGTGTGAGTGGGGGGTTCGTACGGCATGGCGCCCTCAGACTACGCCGCTCCGAGCTCCTCGCGACACCCAGGTCCCCCGGCCGCGGGAAAGCCCTCACCGACGCCGCCGGACCCGGCCCACGCACGGAGGCCGGCGGCTTGCGCGGACCACCCGACCGACGCCCATGAATCAGCGCGGCGACGCGCACGGGCCCACCGGCCACCCCACACGAACCGCGCGCCCAACCCACCCCCGGACTCACGCCCCGGACCCACGCCTCGGACCCACGCTAGGGACCCGTCAGCCGGAGCGTGCGCGCAGCAGCGGGACCATCATCTGGTCGATCATCTCCTGGAGGTCCAGGTCACTCCATTCGCTCGCGCACACTTTGGCGCGGTACATCATCATCGCCGGGACGGCGTCGAAGACGTACGAGTTCGCCGCGTCGGGACGCACCTCACCCCGTTCGATACCGCGCTGGACGACCTCGCGGAGCAGACGCAGGGTGGGCTCGACGACACCGCCGAGGATGACCTGGTTGAAGTGTTCGGCCTGTCTCACATCGCATTCGTGAAGCACTGAGCGAAGCGCGATCCCGGGCGGCGAGAACATCGCCTCGCGCACCCGGCGGCACACCTCCAGCAGGTCCTCCCGGACGCCGCCGAGGTCGGGAGCGCGGGTCAGGTCCGGCAGTCCGGCCTGGAGCGCGTCAGCGACCAGGTCCGCCTTCGAGGGCCAGCGGCGGTAGACCGCGGCCTTGCCGGTCTGGGCGCCCGCGGCCACGCCCTCCATGGTGAGGCCGTTCCAGCCGACCGAGCCGAGCTGCTCCAGCGCGGCTTCCAGGATCGCGCGCTCGAGCACGGCACCGCGCCGGCGCGAGGGGGGTGCCTGAGCGGGGGCGGCCGTCCATCGCGAGGTAACCATCAGAGTGTCTCCGTCGTACAGGGAGCGAAATGCGGGGAGTTCGGGCTTTCGTGCGGGGGCGGACGGTCGGACTGGCGTCTCCGGACAGCGACTTCAGTGAACGCTT
The DNA here is from genome assembly GCF_037940415.1 of Streptomyces sp. f51. Taxonomy (NCBI): domain Bacteria; kingdom Bacillati; phylum Actinomycetota; class Actinomycetes; order Kitasatosporales; family Streptomycetaceae; genus Streptomyces; species Streptomyces sp. f51. Next base: position 5,707,204 of record NZ_CP149798.1, on the reverse strand, counting down.
GCGTTCACTGACGGGGACTCACTACCGTTGACGCGAAAGTGAACGCGAGCGTTCACTAACGCACTTGTGGGGGCAGCCTAGTGACAACCACTCCATTGGTTCAGGAAAGCAAGCCAGGTGCGGCTCGCCGGGAGGGACATCCCGGCATCGCGCTCACCGTCATCGCGGCCTGCCAACTCATGGTGGTACTCGACGCGACGATTGTGAACATCGCACTCCCGCACATTCAAGACGCACTCGACTTCAGTACGACCGACCTGACATGGGTGGTCAGTTCGTACACCCTCACCTTCGGCGGCCTGCTGCTTCTCGGCGCGCGGGCCGGTGACATCCTCGGCAGGCGCCGGGTCTTCATGACCGGCATCCTGCTGTTCACCTTCGCCTCGCTGCTCGGCGGACTCGCCCAGGAACCCTGGCAGTTGCTGGCGGCGCGGGCCCTCCAGGGCATGGGTGGCGCGATCGCCTCGCCGACCTCGCTGGCCCTGATCACGACGACTTTCCCCGAGGGACCGGAGCGGAACCGGGCGTTCGCCGTCTTCGCGACGGTCTCGGCCGGCGGCGGCGCCATCGGGCTGCTCGCCGGTGGCATGCTCACGGAGTGGCTCGACTGGCGGTGGGTCCTGTTCGTCAACGTACCCATCGGCATCCTGATCGCCGTCCTGGCGCCGCTGTACATCAACGAGTCGCCTCGTCACCCGGGGCGCTTCGACATCGCCGGTGCGCTCACCTCGACGGCCGGGATGGCGTCCCTGGTCTACGGCTTCATCCGCGCGGCGGAGAACGGATGGCGGGACAGCCTCACGATCGGCTCGTTCAGCGCGGCCGCGGCACTGCTGCTGGCGTTCGGGATCATCGAGACCCGGGCGCGGGAACCGATCACGCCGCTGCGGATGTTCGCCGACCGCAACCGTTCGGGCACCTACCTGATCATGCTGAGTCTCGCCGCCGCGATGTTCGGCATGTTCTTCTACATCGTCCTCTTCGTGCAGAACGTCCTCGGGTACACCCCGATCTCGGCCGGTGTGGCGTTCCTCCCGGTGACGGTCGCGATCGCGGTCGGCGCGGGTCTCTCCCAGCGCTTCCTGCCGGTGCTCGGCCCCAAGCCCTTCATGGTCACCGGTTCGTCCCTCGTCGCCCTCGGGCTCGGCTGGCTGACCTTCATCAGTCCCGACGACTCGTACGCGGGCGGAGTCCTCGGCCCCATGCTGCTGTTCGGCTTCGGCATGGGCCTGAATTTCGTGACGCTGACGGTGACCGCCGTCTCCGGTGTCGCCCAGCACGAGGCGGGCGCGGCCTCCGGGCTGCTCAACGTCACGCAGCAGGTGGGTGGTTCGCTCGGCCTCTCCATCCTCACCACGGTCTTCGGAACGGCCAGCCGTGACGAGGCGCGCACGCAGATGCCGAAGTTCCTGGCGGACGGCTCGGCCGAGCAGAAGGCCGCGTTCGCCAAGTCCCATCAGCTGCCGGCCCCTTGGGGTCACGACGTACTCGCCCATGGCATCTCGACCGCCTTCATACCCGCGGTGGGCATGGCTCTGCTCGCCCTGACCACCGCGGCACTGGTCATCAAGGTCCGCAAGAGCGATCTGGAGGCTCTCGCCGGTACGGCGGCACCGGCCGCCGGCTGAGGAGCGCCCCACGGAGGGCCGGGCGTGGTCCGGGTCGGGAGACCCATGGGGACCACGGCCTGGCCCTCGACGGGAACGGAGCGGGTGGCCACGCCACGGCCCCGGCCGGCGACCGGGGCCGTCACATCGGCCGAAGGCGTTTCAGCGGTAGGCGGGAGTCTCCGTCAACGAGTCGCACACGCTCTCGTCCACGGACGCGGACGGCGGGTTGGCCCGCAGGATGTCCCGGGCCCGGGACTCGCCCCAGCTGGTCGCGTACCAGGGCGCGTCGTCCTGCTTCAGCTCGGAGGCCAGGGATCGCAGCGCACAGGAGCGCATCGGCTCCTTCAGCCTGTCGAGAGCGGGTACGGCGTCGGCCGACAGGTCCCGGGCGTACAGGATGTCGAACTTGCCCGTGTCCTCGTACCGCTGGACGTTCCGTTCGGCGATAAGGCTGTCCGGTGACATCAGCCCGAACGCGAGGACACCGGCCGCGGCGCTGGCCGCGACGGCGCGGGGCAGCCAGCGCGCGCCCCACACTCCGGCCGCCATGATGAGCACGATGACCAGGCCCAGCCACAACTCCCCCGCCAGGACCGAGATCCTCAGCCTCGTCAGCCCATAGGCCTCCACATACATGTCCATACGTCGCACAGCGGATGCCACGACAACGAGCGTCAGCGCGCAGAGAGTTCCCAGCACACCCCGCACCAGCTTCCGGTCGCCTGCCCCGTCCCTCGGGGCCCAGCGCAGCGCGAACACCACGACGAGCAGGGTCAGCAGCGTGACGAACAGCAGCTGCCAGAAGCCCTGACGCGCGTACTCGGCGTACGACAGGCCGGTCTTCTTCAGCACGGCGTCGTATCCGCCGAACAGGACGACGAGCTGGACCGCGTTGAACGCCGCGAAGAGCACGGTGAGCACGATCAGCGGGAGTGCCCACTCGACCCGGTTGCGCGGGCGTCCGGGGCGCATCACGACCCGGTCCAGTCGTACGGGCGCGGCCGCCGTGTGGGCCACGGCCAGCGCCACGGCCAGGCCGGCCACCAGGAGCACCACGCGCCAGGGTCCGCCCTCGACGGAGGTGTCCGGGACCAGGTTGCCGAGCAGATCGGCGAAGGCCGCGTCCGCTCCGGCGAACAGCGCGCCGAAGACCAGCAGCAGGAGGGCGCTCACCACGAACGCCCGCAGCCCGACGCCCACGCTCCGACGGGCGCCGCCGAATCGTTCCCGCAGCCCGCGCCAGCCCCAGGTGGCACCGGCGATCACGGAGTTGACCACACTGATGGGGCCGAGCAGAACGGCGGGCCAGGTGCGCCCGCCGTTCAGGGCGAGCGAGCCGAGCCCGATCGCCGCCACGACGGCGAGGAACGACGGCCAGTCCGCGTCCCTCAGGGCGGGCACGGCCAGCAGAGCGAGCCCGCCGATTCCCCAGACCAGGCTCCACGCGCGCGTGCGTCGGCCCGCGTCCCGGCCCGCGAAGTACGCGGCCAGCGCCGCGGGCAGCGCGACCAGGAGGAGGTTGACGGCCAGACCGCCGTCGAGGAGCAGCATGCTCAGTACGCCGGTCGCGAGCACGGCCCACAGCGTGGGTGTGCGCACCGGGGCGGGCCACGTGGCCCACAGTTCCGCCGACCACAGGCCGGGCGCGGACGACGAAGGCGCCTTCCCCGTCCCCGCGTCCCCCGCACGCGCGGACTTCGCCGTGGTGGCGGAGCCAGGTGTGGCCGGTCGCTTCGCCGTGGTGGCGGAGCCAGGTGTGGCCGGTCGCTTCGCCGTGGTGGCGGAGCCAGGTGTGGCCGGTCGCATCTCTGTGGAGGTCGGTGCGGACGGATCCGCGGCGCCCGCCGGCTCCGGGGCGTCCGGCGCCTCGGGTCCAGCCGGTCTCTCCGGTGCCTGCGATGCCTCCGGCGGCCGGGACGCGGCCGCCGGGCCCCCCTCGCTCGCCCCCGGGCTCTTCCGCTGCGCCTCTGGCCCGTCTCCGGGCTCGGGCGTGGACGGTATGTCGGACAAGGGATCCCCTCCCAGCCGGTCACCGGGCAGCCCGCGTCACGCCACGGGGGCGGAGGGCTGTCGTCCGGTGTTTCGTCGGCACACGTCCGCCATGATCAACGGACGGCGTGGCGCACAGGGTATCCACGGGGCATCGGGCGGACGAGGGTGCCGTTGGGATGTAGCAAGCCTGTGACACGGCCCAAGCCGCCTCAGGCAGCCCCACGGCCTCGCCGCTCTGGACCGCCCCCCCCCCAGACCTCGCCGCTCTCGACCACCCCAGACCTCGCCGCTCTCGACCACCCCAGACCTCGCCGCTCTCGGCCGCCCCAGGCCGCCCCGCTCCCGGTCGGCCCGGGGACCGGCTCAGCGGCCCCGGGACCCCCTCTGCCGTACGCCCTAAGCGCCGTCCGCCGCGTGCCCGGACGTCTGCCCCGGCAGCCATTCCGGGAGCGTCTCCGTGGCGTCCAGCCACTCCGCGGGGGGTGCTCCCGCCTTCCCGGAGGCGACCACGCCGCCGACGATGGAGCAGGTCGTGTCGACGTCGCCGCCGACCTGGGCGGTGACCCAGAAGCCCTCTTCGTAGTCACCCAGCGCGCGGGCGGCCGACCAGAGGGCGAAGGGAACGGTGTCGTGGGCCGACGTACGGCGTCCGCAGCCGAGCACGGCGGCCACGGTCGCGGCGTCCCCGTAGTCGAGCATGTCCCGGGCGCGTCTCAGCCCGGCCCCCACGGCGCTGCGCGGTACGAGCGCGATGACGCCGTCGAGCAGTGCCTCGGCGGTCGGCGGGCCCGCCGGATCGGCCGCCAGGGCGGCGGCCGCGGCGACGGCCATGGCGCCGACCACGGCCTCACGGTGCTGGTGCGTCGGGTAGGCGGAGATCTCCGCCTGGTGCGTCGCCTGCTCCGGGTCGTCCGCGTACCACGCGCCCAGGGGAGCGATCCGCATGGCGGCGCCGTTGCCCCAGGAGCCCTGCCCCTTGAAGAGGGCCGACGCGAGCTCGCGCCAGTCGCCGCCCTCTCGGACCAGGCGCAGCAGCCGGTTGACCGCGGGGCCGTAGCCCCGGTCGAAGTCGTGGTGGTCGGCGAAGGAGTGGGCCAGGGCGTCCTGGTCGATACGGTGGTGCGTGGCCAGGATCGCGACAACGGAACAGGTCATCTCGGTGTCGTCGGTCCACTGCCAGGGGCGGGGCGGCAGTTCGCGGCGCTTGAGCAGCGGGTAGTTCGCGGGCACGAAGAACTGCGAGCCCAGCGCGTCTCCCACCGCGAGTCCGCGCAGGCTGGCGAGGGCGCGCTCGAAGCGCCCGTCGGGAGAGGAGTCAGCGATCATCGCCCTGCCACTCTATCCGGTGGCTCCGTAGGACTTCCGGATCACGCCACTGCTCGAAGGGACGGTCGAGGGTGTACCGGCCGTCCTCCCCCAGAACGAGCATCCTCACCTCCGCGTTCCCCGGGTTGGACAGAGACTCGAACTCGGCGACCGTCCAGTGGAACCAGCGCATGCAGAACAGCCGCATGGCCAGGCCGTGGGTCACCAGGAGCACGTTCGGCGGGTGGTCGGGGGCCTCGAAGCTCCGGTACAGGCTCTCCAGGAAGTTGCCGACCCGGTCGTACACGTCGGCGCCGGACTCGCCCTGCGCGAACCGGTAGAAGAAGTGCCCGTACGCGTCGCGATAGGCCTTCTGGAGACGTACGTCGTCACGGTCCTGCCAGTTGCCCCAGTCCTGCTCGCGCAGGCGCGGCTCCTCGCGCACCCGGACGAGACCGGGATCGAGGTGGAAGGCGCGGAAGGTCTCGTGCGTACGGCGGTAAGGAGAGACGTAAACGCTTACGCGCTCGCCGCCGAAGAGCTCGCGCAGCCGTTTGCCGGTGTCCTCCGCCTGCTGCCACCCCGTCTCCGTGAGCGCCAGAGCGTGGTCGGGCTCGCGTTCGTAGACGGTGTCATCGGCATTGCCCACCGACTCGCCGTGCCGGACAAGGACGATGCGCCGTGGTCGTGCCATGCCAAAACCCTAGATCGTGCCGACGCTGTTCGAGCAGTCGTACGGCGTCATAAGGCGCAGGTCACATCACTGCCCGCACGTCAGTTCGAGAACGGCTCGCACCGCCGCGAGCGGATCGGTTCACTCGGCGGTACGTCCGGAGGGGTCCCGTCAGACGATCCAGCCGGGTTCCAGCTGGACGACGTCTCCCGCGAGGGCGGCTATGTCGGCCTCCAACTGGGCGCGCAGGGCGAGTCGCTCCACCCGCTCGGCGCGGTACTTGCCGTGCTCCGCGGCCGACTGCCACATGGACAGGACCAGGAACTCGTTGCCGGGCGCCTCGCCGAACATGCCCCGGACCATGCCGGGTGAGCCGGCCATCGCCGGGTTCCAGACCTTCTCCTGCATGAGCGCGAAGTGCTCCGCGCGCTCCTCGCGGACACGGCAGTGCGCGACCCGCACCCGGTCGGAGTCCGTGAAGCGCGGCTCGAAGCCCGTCTTCACGTCGAAGCGGTAGTCGAACAGCTTGACCTGGGAGTCCTTGAAGGTGCCCGACTGCGAGGCGGCGAGCCGGTCGTGCGACCGGGCCATGAAGGAGTCGTAGAAGGCGCGGCTCTCCCAGAACGAGAAGATGTGCGCGACGCCGGACCGCCCCACACTCCACCCTCCCCCCTGTCCCCGGAATCCCGGCTCCCCCAGCAGCCCCGCCCACTTTCGCTGCCCCCGTTCGAAACCGCGGCGGTCGACCACGGTGCAGCGAATCCACTTGACCAGCACCGCGCCATCGTACGGCCCCGGAACGTGGCGCCGGTCACGCTCCGGCGGAGAGGATCGGGGCGCATGCACCGGCGTGCGTGGCACGATGGACAACCGGGCCTACTCTCAGGGGAGTTGACCCGGTGACTGTTGAAGAACGGGGAGGGGACATCCGGTGAACGGTCTCAACAAGGGGATCCGCAAGGCCGAGTTGGCGATCAAGTGGGATCCCAGTCCCGTGGGTGAGCCCGCGACCGACCTCGACATCGTCGCGGCGACGTACCTGGCGTCCGCCCCGCACGGAAACCCGGACTACGTGGTGTACTTCGGCAGCCGTTCGCCTGACGGCACCATCTATCTGAACCGCGACAGCAAGGACGGCAAGGGCTTCGGCTGGGACGAGGTCATGACCCTGGAGCTCGACCGCCTGGACAACCGCTACGCGCGCGTGGTCGTCGGCGTCCTCATCCAGCAGCGCACCGAGGCGCGGACCTTCGCGAGCGTCCTCCATCCCGGCTTCCGGCTGCGCGAGGGCTACACCGTCCTGACCGAGGGCGACTTCGGGGACGTCCTCGGCTCCACGGCCGCGACCATCGGGGAGTTCGTGCGGGACCACTCCGGGGAGTGGACGTTCCACGCGGCCATCCACGGCTTCGACACCGATCCGGCGACCTTCGCCCGGGTCATGGGCAGCCCCCAGGAGGCCTGAGGCGCCGCCTCAGCCGCTCGTCCAGCCCGGAATGGTCGGCAGCACCAGCTCGGCGACGCGGAACAGCGCCGCGTCGTCGGGCACCACGTCGTCCTGACGCCAGACGGATATCTCGAACGAACCGCCGCCCCCCTTGGCGTCCTTGGCGACCAGCAGGCTGCGGGCGACTCCGCCGGGACCGCTCCGGGCCTTGCCCGAGCCGAAGCTGAGGGCGATCGTCCGGTCCGAGTAGAGGACCGCCGGGTGGCCCAGGATCTGCCGCGGCTCCGCCTTCGGCAGCAGATCAAGGCCCTGGGCGACGGAGAGCCGGTCCTCGGAGGCCGTCAGCTTCACGGAGTAGGTCTTCAGCGTCACGTTCGCCTCGGGGCTCGCGATCTTGGTTCCGCCGTCGAGGGTGATCACGCTGTCGTCGCCGTCGGCCGTCTGCGCGTGCTCGTCGGGTGTCCCGAGGAGCACCGGCAGGTCCGAGCGGTTCAGCGCCTGGCACAGCTGCTCACCGGAGACGCGCTTCGGCGACGGGGTGCCGAGCCGGTCCGAGCACCTGGCCGGGTCGTCGGCGCCGTTGCCGTTCGGAAGGACCCGCGAAAGCCCCCATATGCCCCCCGTGACGCCCGCGACCAGCACCACCGCCGCGACGGCCTGAATCCCCGCGTTCAGGCCTCTCTTCGAGCCGGCCACCTTGTCCGCCATGTCCCCCGCCTTCCCCCCGCGCGCTCCGTGCGCGCGGAGGGAGACTAGCCGTTGATCGTTTCGCGGGAAAGGCGAATTCCGCCGGGCTCCGGGGCCTTCGGCCCGCGGCACGCGGCACAGCCGGGGCGGGCCCCGCCTCCGCGAGCGCAGGCACCTCCGCGAAAACGCGGAAGGCGGTGGAGCCGACTGCTCGCTCCACCGCCCTGACCAGCTACTTCACGCCATCAAGGCGCCAGGTGTCAGCTGCAACCGCTCGTCGACCCGCAGCCCTCGCAGATGTAGCAGGACCCGGCCCGCTGCATCTTCGTGCCGCAGGAGAAGCAGAGCGGGGCGTCGGCCTGGATGCCCAGCTGCATCTCCACCAGCTCGGCGCTGGTGCGGACCTGCTTCGGGGCGGCCTCGGCCACGACGGGCTCCGCCTTGGGAGCGGCGACGGCCTTCAGCTCCTGCGCGAGGGGCGCGGACTGGGCCAGGCCCTCGACGTCCACCTCGTCGTCGGCGGGCTCGTACGAGCCCGTCTCCAGGTGACGCTGACGCTCCTCGGCGGAGTGGATGCCGAGCGCGGAGCGCGTCTCGAAGGGCAGGAAGTCCAGCGCCAGGCGGCGGAAGATGTAGTCGACGATCGACTGCGCCATCCGCACGTCCGGGTCGTCCGTCATGCCGGCCGGCTCGAAGCGCATGTTGGTGAACTTCGAGACGTACGTCTCCAGCGGCACGCCGTACTGGAGGCCGACCGAGACGGCGATCGAGAAGGCGTCCATCATGCCCGCGAGGGTGGAACCCTGCTTCGACATCTTCAGGAAGACCTCGCCGAGACCGTCGTCAGGGTAGGAGTTGGCGGTCATGTAGCCCTCGGCGCCGCCCACCGTGAAGGAGGTGGTGATGCCGGGACGGCCCTTGGGCAGACGCTTGCGGACCGGGCGGTACTCGACGACCTTCTCGACCGCGGTACGGATGGTGTCCTCGGCCTTGGCCGTGACAGCGTCCGTCGCGGACTTCTCCTTCTCCTTGGTCTTGGCGGAGAGGGGCTGGCCGACCTTGCAGTTGTCGCGGTAGATCGCGAGCGCCTTGACGCCCATCTTCCACGCCTCGAAGTAGACCTCTTCGACGTCCTCGACGGTCGCCGTCTCCGGCAGGTTGACCGTCTTGGAGAGCGCGCCGGAGATCCACGGCTGGATCGCGGCCATCATGCGGACGTGGCCCATCGCCGAGATGGAGCGCTCGCCCATGGCGCAGTCGAAGACCTCGTAGTGCTCGTGCTTGAGACCCGGCGCGTCGATCACGTTGCCGTTCTCGGCGATGTGGGCGACGACCGCCTCGATCTGCTCCTCCTGGTAACCCAGGCGGCGCAGGGCCTGCGGCACGGTGCCGTTGACGATCTGCATCGAGCCGCCGCCGACCAGCTTCTTGAACTTGACCAGGGCGAGGTCGGGCTCGAGGCCGGTGGTGTCGCAGGACATCGCGAGACCGATGGTGCCGGTCGGGGCGATGACGGAGGCCTGCGCGTTGCGGAAGCCGTTCTTCTCGCCGAGGCGGATCACGTCCTGCCAGGCCTCCGTGGCGGCGGCCCAGATCGGGGTGTCCAGGTCGTCCACGCGGACGGCCGAGGTGTTGGCGTCGGCGTGCTGCTTCATGACGCGCTGGTGGGGCTGCGCGTTGCGGGCGTAGCCGTCGTACGCGCCGACGACCGCGGCGAGTTCGGCGGAGCGCTTGTACGACGTGCCCGTCATCAGGGAGGTGATGGCGCCGGCGAGCGCGCGGCCGCCGTCGGAGTCGTACGCGTGGCCGGTCGCCATCAGCAGGGCGCCGAGGTTGGCGTAGCCGATGCCGAGCTGACGGAAGGCGCGGGTGTTCTCGCCGATCTTCTCGGTCGGGAAGTCGGCGAAGCAGATGGAGATGTCCATCGCGGTGATGACCAGCTCGACGACCTGGGCGAAGCGCTCGACGTCGAAGGACTGGTGGCCCTTGCCGTCGTCCTTCAGGAACTTCATCAGGTTCAGCGAGGCGAGGTTGCAGGACGTGTTGTCCAGGTGCATGTACTCGCTGCACGGGTTCGAGCCGTTGATGCGGCCGGACTCCGGGCACGTGTGCCAGTGGTTGATCGTGTCGTCGTACTGGATGCCCGGGTCGGCGCAGGCCCAGGCGGCCTCGGCCATCTTGCGGAAGAGGGACTTGGCGTCGACCTTCTCGATGACCTCTCCGGTCATGCGCGAGGTGAGGCCGAACGTTCCGCCCTCCTCGACCGCCTTCATGAACGTGTCGTTCACGCGGACCGAGTTGTTGGCGTTCTGGTACTGGACGGACGTGATGTCGTCGCCGCCCAGGTCCATGTCGAAGCCCGCGTCACGCAGGGCGCGGATCTTCTCCTCTTCCTTGACCTTGGTCTGGATGAAGTCCTCGATGTCGGGGTGGTCGACGTCCAGGATGACCATCTTGGCCGCGCGGCGGGTGGCGCCGCCCGACTTGATCGTTCCCGCGGAGGCGTCGGCGCCGCGCATGAAGGAGACGGGACCCGAGGCGTTGCCGCCCGAGGAGAGGAGCTCCTTGGAGGAGCGGATGCGGGAGAGGTTCAGGCCGGCGCCGGAGCCGCCCTTGAAGATCATGCCCTCTTCCTTGTACCAGTCGAGGATCGACTCCATGGAGTCGTCGACGGCCAGGATGAAACAGGCGGAGACCTGCTGGGGCTGGGGGGTCCCGACGTTGAACCAGACCGGGCTGTTGAAGCTGAAGATCTGGTGCAGGAGGGCGTACGCCAGCTCGTGCTCGAAGATCTCGGCGTCGGCGGGCGAGGCGAAGTACTTGAAGTCCTCGCCGGCCTTCCGGTACGTCTTCACGATGCGGTCGATGAGCTGCTTGAGGCTCACCTCGCGCTGCGGGGTGCCGACGGCACCTCGGAAGTACTTGCTGGTGACGATGTTGACCGCGTTCACCGACCAGAAGCCGGGGAACTCGACGCCACGCTGCTCGAAGTTGACCGAGCCGTCGCGCCAGTTGGTCATGACGACGTCACGGCGCTCCCATTCCACCTCGTCGTACGGATGCACGCCGGGGGTGGTGTGGATGCGCTCGATGCGCAGTCCCTTGCTGGCCTTGGCTCCGCCCTTCGCGCGGGAACCTCGTGCCGGACCGCTCGCCGTCTCTGTCATGCCGCCTCCCTGTAACAGGCTAAAACGCGCTCAAGTGCCGCGAACTTCCCGTGGCACGGTGTGTGTCTGATGCCGCGCGCGCCGTTGGTACGGCCGTGCGCTGCAAGTCTGTGGTCGCCGCCCGCGGGCGGGCCCGGAGAACCCGAAGGGTCCGGGCCGCGGTCAGTCGGCGGCGGTGGCGGGCACGGGAACCTCGACGGTTCCGCGCTGCCCGTGATCGGTCTCCTGGCGCACCGCGTCCGGGACGTCGTCGTCCTCGGCGGGGCGCTGATTCACCTGCCTGAGTTCCGCGATGGCGGCTTCGAAGTCGTCGAGCGAGTCGAAGGCCCGGTACACGGACGCGAACCTCATGTAGGCCACGAGGTCGAGTTCCTGCAAGGGTCCGAGTATGGCCAGCCCCACGTCGTGGGTGGTCAGCTCGGCGCTTCCGGTGGCTCGCACGGCCTCCTCGACCCGCTGCCCGAGCTGGGCGAGCGCGTCCTCGGTGACAGGCCGTCCCTGGCACGCCTTGCGCACGCCGTTGATGACCTTGATGCGGCTGAAGGGCTCGGTCACACCGGAGCGCTTCACCACCATCAGGGAGCACGTCTCCACGGTCGTGAAACGACGGGAGCAGTCGGGGCACTGGCGGCGCCTGCGGATCGACGTGCCGTCGTCGGTCGTACGACTGTCGACGACGCGGCTGTCCGGGTGCCTACAGAAGGGGCAGTGCATGGCTCCAACCCTCCTTCACAGCACGACTCAGAAACCTCGCGGGACCTCACGGGCCCCTCGAAGCAGCCTCAAGCATAGGCGATGCCCGGCGGTCCGGAGACCCGGGGGACCACAACTTCTGGGATGCCTCCGCAATCCAACCACTAGATGTGGGGATCGACTCAGGAAATCGCCCACGCCGCGCGTGTCGTACACGTAAGGGCACGTGCCGCACAGGCATACCCATCCCGGACAGGCGGGGATAGCGTGGCCGACGCACGGAAGGGAGCCGCTTCCCGGCCGTCCGGCCATCGGATGGCAGACTGGGCGACAGCCCAGGTCAGCCGGTACGCCCGCCGCCTCCGGCGGTGAAGGGTACAGCAATGGGGCCTTTTGTCCGCGAGGCGCGTCATCAGGCCATACACCCCGACACATGCTCACGTCAGGCAATTCGCGGTTTTTCACTCGAACGTGTGTTTGGCGCAACCTTTCGAAAGCAACTACCGTTGTCCAGCAGGGAGACCATCGAGAGGGGCCGACGTGACCACGACCGCAGACAGCGCCACCATCACCGCCCAGGACCGCTCCCAGGGCCGACTCGAGCCGGTGCATGTGATGAACGAAGCCGCGAATCATGAGGGGCCAAAGCGCTCCCTGCCTGGCCGACCTCCAGGCATCCGGGCCGACAGTTCGGGACTCACGGACCGGCAGCGCCGGGTGATCGAGGTGATCCGGGACTCCGTGCAGCGGCGCGGGTACCCGCCGTCGATGCGCGAGATCGGACAGGCCGTCGGCCTGTCCAGCACGTCCTCGGTCGCACATCAGCTGATGGCGCTGGAGCGCAAGGGCTTCCTGCGGCGGGACCCGCACCGCCCGCGCGCCTACGAGGTACGGGGCTCGGACCAGTCCTCGGTGCAGCCGACGGACACGGCGGGCAAGCCGGCCGCTTCGTACGTGCCGCTCGTCGGCCGTATCGCCGCCGGTGGCCCGATCCTCGCCGAGGAGTCGGTGGAGGACGTGTTCCCGCTCCCCCGGCAGCTGGTCGGCGACGGGGAGCTGTTCGTCCTGAAGGTCGTCGGTGACTCGATGATCGAGGCCGCCATCTGCGACGGGGACTGGGTGACGGTCCGCCGCCAGCCGGTGGCGGAGAACGGCGACATCGTCGCCGCGATGCTGGACGGCGAGGCCACGGTGAAGCGCTTCAAGCGCGAGGACGGCCATGTGTGGCTGCTGCCGCACAACTCGGCGTACCAGCCGATCCCCGGTGACGAGGCGACCATCCTCGGAAAGGTCGTCGCCGTACTGCGCCGGGTGTGACACCGCGACGGGCGGTCCGCCGCCTCCGCCCCTGACCGGGCCCCGGAACCACTGCGCCGGTTCCGGGGTCCTGTTCGTCCAGGTCCAGGGTGCCCTACGCGTCCTCGCCGTCACCCTCGGTCTCGTCGCCTTCGGTCTCGGCGGCCTCGGTCTCGGCGGCCTCGATCGCTTGGTCCGCCGCGTCGGCGGACTTCGCCGCGGACTCCTCGGCCGTCCTGGCCTTCTCGTCGATCGCCGCGAGGGACCTGCGCACCTGGCCCGGGTCCGTGGTGTACCAGAAGTCGGGGAGCGACGCCTTGAGATAGCTGCCGTAACGGGCCGTGGCCAGACGCTGGTCCAGGACGGCGACCACACCCCGGTCCCCCGAGGCCCGCACGAGACGGCCGGCGCCCTGGGCCATCAGGAGCGCGGCGTGCGTGGCGGCGACGGCCATGAAGCCGTTCCCCCCGTTCTCCTCGACCGCCTTCTGGCGCGCGCTCATCAGCGGGTCGTCGGGGCGGGGGAAGGGGATCTTGTCCATGACGACCAGCTGACAGCTGGGGCCCGGGACGTCCACGCCCTGCCAGAGCGAGAGCGTGCCGAACAGACAGGTCTTCGGGTCGGCCGCGAAGTTCTTGATCAGCTCACCGAGCGTCTCCTCGCCCTGGAGCAGGATCGGGTACTCGGGGATCCGGGTCCGCAGTTCCTCCGCCGCGAGCTGGGCCGCGCGCATCGAGGAGAACAGACCGAGCGTCCGGCCGCCGGCGGCCTGGATCAGCTCGGTCAGCTCGTCGAGCATGTCGCCGCGGTCGGCGTCCCGGGCCGGGCGGGACAGATGCCGGGCCACGTACAGAATGCCCTGCCGGGGGTAGTCGAAGGGCGAACCGACGTCGACGCCCTTCCACTGGGGGACGTCCTCGCCCTCCGTGCCCTCCGGGGCGAGTCCCATCGACGCTCCTACGCCGTTGAAGTCGCCGCCGAGCTTGAGGGTCGCGGACGTCAGGACGACGGACCGGTCGGCGAAGAGCTTCTCCCTGAGGAGCCCGGACACGTTCATCGGGGCGACCCTGAGCGAGGCACCGAAGCGGTCGTGCCGTTCGTACCAGACGACGTCCCACTCCGAGCCGTTGGCGATCCGCTCCGCCACGGAGTGCACGGACTCGACGGACGCCAGCGCCTGCTTGCGTACGGCGTCCTCGTCCTGGACGGACTTGTCCCGGGTCGAGCCGAGGGCGGTGATCACCGTGCGCGCGGCGTCACGCAGTGCCATCAGCGCGTATCCCAGGTCCTCCGGGATCTCCTCAAGGCGGCCCGGCAGCGCCAGCTCCATCAGCCGCTCGAAGCCCTCGGCGGCGGTCTGGAGCTGGTCGGCGGCCTTCTCGTTGACGAGCTTCGCGGCACGGCGGACGGCACGGTTGACCTGTCCCGGCGTGAGTTCGCCGGTCGCGACGCCGGTGACCCGGGAGACCAGTTCGTGGGCCTCGTCGACGATCAGCACCTCGTGCTGCGGCAGGACCGGCGCGCCCTCGATGGCGTCGATCGCGAGCAGCGCGTGATTGGTGACGACGACCTCGGCGAGCTTGGCCCGCTCACGGGCCATCTCGGCGAAGCACTCGGCTCCGTAGGCGCACTTGGTGGCGCCGAGGCACTCCCGGGAGGACACCGACACCTGGCCCCAGGCCCGGTCGGAGACACCGGGGGTGAGGTCGTCGCGGTCACCGGTCTCGGTCTCGTCCGACCAGTCGCGCAGCCGCAGCAGGTCCTGTCCCAGCTTGCTGGTGGGCGCGGCCGCCTCGAACGGGTCGAAGAGGCCCTCGTCCTCGTCCTGCGGCACGCCCTCGTGCAGACGGTGCAGGCACAGGTAGTTCGACCGGCCCTTGAGCATCGCGAACTCGGGGCGGCGGCGCAGCAGCGGGTGCAGCGCGTCCACGGTGCGCGGCAGGTCCCGCTCCACGAGCTGGCGCTGGAGCGCCAGGGTGGCGGTCGCCACGACCACCCGCTCACCGTGCGCGAGCGCCGGAACCAGGTAGCCGAGCGACTTTCCGGTGCCGGTGCCCGCCTGGATCAGCAGGTGGGAGCTGTCGTCGATGGCGGCGGCGACGGATTCGGCCATCGTCACCTGGCCGGGGCGCTCCGTGCCGCCGACAGCGGTGACGGCAGCATGCAGGAGTTCGGGGAGTGAGGGCTTTGTCATAGCGCTGCCAGCCTACGGGGCGCCACTGACAACCGAGTGATCAAGCCCGGAACCGACGGGGTGGTGGAGGGGTGGGACACGGGGACTCCTCGGCGGGGAACCGGGTCGGGTGATCGTCCGGCGGACCGGGCACGGCGGCTCTACAACAGCTCGCGCAGGGCTCTGTCCCTGATCATGAGCGCCGCTCGCTTGCCGGGCAGATCGACCTCCGCGGAGAACCGGAAGCCTCCGCTCAGGAACGCGGACACGGAGGGAGTGTTGCGCAGGTCGGGTTCGGCGACGACACGGGCGCACGCGGGGCGCTTGTCCAGTACGTGGTCGGCGACGGCCCTGAGCAGGGTGGAGCCGAGTCCGTGCCCCCGGTCGGCGACCCCGCCGATGAGGAGGTGGATCCCGGTGTCGTGGGGCCGGGCGGGATAGTGGCGCGCCAGGGGGTCGAGATCCGCTCGGTAGATCTCCCAGTAGCTCATCGGGACGCCGTCCAGCACGCCGAGGCACGGGACGCTGCGTCCGTCGCCGTCGAGCTGCCGGCGCAGATGGTCCTCGACCACGGCCTCGGGTCCCGCCAGTTCCCAGAACTCCGCGACGGCCGGGTCGTTCATCCAGCGGTGGACGAGCGCCAGGTCGCGGCCCGCCCGCACCGGGACGAGCTGGAGGACGCCCGCCGGTGTCTTGGCCGGCCCCCAGCCGCCGACCCGGTCGAGCAGATCGCCCCCGTCCGGTGTCCCGTCGGCGGCCCCTTCCGGAGATCTGCCCCGCACTCCGTCCGGAACGCGTTCCCCGGTCTCGTCCCCCGGTCCGGCGCCCTCCGCGAACAGGGCGATCAGTTCGTCGGTGAGGCGCAGGTCGAGCGTGTCCTCACAGTCCGTGCCGGTGCCGGGGTCGGTGCTCTCATCGGTGGGAGGCACGACGACGCTCCTCTCGGGAGACGGGGTGGGCCGGTTCCCCAGGGATGAGGGGAGCCGGACCTCGGAGATGGACGGGGTCGGACATCAGAAAGGAAGGGGGTCGGACATCAGGAGTGAAGAGGGTTGGCGATGGTGACGTAGACGGACTGGGTGTCGACGGGGCCGACGAGCTCGTCGAGGCCGTGCAGCCGGGTCAGTAGGTTGGCCTTGCAGCGCAGGACGGGCGAGTCGAGCAGCAGGGCGGGCAGCGGTGTGCGCAGCCGGGCGGGGGCGGTGGCCACGCCTGCGAGGAAGCGCCGGAACGCGGTGAGCAGCAGCCGTTCGTCGGCGAGCCGTTGGGAGCCGAACGCGCCGATGAGGCCGAACACGTTGTTGATGCCGAGGTAGTAGGCGAAGCGTTCGTCGGTGACCGCGTCGGAGACGAACGTGTCGCTGTGCGCCCCGATGCCGGGCAGCCGGTGGTCGAGTTCCGCGCGCCGGGACGCGCGGAAGTAGTAGCCCTGGTTGTCGCGATAGCGCCCGCCCGTGGGCCAGCCGTCGGCGTCCAGCCGGAGCAGGGTGTTCTGCTGGTGCGCCTCCAGGGCGATGCCCGCCTCGCCGTCCAGCCAGAGCACGGGACGCACGACCTGTTCGAGGTAGCGCAGGAACCACTCGGTGGCGACGGCGCCGCGCGGCCGGCCGGTGCGGGCCGCGAGCCCGGTGACGATCGCGGCGAGCCGGGAGCGCATGAGCGGGCGGCGATCGGCCGGGTCGAGCGTGTCCGGCCGGGCGTACGGCCGGGGTGAGACCAGCCCCGCGACGCAGCCGACGTCGTCCGCCGGCCCGAACGGGTTGTGCCGGATCATCACGTCGAGCCCCGGAACCGGGTGGCCGTCCAGGCCGTCCACGGCGAGCCAGGCCGGGTCGCGGACGATGTCGAAGCCGGGGTGGACGGCCTGCCACTGCTCGAACAGGCCGCCGCGCAACAGACGGTGGACCTCCGCGCCGCGGTGGAGTTCCTTGCGGAGGTTCTCCCGGCGGGAGTTGGTGATGCGCAGGCCGAGGGACAGTTTGAGCATCGCCGGGGCGCCGGGACGGTAGACGGTCCGGACGGAGGAGGTGGGATGCCATGGGGCACCGTGCGGACCGAGGTCGCGCAGCAGCCCGGCGTCCATGAGGGCCGCGGTGCCCGGGCGGTGCCGGGCCTCGCGCATCTGCCAGGGGTGCAGGGGCAGTACGGCGGTGAAGCCGTCCGGAAGACAGAGGCCGGGCCCCGCCAGCCGCGTGGTCAGCTGCGCGGCCGACACGGGACGGCCGCGCTCCGTCCAGGCCGAGTCGGAGGCCAGCACCTGGGGAGCGACCGCCATCCAGTGCAGGGGGAAGGAGCCGCGCGACTCGGGTGAGTAGAGCCTGCCCTCCGCGTCGGAGAGGCCGTCGCGTCCCTTCGGGGTCGGGTGCAGGGGGTGGCCGAGGAGGAGCGCCTGTTCTGCGGCGAGGAAGTGGTCGGCCGGGTCGGCGGGGCACTCCCTGCGTTCCCTGATGAAGACCGCGGTGCGCCGCACCGAGTCGGCGACGCGGCCGACGAGATCGGCGCCTTCGCCGGCCGGGCTGTCCGGGTGACCCGTGTCCGCGGCCATGGTGCCGGGGGCCGTCTGCCGTGCGAAGAGGGCCGCGACCGTCACGGCGTCGACGGCGGGCGCCTGTTCGGGAACGCCGGCGAGGAGGGGGAGCCCGAAGCGGTGCCATCCGGCCGGGGACCAGTGGTGGACGGGAACGAGCAGGGTCGTGCCGCTGGCGGGCAGCGCGATGCGCAGGGTGCCGTCCTGGGGAGCGGGCAGGTTGTTCTCCCGTACCCAGCAGCGCAGCAGATTCTCGACCGCCGCCGCCTGCGCCGCCGTCCGGATGTCGGGGTGATCCAGCGGATCCGCCGCATCCGGCAACTCGCCGCCGCTCCCGCCCGGCTCCGGCGATCCGGGGGCGACCTCGCCCGGATCGGACAGCCCGGTGGCTGCCTCGCCCCACGCCGGCAAGTCGGTGGCGGCCTCGCCCGAATCAGACAGCTCAGTGGTGGCCCCGCCCGGCACCGGCACCTCATCGGCGGCCCCGCCGGCATCCGGCAGCTCGACGGTGCCCGGTCCCCGTTGCTCAGGTGCCTGGTCCGTCTCCTTCTGGCGGGGGAGGGACTCCGGTCCGGACAGGTGCGGGAGCGGTGGGCCGAGGGTCGCCCGCTCGTACGAGGAGGGAGGGCTGTCCGGTGCGGGGGTGGCGTTCACGAGAGGTTCCTTGCGGGTCGTTCGGGCTCGTACGGAGACGAGACCGGGGCGGAGCCGGGGCGCGCCGGGCTCTCCTGTGTGCGTGGTCGGCGGCTGGGCCGGGCGGTCACAGAGGGCTTTCGGCCCCCCGTGCCGTGTCGCTCCCGGCTCTCCGGTCCCCGGGGGCCGTCGAGCTCACCTCGCTCACGGCGTCGGCGAGCCGGTCCAGCACGGCGGACGCCTGCTCGTCGCTGATCGTCAGGGGAGGCAGGAGCCGTACGACGCTCGACCGGCGGCCCCCGAGTTCCACGATCAGACCCCGGCGCAGGCACTCCCGCTGGACGGCGGCGGCGAGGTCGGGGGCGGCGGGGAGGGGGCCGTCCGGACCGGGCCGCCGCGTCCCTTCGGGGTCCACGAGTTCGAGGCCGATCATCAGCCCCCGGCCGCGCACATCGCCGATGCAGGGGAACTCCGCCGCCAGTGAACGCAGTTGATCCTGCATGCGGGCGCCGACGGTCGCCGCGCGCTCGGCGAGACCGTGCTCGCGGACGTACGCCAGGGTGGCCGTGCCCGCGGCCATGGCCAGTTGGTTGCCGCGGAACGTGCCGGCGTGCGCGCCGGGCTGCCACACGTCGAGGTCGTCGCTGTAGACGACGACGGCCAGGGGCAGGCTGCCGCCGATGGCCTTGGACATCACCATCACGTCGGGGGTGATGCCGCTGTGCTCCACGGCCCAGAAGGTGCCGGTGCGGCCCACGCCCGTCTGGACCTCGTCCACGATCAGCGGGATGGACCGGTCCCGGGTGATCTCGCGCATCCGCCGTGTCCAGGCGTCCGGCGCCGGAATCACCCCGCCCTCCCCCTGGACGGGTTCGAGGATCATCCCGGCGGGGAGCGGGACGCCGGACTTGGTGTCGTCGAGCAGGGACTCCGTCCAGCGCGCGCCGAGTTCGGCGCCGCGGTCGCCGCCGACGCCGAACGGGCAGCGGTAGTCCTGTGGATAGGGCAGGCGCGCGACGCGGACGTCGGTCGCCCCGCCGGACGCTTCGAGCGCCCCCGCGGTCATCCCGTGGTAGGCGCCGGTGAACGCGAGCATGCCGGTACGGCCCGTGGCGGCGCGCACCAGTTTGAACGCGGCCTCCACGGCGTCCGTCCCGGCGGGACCGCAGAACTGGATCCGCGCGCGCTCGGCGAACCGCGGGGGAAGCGTGCTGAACAGCTCGGTGGTGAAGGCGTCCTTGACCGGTGTCGCGAGGTCGAGGACGTGCAGGGGCGCCCCCGAGTCGAGGACCTTTCTGAGGGCCTCCAGGACGACGGGGTGGTTGTGCCCGAGGGCCAGGGTCCCGGCTCCGGAGAGGCAATCGAGATAGCGGCGTCCGTCGGCGCCCTCGATCGTCAGTCCGCGGGCTCGCACGGGAACGATCGGAAGAGCGCGCGCGTAGGTGCGTGCCGCCGATTCGCGCGCCGACTGGCGCCGCAGGATGCCCTCGTGCGCGGCGCGCGCCCGCTCGGCCGCTCCGGCGCCGGTGCCCCGCGCCCCCTCGGGCTCCCCTGGCGCCTCCACCGGCACCACCGCAGACTCGGTCACGGCCACGACTTCAGGTCCTCCCGCTGTTCAGAGGCGAGTTGGCAGGAGGGTCCGGACGCAGACGGCAGGCCCCCCGTACGTACCAACGACGCCGGTCGCGTTGGGAAGCGGGTGAATTCCGGGTTCCTTACCGGTTCTTTGCCGGGGCGGACCGGCACCGCGGTCGGCGTGACCGTCCGTCGGAATGCCGCAAGGCGGCGCAGGTCCTCCCCCGTAGCGGAACCGTTGCCGTTCCGTCGGGCACCCCGCATGACGACCGCATAGTCTGTGATGCCGTTCGGCCGTGCCGGACGAACCGCTCAGACACCCGAAGACGCACCGCACAGGTCCCATACGTGCAGGGGGAGTTACACCATGCGATCCATACGCCCGCCCTTCGCCGCCCGACGAGGCGGGAGTGCGCGCCGCAGAACGTCCCCCGTGCTGGCCGCCGTCGGCCTCGTCGCGGCCCTGACGCTGACGGCCACCGCCTGCGACTCGGGCGGCGCCGACACGGCGAGCGGTGAGCCGACCGCCACCGCCTCCCAGGGCGGTGACGGCAAGATCCAGATCCCCGACGACATCAAGAACAAGCTCAAAGAGCACGGCATCGACATCGACAAGTGGAAGCACGGCGCCTGGAAGAACTGGGACAAGGACGAATGGCTGCGCCAGGCCGACGACTTCGTCAACCCGATCATCAAGGGCCTCTGGGATCCGTCCCGTATGCGCCGTGCCGACGACCCGGACAAGAACAAGGGCGTCGACGACAACGACCTCAGCGGTGACCAGGGCGTCACGGACCCGGAACCGGCCGCGGTGACGGCGCAGGCCGTGAAGACGGCGTACCACGCGAACGTGCCCGAGGCGGGCAAGGTGTTCTTCGACTCCCCCGAGGGCACGATGGTGTGCTCGGCGACGGTGGTCGAGGACCCGGCACACCCGGGCAAGTCCAACCTCGTGTGGACCGCGGGCCACTGTGTGCACGCCGGCAAGAAGGGCGGCTGGTACCGCAACATCGCCTTCGTCCCGTCCTACAACGACCAGGGCCGCACGGAGGCGCAGCTCCAGAACGCCCCGCGCCAGGAGGTCGCCCCGTACGGCGTGTGGTGGAGCGACTGGGCGCAGACCTCGGACCAGTGGATCGAGCAGGGCGGTCCGACGGGCGGTCAGGGAGCCTCGTACGACTACGCGGTGCTGCACGTGACACCGGAGAAGGGCAGCGGCGGCAAGTCCCTTGAGGAGACCGTCGGTTCGGCGCTTCCGGTGAACTTCAACGCTCCGGCCGTGCCCAAGGTGTCGAGCATCACGGCCACCGGATATCCGGCCGCGGCGCCGTTCGACGGCCAGAGGATGTACCAGTGCACGGACAGGCCGAGCCGTCTTTCGGTCGCGCAGGCCGATCCGACGATGTACCGCATCGGCTGCACGATGACCGGCGGCTCCTCGGGCGGCGGCTGGGTGGCCACGGGCTCGGACGGCAAGCGGGCCCTGGTGTCCAACACCTCGATCGGCCCGGTCAAGTTCGGCTGGCTGGCGGGTCCGCGGCTGGGTGACGTGGCCAAGGGTGTGTACGACTCGGTGAGCGCGAAGTTCGCCGGGCGGTGACGCGCCCGGCGTGACCGGGGCCGGTGGGAGACGCTCCCTGCCGGCCCCTTCCGATCCTCACGCCCGCACGGCGAAGGCCCGCCCCCTCGAAAGGGGGCGGGCCTTCGCTTGCCGTGTCCGGAGCGAGCGCCTGACGGCGGACCGGTCCGGCGGACTCAGCGGAGCGCGGGCGCCGCGACGTACGGTGCGAGGTCCGCCGCCAGTTCCTCGTGAACCCGCGCCTTGAGCAGGGTGCCCTCCTCGGTGTGCTCCTCGGAGATCACCTCGCCCTCGGTGTGGGCACGGGCGACCAGCTTGCCGTGCGTGTACGGGACGAGCGCCTCGATCTCGACCGAGGGGCGCGGCAGCTCGTTGTCGATCAGGGCGAGGAGTTCGTCCATGCCCTGGCCCGTACGCGCGGAGACCGCGATGGAGCGCTTCTCGATCCGCAGCAGGCGCTGAAGCACGAGCGGGTCGGCCGCGTCCGCCTTGTTGATCACCACGATCTCGGGGACCTTGGTCGCGCCGACATCGGTGATGACCTCGCGCACGGCGGCCAGCTGCTCCTCCGGTGCGGGGTGCGAACCGTCCACGACGTGCAGGATCAGGTCGGAGTCGCCGACCTCCTCCATGGTGGAGCGGAACGCCTCGACCAGGTGGTGCGGCAGATGCCGTACGAAGCCGACCGTGTCGGCCAGCGTGTACAGCCGTCCGCTCGGGGTCTCGGCCCGGCGCACGGTCGGGTCGAGGGTCGCGAACAGCGCGTTCTCGACGAGGACGCCCGCGCCCGTGAGGCGGTTGAGCAGGGAGGACTTGCCGGCGTTGGTGTATCCGGCGATGGCGACCGAGGGCACCTTGTTGCGGCGGCGCTCCTGGCGCTTGATCTCGCGGCCGGTCTTCATCTCCGCGATCTCCCGGCGCATCTTCGCCATCTTCTCGCGGATACGGCGCCGGTCCGTCTCGATCTTGGTCTCACCGGGACCACGGGTGGCGAGGCCGCCGCCCTTGCCGCCGCCCATCTGACGCGACAGCGACTGACCCCAGCCTCGCAGCCTCGGCAGCATGTACTGCATCTGCGCGAGCGCCACCTGTGCCTTGCCCTCTCGGGACTTGGCGTGCTGGGCGAAGATGTCGAGGATCAGGGCCGTGCGGTCGATGACCTTGACCTTGACGACGTCCTCGAGGTGGATCAGCTGGCCGGGGCTCAGTTCACCGTCACAGATCACGGTGTCGGCGCCGGTCTCCAGGACGATGTCCCGGAGTTCGTTGGCCTTGCCGGAACCGATGTACGTGGCCGCGTCGGGCTTGTCGCGGCGCTGGACGACGCCGTCGAGCACGAGCGCTCCCGCGGTCTCCGCGAGTGCGGCCAGCTCGGCCAGCGAGTTGTCGGCGTCCTGGATGGTTCCCGTGGTCCAGACACCGACGAGGACGACGCGCTCCAGACGGAGCTGTCGGTACTCGACCTCGGTGACGTCCTCGAGTTCGGTGGAGAGGCCCGCAACGCGGCGCAGGGCCGCGCGCTCGGAGCGTTCGAACTGCTCGCCGTCCCGGTCTCCGTCGATCTCGTGGCTCCAGGCGACGTCCTCTTCCATCAGGGCATCGGCCCGAAGACCTTCGGGGTAGTTCTGCGCGGAGGTCTGCGCTTCCTGGGAAGGGGAAGAAGAGGAGGTCATTGGATCCTTACGTAGATGGGATGAGCTGCGGGCCGACGGATACCGCCCCACGAAGGGAACAACGTCCGCGGCCTCCGGGAGATTCCCGGCTCCGGTCCGGCCGGCCCTCCGAAGGGGGCGGCGCCGCCGGCTCGACGATGGTCCCACGGCGTGGTGGGGCGCGTCACGCGACTTATCGTGACCCGCCGGACACCCGCGGACATCGCCGCCCGCGGGGTGCCGGCACACGCCCCTTCCCGGCTTCCCGGGGGTGCTCCCGTCACTCCGGGTGCCCGCCCGTGCCGCCTCGTCACCTGCTCTTGAGCGCCTTCGGGGCGTCGCTCTTCCAGTCCGGGTGACCCGGCATCGGCGGTGTCTTGGCGCCGTACAGCCACGCCTTGAAGAATCCGCGCAGATCGCGGGCAGCGACGGCGGAGGCGAGGTCCACGAAGTCGGCCGTCGAGGCCACGTCGTCGCGGTTGACGCTCACCCAGGTGCGCTCCAGGCGCTCGAAGGCACGGCGTCCGATCTCCTGGCGCAGCGCGTACAGGGCCAGGGCCGCTCCGTCGTAGACGTTGGGGCGGAAGATGCTGATCTTCTGCCCGGGGTTGGGCCCCTTCGGCCTGGCGGGCGGCCCGCCGGCGGCGCGCCAGGAGTCGGACAGCCGGTAGGCGGCCTTCATCCGCTTCTCCATGGGCTTGTGCGCCTTCTCCTCGGCGTACAGGGCTTCGTACCAGGTGGCGTGCCCTTCGTTGAGCCACACGTCCGACCAGGTGCCGGGGGTGACGCTGTCGCCGAACCACTGGTGCGACAGCTCGTGCACCATGATCGAGTCGACGTACCACTTCGGGTACGCGGGCTGGGTGAAGAGCTCCTTCTCGAAGAGGGACAGGGTCTGCGTCTCCAGTTCGAAGCCGGTCTGCGCCTGGGCCATCAGCAGCCCGTAGGTCTCGAAGGGGTACGGTCCGACCTTGCTCTCCATCCAGGCGATCTGGCCGGGGGTCTTGCGCAGCCAGGGTTCGAGCGCCGCCTTGTCCGCGCTGGGGACCACGTCCCGTACGGGCAGTCCGTGCGGCCCCTGCCGGTGCAGCACGGCGGAGCGGCCGATGGACACCTGGGTCAGCTCGGTGGCCATGGGGTGCTCGGTCCGGTAGGTCCAGGTCGTGGTCCCGCGCGCGTGGCGGGTGCCCTCGGGCAGTCCGTTGGCGACGGCCGTGTACCGGTCGGGGGCCGTGACGTGGATGGTGAACAGGGCCTTGTCGGAGGGGTGGTCGTTGCACGGGTAGACCAGGTGCGCGGCGTCGGCCTGGCCGGCCATCGCGAGCCCGTCCTTGGTCCTTACCCAGCCTCCGTCCTGGCCCTTCGCGCTCACGGGGTCGCTGGTGTGCCGCACGGTGATGCGCAGCGGGAACCCGGCGGGCAGGCGTTCGGCGGGGGTCACCACCAGGTCCTCGCCGGCCTTCGCGAAGCGGGCGGGGCTTCCGTTGACGTCGACGGACCGGACGGTTCCGTTCGCGAAGTCGAGGTTGACGCGGTCGAGCGGCTCGGTGGTCAGCGCGTCGATGGTGGTGACGGCGGTGAGCGGCTTGTCGTTGCTGCCCGGGTAGGTGAAGTCGAGGTCGTACGACTCGACGTCGTACCCGGGGTTGCCGAGGGTGGGGAAGAGGCGGTCGCCGACTCCCAGGGGCACGGCCGGGTCCGGGGCGCTCGCGGCGATCAGACAGACGGAGACGGCCGAGGCGAGCAGGGCCGCGGCGACACGGCGGCTCCTCGGGCGTGCGGGCGTGGGGGTGGCGTTGAGCGGCATGGACCACGGCTACCAGCGCGCACCGGTCCCGCGCCGCCGACTCGCACCCGGCCCACCCGAACGGGTAGGTGCCGGGGTTCATTGGGGCCAGCGCGCGAGGGCCTGTTCCAGCGGGCCGTCGTCGCCGTGCTACTGGGCCGCGGTCGCCGGGTGCTGGGGGCGGCTCACGTCGTACACGCCGGGCACGTTGCGCATGGCGCGCATCAGGCCCGGGAGGTGGGCCGCGTCCGGGAGTTGGAGGGTGTACGTGTGGCGTACGCGCTGCTGGCTCGGCGGTTCGACGGTCGCGGAGACGATGGCGACCCCCTCCGCCGCGATGGCCTCGGTGAGGTCGGCGAGCAGATGCGGGCGTCCGAAGGACTCGGCGACCAGGGTGACGCGGCACTCGGTGGTGTCACCCCAGCGCACTCCCACCTCCGGGCGCCCCGCGCTCTTCATGCGCGCCGCTCCGGCGCACTCGACGCGGTGCACGGTGACCACTCCCCCGCGGACGGCGAAGCCGGTCACCTCGTCGGGCGGTACGGGGGTGCAGCAGCCGGCCATGCGTACGGAGGCGCCGGGGAGGTCGGCGACCGCGCTGGCGGGACGGGCGGTCTGCGGTCCGGCGGTGCGGGCGGCCTGTGTCTCGGCGGGGCGGGGCGGGGCCGCGGCGGACGGGCGGGGGCCGGTGGCGGACGGCTTGGGCGCCTCCTCCTCGCCGGGTGCGGGATGGGTGGCGATCCAGCGCTGAATGGCGATCCGCGCGGCGGGAGTGTGCGCGTGCTCCAGCCATTCCCTGGACGGCTCGGAGGCGGGGTCCTGGCCCATGAGCAGCTGCACGGTGTCGCCGTCCCGCAGGACCGTACTCAGCGTCGCCAGGCGGCCGTTGACGCGGGCGCCGATGCAGGCGTGCGCGTCCTCGCCGTACTGCGCGTACGCGGCGTCGACGCAACTGGCGCCCTCGGGCAGGCCGAGCGAGCCTCCGTCGGCGCGGAAGACGGTGATCTCCCGGTCCTGGGCGAGGTCTTCGCGCAGTGTCGACCAGAAGGTGTCCGGGTCGGGGGCGCCCTGCTGCCAGTCGAGCAGGCGGGAGAGCCAGCCGGGGCGGGTGGGGTCGGCGCGCTCGCCGTCGAAGGGGCGCTCGCCGCCGCCGTCCGGCTGTTCCTCCGACGGCGGCGCGTAGGGATTGCCCAGCGCGATGACTCCGGCCTCGGCGACCTTGTGCATCTGGTGGGTGCGGATGAGGACTTCGGCGACCTGGCCGTCGCCGCGGGTGACGGCCGTGTGCAGCGACTGGTACAGGTTGAACTTGGGGACGGCGATGAAGTCCTTGAACTCCGAGACCACCGGGGTGAGACAGGTGTGCAGTTCGCCGAGGACGCCGTAGCAGTCGGCGTCCTCGTTCACGAGCACCAGCAGGCGTCCGAAGTCGGCGCCGCGCATCGGGCCGCGTTTGCGCGAAACCCGGTGCACGGAGACGAAGTGCCGCGGCCTTATGAGGACTTCGGCCTGGATCCCGGCGTCGCGCAGGACCGTGCGCACCTCCTCGGAGATCTCCGCGAGCGGGTCGCCCGCGCGGCCCGCGTTCTCGGAGATGAGCTCTCTGGTGTGCTCGTACTCCTCGGGGTGCAGGATCGCGAAGACGAGGTCTTCCAGTTCGGTCTTGAGCGCCTGGACGCCGAGGCGCTCGGCCAGCGGGATGAGCACGTCCCGGGTCACCTTGGCGATGCGGGCCTGTTTCTCGGGGCGCATGACCCCGAGGGTGCGCATGTTGTGCAGCCGGTCCGCGAGTTTGATCGACATGACCCGGACGTCGTTGCCCGTCGCGACCAGCATCTTGCGGAAGGTCTCCGGTTCGGCCGCGGCGCCGTAGTCGACCTTCTCCAGCTTGGTGACGCCGTCGACCAGATAGCAGACCTCGTCGCCGAACTCCTCGCGGACCTGATCGAGCGTCACCTCCGTGTCCTCGACGGTGTCGTGGAGCAGGGAAGCGGTCAACGTCGTGGTCTCGGCGCCGAGTTCGGCGAGGATCAGGGTCACGGCGAGCGGGTGGGTGATGTACGGCTCGCCGCTCTTGCGCATCTGGCCGCGGTGCGAGGACTCCGCGAGGACCCACGCCCGGCGCAGGGGCTCCAGTTTGGCGTCGGGGTGGTGCGCGCGGTGGGCCTCCGCCACATGACCGATCGCGTCGGGCAGCCGGTCGCGGGCCGCCGGCCCGAGCAGTGCGGCGCGCCCCAGCCGGCGCAGGTCGATCCGGGGCCGCGCCTTCTTGCGGTGCGCCGGGGTCACTCCGGGCTCCAGGTCCGCCGTGTGCTGGACGGCGGGCGTCACAGGGCCTGGCGTCGCGGGATTCGTCGCCTCCGCACTCATGGGCACCTCCGGCTGCGTCAGACCGGCGGACGGGTGCCCCATGGCGAACTCGGCTCAGGAGATGGTGTCGATCCCCCGTCCGGGCCGGTGCTTGATGCTACCGACCCCACCACGCCCGGCAGACCGCCTCTCGGCGAGCGTGAAACGGATCACCCATTCGAGCGAAGGTTTTGGGGTTTACGGTTTCGATTTTCTGGAATGGACGGCAAGGACGTACGACGTCCGTCCAGTGGCCGGCCGGCCGGGGCGGCGGCGGACCCGATGCGGGCACCCTGCGCCGCCGCGCGGGTCGGCGCCGCGCGGGTCGGCGCCGCGCGGCTCAGCGCTGTGCGCCGTCCAGCCACTCCGTGTCGATCTCGCCCTCGGCGACGATCACCGCCGGGCCCGTCATCTCGATCTCGCCGTCCGGGCGCTCGGTGATGACGAGGCGTCCGCCGGGCACGTCGACGGTGTACGTCACCGGGGTGCCGGTCACCGCGGGGTCGGCGTCGTCGCGGCGGGCGGTGGCGACGGCCACGGCACACGCCCCCGTGCCGCAGGAGCGGGTCTCGCCGGAACCGCGCTCGTGGACCCGCAGGGCGACATGGCCCGGCCCACGGTCGACGACGAACTCGACGTTGACCCCGTCCGGATAGGCGGAGGCCGGGGAGAACGGCGGCGGCGCGTACAGGTCACCGGCGTGCGCGAGGTCGTCCACGAAGGCGACCGCGTGCGGGTTGCCCATGTTCACGTTGCGTGCGGGCCAGCTGCGCTCGCCGACGCTCACGGTGACCTCTCCCTCGGGGAGGAGCGCCTTGCCCATGCCGACGGTGACGTCGCCGTGCTTGGCGATGTGCACGGGCTTCACGCCCCCGCGCGTGGCGACCGCGATGTCGCCTTCGGCCACGAGCCCGGCGCGGTGGAGGTAGTGGGCGAACACACGCACTCCGTTGCCGCACATCTCGGCGACCGAGCCGTCGCCGTTGCGGTAGTCCATGAACCACTCCGCCTCGGCCGCCATCTCCTTGGCCTCGGGGTGCTCGGCGGACCGCACGACGTGCAGCAGACCGTCGCCGCCGATGCCCGCGCGGCGGTCGCACAGCGCGGCGACGGCGGCGGGAGGGAGGTCGATGACGTTCTCCGGGTCCGGGATGATCACGAAGTCGTTCTCGGTCCCGTGCCCCTTGAGGAAGGCGATCCGCGTGCTCATTCCTCGATCGTACGGGGTCGCGGCGGACGTCCGAACGGCACGGGTGGGGAGGAACGCGCCGTGGACAAGGCGCGGACCCGGAGGGGACGAGCGGACCCGGAGCGCTGCGCGGCCCCGGGGACGGGAGCGCGCCTGGGAGCAGGAGTGGCCCCGGGGGAAGGAGCGGGCCGGGCTCAGCGCAGCCGGGCCACGCGTCCGACGGCGAGCACGGCCACCGCGGCGACGACCACGACGTACGCGAGCACCACCCGCCAGTCGGCGCGTCGGCCTGAGCCGCGCGGCGGGAGGCCGGGCAGCGCGTACCCGACGCGGCGGGCGGCCATCAGGCCCCAGCCGGCGGCGCACAGGCAGATCAGCAGTCCGAGCATGGCGACCACGGCACCGCCGTCACCGAACTCGAAGGCGAGCGGGAAGGCGAACATCAGGGAGCCCGTCGCGGCCAGCGCCACGATCGGCGCGAGCTGCCAGATGCGCAGCAGACGCTGCGGGCGCAGCTCGACCTCGACCTCCGGGGACATCTCGCCGGGGCCGGGGCCGTCGGCGATCACCCCGTCGGGGGTGTCCTCGGGGCCGTCGGAGCTCAGTCGCTCTCCGCCCAGCTCCGGCTCGACGCCGGGGTCGGCGTCCGGATCGATGCTCAGACGAACTCCGTCCCGATCAGCACCGTATTCAGCGCCTCGTGCGGTGTCGCGAGGGCCGGCCTCCATCGCCACGCGCCCTCCCAACTCGGACTTCACTGGTCGATCGAAGCTCGATGATGGCACGGCACCGGAGGCCCGGATGACGGCCGGAGCGTCCCGATGCCATGACGTGATCAGGCTGTGACCGGTCGTTCGACCAACGCCAGTGCGAGTTCCTGAAGTTCCGTGAGATCCGTCGCAGCCCCACTGAGCCAATGCACCCTGGGGTCGCGCCGGAACCATGAATCCTGACGGCGCGCGAAGCGCTTGGTGGCGCGTACGGTCTCGGCGCGGGCGTCGTCCTCGGTGCACTCCCCGGAGAGCGCCGCGAGCACCTGCTGGTATCCGAGCGCGCGGGACGCCGTGCGCCCGGCGCGCAGTCCCCGCGCCTCCAGCGCGCGGACTTCGTCCACGAGCCCGGCCTCCCACATCCGGTCCACCCGGCGGGCGATGCGCTCGTCCAGTTCGGGGCGGGCCACGTCGACGCCGATCTGAAGGGTGTCGTACACGGAGTCGTGTCCCGGCAGGTTGGCGGTGAAGGGCTTGCCGGTGATCTCGATGACTTCCAGGGCGCGGACGATGCGGCGGCCGTTGCTGGGCAGGATCGCCTCGGCGGCGCCGGGGTCGTTCATCGCGAGCCGCGCGTGCAGGGCCCCCGGGCCGCGCAGGGCCAGCTCCTCCTCCAGCCGGGCACGCACGGCCGGGTCGGTGCCGGGGAACTCCATCTTGTCGACGGCTCCGCGGACGTACAGTCCTGAGCCGCCCACCAGGACGGGCCAGCGGCCCTCGGCGAGCAGCGCGTCGATCCGGGCGCGGGCCAGCCGCTGGTACTCGGCGACGCTGGCGGTGACCGTCACGTCCCAGACGTCCAGGAGGTGGTGCGGGACGCCGCCGCGCTCGGCGGGCGTCAGCTTGGCGGTGCCGATGTCCATCCCGCGGTAGAGCTGCATCGAGTCGGCGTTGACGACCTCGCCGCCGAGATGCCTGGCGAGGAAGACGCCCAGATCGGACTTTCCTGCCGCGGTCGGTCCGACGACGGCGATGACCCGGGGTGCGGGGGGTGCGCTGCTCACCGCCCCAGTCTCGCAAACCCGGGGGCCTCTCCTCCAACGAGCCGGGCGATGCCCCGCCTCACGCGACGGCGGCCCGCACCGGGCGACGCGGATGTTCGCCCTCACGAGTAACGTATGGACCTGATATGGGCGTTTTTGAACGGCTTCTCCGGAGGCCGGAGGCCGCCGACACCGAGGCCGACAAGGGCTCCCCCACGTAACTGCCGCGCGAGGGAAGGCGAACCATGGGTCTGATGGACAATCTGAAAGCCAAGCTGGAGCCCGCGAAGGGCAAGGTCTCCGGGCTCGCGCAGCAGCACGGGCACAAGGTCGCCGACGGGCTCGACAAGGCCGCCAAGGTGGTCGACGAGAAGACCAAGCACAAGTACAGCGACAAGATCCACACGGGCACGGGCAAGGCGAAGGACGCCGTGGACCGCCTCGCTCACAAGGACGACGGCACGGACACGAGCCCGCCGGACGCGCCGACCCCGCCCCGGGCGTCCTGACCGGCGCGCGCACCGGCCCCGAGGGATCCTCCGTCGTCGGGGCCGCCGCTTCCCGCTCCTAGGACCAGGCCGCCACGAGGTATCCCACCCCGTAGGGCGCGTCGTCGTGGAGCAGGTCGCCGCCGAGTCCCGCGCCCGCGGCCGCGCCCGCGAGGATCTGCCAGGGGGCACGACCCGCGGCCTTCAGTTCGTACGCCAGGGAGGCGTCCAGCGCCTTGAGGGCCGCGACGTCGGCCGCCGCGAGCGCCCGCGCGACCTCCGCGTCGAAGGCCTCGGCGCGCTCGTCGAGATAGCCGGGGGCCTTGAGGGTCCTGCACGCGCTGGCGTCCCCCATCACCAGCAGGGCCACCCGCCCGGCCCGCGCGCCGATCCGCTCCCCGGTCTCGACGCACCGCTCGGTCTCCAGGGGTTCCCCCACCCCCAGCCCCTCCACCGGGGCGTCGGACCAGCCGGTGCGCTCCAGCAGCCAGGCGGCCACGGCGAGGGAGGACGGCAGTTCACGTCCGGAGGACGCGTGGCCCGTGCCGTCCGGGCCGGAGTGCCCGGCGCCCGTGCCGGAGTCGCCCACGCCGTCCGCGTCCGGGCGGCCGAGGCGCACCGTGAGGTCGACCCCGAAGCCCCCGAAGGAGCCGCGTGTGCCCTGCGGATGGCGTCCGCGCCCGCTCTCCCCGGCGGGGCCGACGACCACCAGCAGGTCGGGACGGGACGCGGCGAGGACGCCGAGCGCGTCCGTGCAGGCGGCGCGGACGGCGTCCAGCTCGGGCGCCGCGCCGGCGGCGACCTCGGGGACGAGCAGCGGAGGGCAGGGGCAGACTGCGGCGGCTACAAGCATGATCCGCAGCGTAACGCCGTACGCCGCCGGTCCGCCGGGGCCCCGCCCAGCTTCACCGCCGGTGCGCCGGGGTCCGCCCCGGTTCCATACGCAGCCGGTCCGCTGGGGCCCGCCCCGGTTCTGTACACCGCCGGTCCGCCGG
The DNA here is from genome assembly GCF_037940415.1 of Streptomyces sp. f51. Lineage (NCBI taxonomy): Bacteria > Bacillati > Actinomycetota > Actinomycetes > Kitasatosporales > Streptomycetaceae > Streptomyces > Streptomyces sp. f51. The sequence goes on along the minus strand of NZ_CP149798.1, from coordinate 5,675,635 downwards.
GGCCCGCCCCGGTTCCGTACACCGCCGGACCGCCGGGGTCCACCCCGGTTCCGTACACCGCCGGACCGCCAGGGTCCCGCCCCCGTGCCGTACACCACCGGACCGCCGGGGTCCGCCCCGGTTCCGTACATCGCCGGACCGCCAGGGTCCCGCCCCCGTCCCGTACACCGCCGGTGCGCCGGGGTCCGCCCCGGTGTCGTACGTCGCCGTCGGACCCCGATCGGTCACCACCACAGGACGCAGCCGCAGCCTCGGCCACGGTCAGCGCGGGCGGCCCCGGCCGCCGTCAGCTACGGCCCCGCCGGTCACCGCCGTCGCCGTCGCTCGCTCAGTCGCACCCGCAGCCGCTGCCCGTGGCGGCCGGAAGGGGCTCCGGGGCGCCGATCTTCGGCAGGCCCAGCATGACGCCGACGGGCTTGGCGGCCTCGGCGGCGTTGCGCTTCTCCCAGGCGTCCCCGGCGCGCGTGCGGCGCACGTCAAGGACGGCGCCTTCGGCGAGCAGGTGGTGCGGGGCGGCGTAGGTGATCTCGACGGTGACCACGTCACCGGGGCGGACCTCTTCGTCCGGCTTGGTGAAGTGGACCAGCCGGTTGTCCTGGGCGCGGCCCGACAGCCGGTGGGTGGCGCCGTCCTTGCGGCCCTCGCCCTCGGCGACCATCAGCTCCAGGACACGGCCGACCTGCTTCTTGTTCTCGTCCCAGGAGATCTCCTCCTGGAGGGCCACGAGACGCTCGTAGCGCGCCTGGACGACCTCCTTGGGGATCTGCCCCTCCATGGTGGCCGCCGGGGTGCCGGGGCGCTTGGAGTACTGGAACGTGAAGGCGGCCGAGAAGCGGGCCTCACGGACCGCGTGGAGCGTCTGCTCGAAGTCCTCCTCGGTCTCGCCGGGGAAGCCCACGATGATGTCGGTGGTGATCGCCGCGTGCGGGATGGCGGCCCTGACCTTCTCGATGATCCCGAGGAAGCGCTCCTGGCGGTACGAGCGGCGCATGGCCTTCAGGACGGTGTCCGACCCGGACTGCATCGGCATGTGCAGCTGCGGCATCACGTTCGGCGTCTCGGCCATGGCGGCGATCACGTCGTCGGTGAAGTCGCGCGGGTGCGGCGAGGTGAAGCGCACGCGCTCCAGTCCCTCGATCTTCCCGCAGGCGCGCAGCAGCTTGCTGAAGGCCTCGCGGTCGCCGATGTCGCTGCCGTACGCGTTGACGTTCTGGCCGAGGAGGGTGATCTCGGAGACGCCCTCGGCGACCAGTGCCTCGATCTCGGCCAGGATGTCGCCGGTCCTGCGGTCCTTCTCCTTGCCGCGCAGCGCGGGGACGATGCAGAAGGTGCAGGTGTTGTTGCAGCCGACGGAGATCGACACCCAGGCCGCGTACGCGCTCTCGCGGCGGGTCGGGAGCGTGGAGGGGAAGGCCTCCAGGGACTCGGCGATCTCGATCTGCGCCTCCTCCTGGACGCGGGCGCGCTCCAGGAGGACCGGCAGCTTGCCGATGTTGTGCGTTCCGAAGACGACGTCCACCCAGGGTGCCCGCTTCACGATGGTGTCGCGGTCCTTCTGGGCGAGGCAGCCGCCGACGGCGATCTGCATGCCGGGACGTTTCGTCTTCATCGGGGCGAGGCGGCCGAGGTTGCCGTAGAGCTTGTTGTCGGCGTTCTCGCGTACGGCGCAGGTGTTGAAGACGACGACGTCGGCGTCCCCGTCCACACCCTCGGGGGCCCGCACGTAACCGGCGTCTTCGAGCAGCCCGGACAATCGCTCCGAGTCGTGGACATTCATCTGGCACCCGTAGGTACGGACTTCGTAGGTCTTGGGTGCTGCTACGTCCACTGCGGGGCTCCGGTCGCTGCTGATGGTCATGCCTCAAGGGTAGGCGCTCCCCGGAGGGCCCCGGCCCCGCGCTCGCGATCGGGCCGGACGGCCCTCCCGCAGCCCCTCGTGGATCAGTCGCGGCGCCCGGGCTCCGAGAATGCCGAGCGCCTCGTCGGGCGCCGTCCGCCGCGGCCCGGGGAAGAACCTCTCGAAGATCTCCTGCCCGGACCGGGCGCCCGAGTGGCCCTCCGGGTCCATGCCCGCGTCGAGCCGATCCGCCGAAGGAGGACAGCCGAAGATCATCTCCCCGGTGATCCTCACGCCGGGACCCACAGGGGCTTCACAGGTAAAGGTTCTCCCGTGAAACCCCCAAGGATCATGAGCACTTGAGACCCAAGTTGGTGCTGATGGAGCAAAAACGGACCAACTTTGTTCTCTGGATGGTCAATTGGCGATAGACCCTTCTTGATCCGGGACCTCAGAATGCACATCGGCGCGGACCCACGGGGGGAACCGCACGAGACCAGCGAAGGATCCCGAACTGCATGTCCGCCTTTCGCACACCCATGCGCACATCCAGACGTTTAGCGGCCAGACCTGTCGCGGCAGGCGTCGTCGCGGCCCTGGCCGCGGCCTCCCTCTCGGCGACGGTGCCGGCCCATGCCGCACCCGCCGGCTCACCTCATCCGGCGTCCCACCACGGCAGCCACCCGCACCCCTCGGCCAGGCGGTTCAACGCGACCGAGTCGGCGTCCGCACGGGCGAAGGCGACCGGCAAGCCGGTGACCGTGGACCAGCTGACCGACTCCGGCACCATGGTGGTGGCCAACCCGAACGGCACCTTCACCCGCACCGACTCCTCCATGCCGCAGCGCACCCGGCAGCACGGCAAGTGGGTGCCCATCGACACCAAGCTGGTGCGGCGGGCGGACGGCACCTGGGCGCCCAGGGCCACCGTCACCGACGTCACCTTCTCCGGCGGCGGCTCCGGCGCGCTGGTCACCCTGCGCGACGGCGGCGACAGACTGGGCTTCTCCTGGCCCGGCACGCTGCCCAGGCCCGTCATATCCGGTGACACCGCGACCTACCCCGACGTGCTGCCGCAGGTCGATCTCCAGCTGACCGCGGACGCCTCCGGCTACTCCTCGATCCTCGTCATCAAGTCCCCCAAGGCCGCCGCCGATCCGCGTCTGAAGGCCCTCGCCCTGAACACCACGTCGGCGGGCCTGAAGCTGGCGCCCACGCGCGACGGCGGCGCACGGGCCACGGACAGGCGGACCGGCCGGACCGTGTTCCACAGCGACACCGCGCTGATGTGGGACAGCGCGGGCAAGCAGTCCGCAGGCAAGGCCGTGGCCCGCGTCTCGTCCGCCTCCTCGGCCGGAGCCGAGCACAAGGCGGCGGCCAAGGTCGGCCGGCACCGCTCGCGGGTCCGGGTCACCCTGAAGCCGGGCAGGCAACTGCTGGGCCTGGACAAGGGGTTGCTGACCGCCAGGACCACCGCGTATCCGGTCTACGTGGACCCCGAGTGGAGCGGCAGGCCCTCCCAGCTCGACTGGGCCCGTATCTCCGACAACGGCTGGAACGTCTACAACTCGACCTCCACCTCGGGTGCCACCAACGCCCGCGAGGGGTGGGACAACGACAACCCCGGCAACGGTGAACGGGCCCGCACGTACTACCAGATCAACACGAGCGGCATCAAGGGCGCCGTGGTCAGCCACGCCTCGCTGTACGTGAAGGAACTCTCCGCCGCCTCCTGCGACGACACCCCGGCCGCCGTGTACGGAACCGAGCGCCCCGCCGGCTGGAGTTCCTCCTCCCTGTACTGGGGTCACGAGCCCGGTGGCCGCACCGGATCGCTCGGCACCAACCCCAAGAGCCACGAGGCCGGCACCTGTCCCGTCACGGACGGCGCCAACTCCTGGGTCAGCCCGCCGTCCCTGGAGTTCGACGTCACCTCCCGCGCGGTGAGCGCGGCGGCCGGCGGCTGGAAGAGCATGACGCTGATGGTCCAGTCGCCCGACATGAACGACCCCCACCAGTGGAAGCAGCTCGCCTACGGCGGCGGCGCGACCATGTCGGTCACCTACAGCTACCGCCCGAAGCTCAAGAACGGCACCGGCACCCCTGCCATCAAGCCGTCCATCGTGAGCATGGGCAAGACGATGACCACCACCCACACGCCGACGCTCTCCGCGCGCGCGGTCGACCCCGACCTGGCCGGCGGCAGCGAACTGGTGCGCGTGGAGTACAACCTCTACAACTCCTCGGGCACCCTGATCCACCAGGGCTTCGGACCCAGTACGGACTCGAAGAAGCGCGCCCGGTACAACACCAACGGCAGTGACTGGACCGCCCCGAGCCTGCCGGACGGCGCCTACACCTGGAAGGCCACCGCGCAGAACGCGGCAGGGTACTGGGCCGGCACCGGCTCGGGCATCTGGACCAAGACGCAGAGCTTCACCGTCGACACCAGCGCGCCGCCGGCCCCGACGGTGACGTCGAGTCAGTTCCCGGCCAAGCAGATCGGTTCCGCCTTCGGCGACAAGGGCACCTTCACGGTCAGCAACAACCACACCAACAACATCACCGGGTACCTGTTCTCGCTGGACGCCACGCTCGGCAACACGGTCTACAGCAGCAGCGTCACCCACTGGACCACGACCACGAAGATCGCGCCGGGCAAGGCCTACTACGCCACCTCGGACAACGGTCCCGGCACCGGCACCTCGGTCGTCAACGGCAGCGCCTCACCCGCCTTCGCACCCGGCACGGCGGGGCCGCACACCCTGTACGCCAAGGCCGTGGACCAGGCCGGATCGACCTCCATCACCCAGACGTCCTACGCCTTCTACGCGGGTGCCGGCACCCCGACGTACGCCTACGGCGACAAGATGGTCGGCGGCTGGACGGCGACCAACGCCGACGGCACGACGACGGTCGTACCCAAGGCGACGACCACCAGCAAGGGCGGTCAGCTGATCACCCAGGCCGCGGGCAGCGGCTACGAGTTCGCCGACGGCTTCCAGGCGTTTCTCGCGAACAAGAGCACCACGTCGAAGGTGGTCAGCGGCGACAGCGCCACGCTCGGCTTCGACATTCCGAAGGACGGTCCCTGGAGCTTCGGCGTCAACCTGACCAAGGCCAAGGACTACGGCATCTACCGCCTCGTCCTGGACGACGGCAAGCCCACCCAGGCCACGCTGCTCAGCGGGTACGACGCCTACAACTCGTACGTCACCACCCAGTTCGTCAATCTGGGGATCCCCAAGGACGCGAGCGGTCAGCTGCTCAACCTCAAGCAGGGCGTCCACACCCTGACCCTGACGCTGACCGGCAAGAACCCCGGCTCGGCGGGATATCAGGCGGGCGTCGACGTCCTGCGGCTCGCGCCGGCACTGACCTGCACGATCAACGCCACGAGCAGCTGCCTGAACAACACCGCCACCAGCACCTTCACCACCACGACCAGCGCGGCCGACGCCGACGGCTCGGGCAACAGCATCAACTCCGCTGACTTGACCAGCACTTCGGGCTGGCAGAGCGGCAAGACGGTGACCGTCGACGGTGCGACCGTCACCCTGCCCAAGTTCGGCACCGGCACCTACGACAACATGCTGGCCTCCGGCCAGACCGTCACCGTGCCCGGCACCGGTGTGGTGAACACCGGTGACGCGCTGGTCCTCCTCGGCTTCGCCACCGGTGGCGCGGCCAAGGGCACCACCGGCACCATCACCTACGCCAAGAACAACTGCCTCGACCCCAACGGCGATCCAGCCGAGCAGCCCTACCAGCTCGACACGGTGCCCGACTGGCTCAGCGGCCCCGCCTCCGCCGCGTCGGTGACCCTGGTCCACCAGAACCACAGCAACAACACCCAGACCAGCCCCAGCCCCGGTCCCAAGATCTACGCGATCAGCGTCCCGCTGGCCTGCCCCGGCTCGGTCATCAGCAGCATCTCCCTGCCCCTGTTCACCAACGGCGTCCAGGCCGGCCAGCCCACTCTGCACATCCTCGGCATGGGTGTGCGCCCGCTGACCGCCACCGGGAGCGGAACGAGCGCCCAGCACTGGGTGGGCACCTGGTCCTCGGTCCAGGACACCGCCAAGGTGCAGCAGTCCGGCGGCACCACCGCCACCGTCAACGGGCAGACCCTCCGTATGCCGGCGCACGTCAGCATCGGCACCGACGACGGCAACGGGGTCCGCGTCCACCTGTCCAACGCGATGGGCACCGCGCCCGTGACCTTCGACGCGGCCTCCGTGGCTCCGCAGGACGGCACCACGGGCGGCGCCACGGCGGCCTCGGCGCCGAAGCCGCTGACCTTCAACGGCGCGGCCTCCGTCACCGTCCCCGCGGGTGGCGACGTCGTCAGCGACCCGGTGACCCTGGCGGTCCCGCAGCAGTCGACCGTGCTGGTCAGCGTTCAGGTGCACGGCTCGGTGACGGCCATGGCGGGCCACGCGGCGGCGCAGACCCCGGTATGGGTCAGCGACGCGGCCAACCGCACCGGTGACACCGCCGCCACCAAGTACACGCAGACCACGTACACCGGTCTGCCCTACCTGGCCGGCATCGACGTCACCACGCCCGCCACCGCGCCCACCGGCTCGCTGGTCCTCTACGGCGACCAGAGCGTCAACGGCGACACCGCGAGCGGCGACGGCCGGCACCACCTCAGCGACGCCATCACCGGCGCCATGGCCGACGACCCCAACGGCGACAGCACGGTGGACTACGGCGTGCTGAACGCCGGCACCAACAGCGGCAGCCTGACCAACAACCTGCTGCCGCAGACCACCAACAGCGACACCCCGACGAACGCGCTGAACCCGCTGGACCGCAATGTGCTGGCCCAGGGCAACGTGCGCACCGTCCTCGTCTCGACCGGTGCCACCGACCTGCTCAACTGCACCGGCGACGCCAACACTTGCGCCACCAAGGTCGAGAACGGGCTGGCCTCGCTCAACAGCCAGCTGAATTCGTACTACACCGACGACGGACAGACCTACATCAACGGGCAGCCCGTCACACAGAACTCCAACATCACCGTCTACCTCACCACCATCCCGCCGTTCACCGCCGCCCACCCGGGCACGGCGGCCCAGGAGGCGGCGCGTGAACAGGTGAACACCGACCTGCTCAACAACTACCCGACCCAGATCATCGACCTCGCCGCCGCGGTCTCCACGGACGGCACGGCCACCTCGTCGACCGTGAAGTCGGCCGACCTCACGTCCGGCAACCCTTCCGACGCCTACTACACCGACCTCGCCGGCCGGTACCTCAACGACACCAACACCCAGGTCGTCGGCATCGCGCCGAACCTCGTCGTCCCGCTCGCCACCGGCGGCGACACCCCGGACAACGAGTGGGACCTGGCCTCCGACGGCACCGACGCCCGCGGGGACAACCCGTTCGCCCCGGTCGGCGGCGCGACCTTCGGCGCGACGAGCCCGGACGCGGTCAACGCCCCCGCCGGTGCCACCCGCTTCGACGGCAGCACCGGATTCCTGGAGAGCGACCACACGGCCGTCAACACACTCGCCGACTACTCGATCTCCGCGTGGGTGAAGCTCGACTCGGCCGACAACCCGGCGACCGCCATCTGCGAGGGGACCAGCCAGCACCAGGCGTTCTATCTCGGCTACGACCGGGACAACAAGGGCTGGATGTTCCAGACCACCACCACCAACGACGAGAACTCCTCCTTCCCCACCGCGGAAGGAGACGCCAACACCGGCGCGCTGGGCACCTGGACCCACCTCCTGGTCACCTACACCGCTCCCGTGGACGGTGACGCGGACACCGGCGTCATGGCGATCTACCAGAACGGCACCCTGATGGGGACCGCCTCCAACCTCAGCCCCCAGTACGACTCCTCCATGCCCCTGACCATCGGCGGCTGCGTCAACAGCCCCGACGACGCCACCCCGTACAACGCCTTCCCCGGCTCCGTCTCGGGCGTGCAGGTCTACCCGTACGCCATGACGGCCGACGAGGCCGGTCCGGGCAGCGTGATCGTGCCCACGGGCTGGGAGAGCGGCATGCCCGAGGACGAGTGGAAGCTCGCCGCCAGCGGCGCCGACACCTCCGGCCTCAATCCGCTCACCGCCTCCGGCGGCGCCACCTACGGCACCGACGCGCCGAGCGGGACGACCGGGAGCGTCGCCTTCGACGGGAGCACCGGCTTCCTCAAGAGCAAGCAGAGCGCGGTGAACACCCTCGGGGACTACACCGTCTCGACCTGGGTGAAGATCAACTCGGCGCTCGGCACCACGGCCGTCTGCCAGGGAACCACCCAGCACCAGGCCTTCTACCTCTCCTACGACAAACCCAGCAAGGCCTGGATGTTCCAGACCACCACCACCAACGACGAGAACTCCGACTTCCCGACCGCGGAGGGGGCCCCCGATTCGGCCCCCGTCGGCACCTGGACCCATCTCGTGGCCGCCTACCGGGCACCGGTCGCCGGTGTCTCCGGCTCCGGCTCGATGGCCCTCTACCAGAACGGGACCCTGATGGGGACCGCCACCAACATCAGCCCCCAGTACGACTCCTCCATGCCCCTGACCATCGGCGGCTGCGTCAACAGCGCCTCCGCCACGACCCCGTACCTGGCCTTCCCCGGCTCCGTGGCCGACGTCCACGTCTATCCGCGGACCCTCTCGGCGACCGAGATCGGCGCACTGCACTGATCCACCACCGACAGGGCCCCCGTCGCTCCGGGAAGGAGCGGCGGGGGCCCGTCCGTGTCCGCGGCGCGGTGCGGGCGGCTCGGCCGAGGAGCCCGACCGGCCGGCTCACCCCCGGGCGCGGGCGACCGTGATCATCCACCCAGTCCGACGAAGCGCTCCGCGACGGTCGCCGCGGCGGTCCCGAGCAGGATCGTGTAGTGGTTGGAGCCCTCGATCAGCTCGGCCGGAAGGCCCGTGGGCCCGTCGGTCCACCGCCGGACGACGGACGCCGGCAGCATCGGCGGCTCCTGGCCGAGCAGTCCGAGCGGCGCGCGCAGCAGCAGGGCCGGGACGCGCAGTTCCGTGAGGCGGGCGGCGAACAGCCCGTCGGAGGTCAGCAGATCCCGTCCGTCGTGTCGCACGGCCTCCTCCCGCACCTTCGACCGTCGGGCGCCCAGGGGTCCTGTCACGTCGTAGCGCACGTACGCCTCGATGTCGGCGTTCCAGTGCGGTCCGAGGGCCGGGTGCGCGCGGAAGAAGTCGACGTAGGCGGCGTCGGTCCCGTACGTCCTGCCGAGGCGGGCCAGCGCAGGTCCGAGCGTGGCGTCCAGGACGGCGTCCGGGTCCGCGCCGGGCGGGACGGGCAGCGGCAGACCGCCGTCGACGAGCAGCAGCCGGTCGAACAGCGCGGGCCGGCGCACGGCCGCGAGCAGTGCGGCGTACGCGCCCATCGAGTGGCCGGTCAGGGCGACCGGGCTGCCGTCGCCCAGGTCCCGGGCAAGACGGCACAGGTCCAGGGCGTGCCGGTCGAGGCCGTACGGTCCCGGGGTGGCCGCGCTTCCGCCACGGCCGCGCAGGTCGGGCGCGAACAGGCTCCACTCGTCGGGGAGCCCACGGGCCAGGGCGCGGAAGGACATCCCGGATCCGGTGATGCCGTGTGCGGCGAGGGCGATCCGCGGTCCCCCGCCGAACCTCAGGACACGCAGGGCGCCGCCCTCGACGGGGAGATCGAGTTCGGCCGGTTCGTTCGGCTCGTTCATGCGCTCTCCTGGTCGTCGCTGGTGCCGTGGGGCGACGGCGGACGTTCGGCCTCCCGCTGCGGGGACAGGCGGGGCCTCCCCCGCAGGGCCTCCTTTACGCGCCCACCCGGTGCTACGCGTCCGGCGCGCTCCACCCCTGCCGTCGCAGTACCTCGGACACGTCCGGTGCCCGGTAGTGCTCGCCCTTGAGGACCTTGCCGTCGACCCTGCGGACGACGTGCCCGTCGGGGCCGAGCTTGGTCATGTTGGCCCGGTGGATCTCCGCGATGACCGCGTCGAGGTCGATCCCGTGGACGAGGGCCGTGCCGTACGCCACGTACACGACGTCGGCGAGTTCGTGCGCGAGCCGGTCGAGCGGGCCGCCGACCGCGACCTCGGCGACCTCGGCCGCCTCCTCCGCCAGGAGTTCGCCACGGTGTGCGGCGAGCCGCGGGGAGACCTCGGTCGGGGTGCCGCGCACGTCGAGTCCGAACGCGAGATGGAACTGCCGGACCAGAGAAGCGGGGGAGGACACCGGGGCGGACGCCGGGGCGAGGGGAGGCGGGACCTGGGACGGCGAGGACGACTGCATTCGGCGAGCCTACCCATCCACCGGAAGCGCAGGCCCGCCCCGGCCGGAACGGAGCCCGCCTCCGGGCCCCGCCCTGGCCAGGACCGGGCCCGGGCTGGCAGGATCGCGCGCATGTTCCCCGCACTCCCCCGCATCGGCCGTCGACCCGCGCTGTTGGGCTCCGCGGCCGTCCTCGCGGTCGTCGGGCTGCTGCTGTGGTGGCTGCTGCCCCTGGGCAAGGAGTCCCCGAGCGGGACGATCACCTTCAGCACGGGCACCCCGACGGGGGTCTACCAGATGTACGGCAAGCTCCTTCAGGGCGCCATCGCCAAGGACATGCCCCATCTGAACGTGCAGCTGCTGAACAGCGACGGATCGCAGGAGAACGTCGGCCGCGTGGCCACCGGCAAGGCCGACTTCACCATCGCGGCGGCCGACGCCGTGGAGACGTACGTCCTCCAGGGCAAGCCGGGAGCCAAGCGGCTGCGCGGCTGCTCCCGGCTCTACGACGACTATGTGCACCTGGTCGTGGCGCGCTCCTCGCCGATCCAGTCCGTGGAGGACCTGAAGGGCAGAAAGGTCGCCGTCGGACCGAGCGGTTCCGGGGTGCGGCTGATCGCGAACCATGTGCTGGAGGCGGCGGGGCTGGATCCCGCCACGGACATCAAGTCCTCCGACGACGGCATCGCGACCATGCCCCACCTGCTCGAACAGCACAAGATCGACGCCTTCTTCTGGTCGGGCGGTCTGCCGACCAACGCCGTCCAGAAGCTCTCCAAGGCCTACGACATCCGGCTGGTCCCCATCGGCAGCGACCTGGTCGAGAAACTGCACGAGCAGGGCGGCGCCTCCCGCTACTACCGGTCCGCCGTGATGCCCGCCGACGCCTATCCCGAGGCGCAGCGCGGCTCCGCCGTACCGACGCTGGCCGTGGCCAACTTCCTGATCACCCGCGAGGACGCCGACGCGAACCTCACCGAGGAGCTCACCCGCACGGTGATCGCGAGCCGCGACCGCATCGGCGCCGTGGTGCACGCGGCCCAGCTGGTGGACCTGCGCACGGCGATCTACACGGACCCGCTGCCCCTGCACGAGGGCGCGCGCCGCTACTACCGGTCGATCAAGCCCTAGGTCGTGTCCGGCCGTGACGCCGGCCCGGCACCGGTCGCTCTCAGGTGACGGGCTCCGACCTGGGCACCGTCACCGTCACCCGCAGCCCGTGCGGCTCGTGGTGGTCGTACGCGATGGAGCCGCCGCCCGCGGCGAGCAGGGCCCGGGAGATGGACAGGCCGAGGCCCGAGCCCTTGACGTTCTGGTGCGCGGTGCTGCGCCAGAAGCGGTCGCCGATGCGGGCCAGGTCCTCGTCGCCCAGGCCGGGGCCTCCGTCGGTGACCACGACGGTCGAGGACGCCCCGTTCGAGGCGACCGTCACCTGGACACCCTCCCCTTCGGGCGTGAACTTGACCGCGTTGTCGATCACCGCGTCGAGGGCGCTGGACAGGGTGATGGGGTCGGCCCACGCGGTCGTGGCGGGGCAGTCGCCCGTCAGCCGTACGCCCCTGCTGTCGGCGACCGGCTGCCAGGACGCCACCCGCTCGGCGGCCAGCGCGCCGATGTCGGTCAGGCGCACATCGGCCTCGGCGTGCTCGGCGAGCGCGAGGTCGAGCAGGTCGTCGAGCACCTGGGTGAGGCGCTTGCCCTCGGTGCGGACCGAGGCGATCTCCTCGTTGCCCTCAGGGAGTTCGAGGGCCAGCAGCTCGATGCGCAGCAGCAGCGCCGAGAGCGGGTTGCGCAGTTGGTGCGAGGCGTCGGCCACGAAGGCCCGCTGCTGTTCCAGCACGCTCTCGACGTTGTCCGCCATCTCGTTGAACGACCGCGCCAGACGCCGGAGTTCGGGCGGCCCGCCGGCGGGTGCGACCCGGGACTTGAGGCGGCCCGTCGCGATGTCGTGCGTGGTGGCGTCCAGAACGCGTACGGGCCTGAGCACCCAGCCGGTGAGGCGCAGCGCGGCACCGAGCGCCAGCAGCATGGCGGCGATCTCGCCCGCGCCGATGATCAGCCAGCCGTGCAGGATCTTGGAACGCATCTGCCCGGTGGGCGAGTCGGTGACGATGACGCCGATGACGTCGCCGTCCCTGATGACCGGGGAGGCGACGACGAGGCGGCGCTCCTGCCAGGGCCAGACCTGTTCGGGGTCGTGGCTGCGGCGGCTGACGAGTGCCTCGTTGAAGGCGTCGCGGGCCGCGCCGGCCTTGGGCAGGAACCAGTTCTCCGGCGCGTTCGCCATCGGTTCGTCGTCGCGGTAGAAGACGCCGGCCCGGATGCCGTACACCTCGTAGTAGCGGCCGAGTTCGGTGCGCAGGGTCTCGCCGCGCTCGTCCGGGAAGCCCGCGCGGGAGCGGCTCGGGGAGTCGGTGACGTACTGGGCGAGGGCCGCGAAGCGCGCGGTGTCGTCGATGCGGTCGACGACCACGCGCTGCTGCTCCGCCGCCGCGAAGCTCACCGCGAGCGGGACGCCGAGCGCGAGCAGCACGGCCGCCATCAGGACGATGAGCAGCGGGAGGAGGCGGGTGCGCACCGGGGCCCGCTACGCGGCCGGGGCGACGAGCCGGTACCCGACGCCGCGTACGGTCTCGATCAGCGCCGGCATGCGCAGCTTGGAGCGCAGAGACGCCACGTGCACTTCGAGCGTGCGGCCGGTTCCTTCCCAACTGGTGCGCCAGACCTCGCTGATGATCTGCTCCCGGCGGAAGACCACCCCGGGACGCTGGGCCAGCAGCGCGAGCAGGTCGAACTCCTTGCGGGTCAGCTGGACCACCGAACCGCCCACGGTGACCTGGCGGTTGGGGAGTTCGATGCGTACGGATCCCAGGAGCACGAGGTCCTCGCCGGGCGTGGAGGCGTCGTCATGGGCGCTGCGCCTGCTGACGGCGTGGATCCGGGCGAGCAGTTCCCCGGTGTCGTACGGCTTCACCACGTAGTCGTCGGCGCCGAGATTGAGGCCGTGGATGCGGGAGCGGACGTCCGCGCGCGCGGTGACCATGATCACCGGCGTGGCGGTGCGCTTGCGGATCTTGCCGCAGACCTCGTAGCCGTCCTGGTCGGGCAGCCCGAGGTCGAGCAGGACGACGCCGAAGCCGTCGCTCTCCGGCACCAGGGCCTGGAGGGCCTCCTCGCCGCTGCGGGCATGGGTGACCTCGAAGCCGTGCCGCGCCAGCACCGCGGACAGGGCGGCGGCGACATGGTTGTCGTCCTCGACGAGGAGCAGTCTCATTCCGGCCCCCTCCGGTTCATCGGTCGTGCCGTTTCTTCGGTCGTACGGTCTCGGGTCTCATCGGTCGAACGGTCCCCGTTTCAACAAAGTGGTGCACGCGCGCGTGCACCAAGGAAGTCACGCCGATGGACAAGGACGGCGTCAAGGGACTTCGGGTTGCCCGGGGCTTCCGTTACCCACCCGGTACGCCCTCGCGCGGGGCCGGCTACGACACGTGTCCGATTGCTACCGGATCGTGATGCTCAAGTTCCCCTCAGAAGTAATGACGCTGGTCGTGAGGGGTTACTACTGTCCACCGAAACCGAGGAGGACGGAGCCCAAGAGCGATGACCGAAGCATCGGTGGCCAAGGACGCCATGGCCGGGACCGACGAACTGGTCGTCCTGAAGAGCGTCAACAAGCACTTCGGGGCACTGCACGTGCTCCAGGACATCGACCTGACGATCACGCGCGGCGAGGTCGTCGTGGTCATCGGGCCCTCCGGGTCCGGGAAGTCCACCCTGTGCCGGACCGTCAACCGCCTGGAGACCGTCGATTCGGGTGACATCTCGATCGACGGCAAGCCGCTGCCCCAGGAGGGCAAGGCGCTCGCGCGGCTTCGTGCCGACGTGGGCATGGTCTTCCAGTCCTTCAACCTCTTCGCGCACAAGACCGTGCTCGAGAACGTGATGCTGGGACAGATCAAGGTCCGCAGGACCGGCAAGCAGGCCGCGGAGGCCAAGGCCCGGGCACTGCTCGACCGCGTCGGCGTGGGCACGCAGGCCGACAAGTACCCGGCGCAGTTGTCCGGCGGCCAGCAGCAACGTGTCGCCATCGCACGGGCGTTGGCGATGGACCCCAAGGTCATGCTCTTCGACGAGCCGACCTCGGCGCTGGACCCCGAGATGATCAACGAGGTCCTCGAGGTCATGCAGCAGCTCGCCCGGGACGGCATGACCATGATCGTCGTCACCCATGAGATGGGCTTCGCCCGCTCGGCCGCGAACCGGGTCGTCTTCATGGCCGACGGCCGCATCGTCGAAGAGGCCGCCCCGGACCAGTTCTTCAGCAATCCGCGCAGCGACCGCGCCAAGGACTTCCTCTCGAAGATCCTGCACCACTGATGTCCCCGCGCAGGGGGACCGCGCGCGTCACCCGCCCGTCGACGGACCGCACCTCAAGCACTCACGCGCTCTTACGCAAAGGATGTTCACCATGAAGTTCCGCAAGGCAGCCGCGGTCTCCGCCGCCGTACTCGCCCTCGCCGCGACCGCCACCGCGTGTGGTTCGGGCGACAAGAACGACAACGGGTCCTCGGGCGGCGGCAAGATCAAGATCGGCATCAAGTACGACCAGCCCGGTCTCGGCCTCCAGCAGCCGGACGGTTCCTTCGCCGGATTCGACGTCGACGTCGCGACCTATGTGGCGGGACAGCTCGGATACAAGCCCAGCCAGATCGAGTTCATCCAGACCAAGAGCGCGGACCGCGAGAACGCGCTGGCCCGCGGTGACGTGAAGTTCATCGCGGCCACCTACTCGATCACCGACGAGCGCAAGCAGAAGGTCGACTTCGCCGGCCCGTACCTGCTGGCCCACCAGGACCTCCTGGTGAAGGCCGACTCGAAGATCGTCAAGGGCACGGACCTCAACGGCAAGAAGCTGTGCTCCGTGACCGGCTCGACCTCGGCGCAGAACGTCCACGACACCATCGCCCCGAAGGCCAACCTGAAGGAGTACAGCGGCTATTCGGAGTGCATCGCCGCGTTGCAGAGCGGCGCCGTCGACGCGGTGACCACCGACGACTCGATCCTCGCGGGCTTCGCCTCGCAGGACAAGTACAAGGGCCAGTTCAAGCTCGCCGGCCTCAAGCTGAGCAACGAGAACTACGGCATCGGCGTCAAGAAGGGCGACGCCGCGCTGGAGAAGAAGATCAACACCGCGCTGGAGAAGATGGTCAGCGACGGCTCCTGGCAGAAGGCGGTCACGAAGAACTTCGGCCCCGCGAAGTACCAGTACGAGCAGGCCCCGAAGATCGGCGCGATCGTCAAGTAACCGCGGATCGCCAGATATCGCAGGGGCCCTCGGGCAACGCGGGAATCCGCGGTTCACACGGGGTCGCGCGAGTGTGCCGCCGCCCGCCGGGATCACGGCGGCGGCATGCCGCGCCCACCCCCTCCGCCACGTACGCCACCACCCGGAAGCGCGGGAGATCGTGTTCGACTTTCTTCATGGTTACGACGTCCTAGGGGCGTTCTGGATGACGGTGAAACTCACCGTCATCTCCGCCCTCGGCTCCCTGGTCCTGGGCACCCTGCTGGCCGCGATGCGGGTCAGCCCGGTTCCGCTCATGCGCGGATTCGGCACCGCCTACGTGAACATCGTCCGGAACATCCCCCTGACGGTCATCATCCTGTTCAGTTCGCTCGGCCTCGCGGACATCTTCGGCGTGACGATGGGCACCGACGACTTCAAGGTGCAGGGCTTCCGGCTCGCGGTGCTCAGCCTCGTCGGCTATCACGCGGCCTTCGTCTGTGAGGCGCTGCGCTCCGGCATCAACACCGTGCCGGTCGGGCAGGCCGAGGCGGCCCGCGCGATCGGGCTCGGCTTCGGCCAGACCCTGCGGCTGATCGTGCTGCCGCAGGCGTTCCGGGCCGTCGTCGTCCCCCTGGCGAACGTACTGATCGCGCTGACCAAGAACACGACCGTGGCCGCCGCCATCGGCGTGGCCGAGGCCGCCAGCCTGATGAAGACGATGATCGAGAACGAGGCCCAGACGGTCCTCATCGCCTCGGTCTTCGCCTTCGGGTTCGTGGTCCTGACCCTCCCCACCGGCCTGTTCCTCGGCTGGCTGGGCAAGCGACTGGCGGTGAAGCGGTGACCTCCGTCCTCTACGACGCTCCCGGCCCCCGGGCCAGGCGCCGCAACGCGGTGCTCTCGGTGCTCTTCGTCGTCCTGCTCGCTCTGGTGCTGTGGTGGGCCTGGCGAACCATGGACGACAAGGGCCAGCTGAAGTGGGACCTCTGGGAGCCCTTCACCACGGCCGACGCCTGGAACACGTATCTGCTGCCGGGCCTGTGGGGCACCCTGAAGGCCGCCGCGCTCAGCATGGTGATCGCCCTCCCCCTGGGTGCCGCCCTGGGTATCGCGCGTCTGTCCGACCACCGCTGGCTGAGTGTCCCGACGGGCGCCGTGGTCGAGTTCTTCCGGTCCATCCCGGTCCTGCTGCTCATGCTGTTCGCGAACGAGCTCTACGCCCAGTCCGCGAACATCGCCAGCGAGGACCGTCCGTTCTACGCGGTCGTCACCGGTCTGGTGCTCTACAACTCCTCGGTGCTGGCCGAGGTCGTCCGGGCGGGCATCCTCGCGCTGCCCAGGGGACAGACGGAGGCCGCGTACGCGATCGGGCTGCGCAAGGGCCAGACGATGACCAGCATCCTGCTGCCGCAGTCGGTCACCGTGATGCTCCCGGCGATCGTCGGTCAGCTCGTCGTCATCGTGAAGGACACCGCGCTCGGCGGCGCGATGATCACCTACGGGGAGCTCCTCACCGCGCGCAGCACCCTCGCGGCCAACTACGCCAACGTCGTCCCGAGTTTCATCGTGGTCGCCGCCATCTTCATCGTCCTGAACTTCACGATCACCAGCTTCGCCTCCTGGCTCGAGGGCCGGCTGCGCCGCGGCAGGAGGACGTCCGGCGCGGTCGTCTCGCCGAACGACGCGACCGTCGCCGGCACCGCGGGGACGGGCGCGGGTGGAGCCACCTTCTGACGAATCGTCCGAACATCAGTCGATCGGTGTGACCGAAGGGGTCAGTGACGTGATCGCCACTGACCCCGTCACTTGACGCAAGCAGCGGCAATGGGTTGCATACGTTCTGTGATCGTGCACCCTGCTCCACCTGCCTGTTCCCATAGGTCCCTCAGGACACAGCTCCGTGCAGGGGGCACCGCGCCGTGGACCCGGTGATCATCGTCGGTGCGGGGCCCGTGGGGCTCACGCTGGCCCTTGCGCTGGCCCGCCAGGACGTCCCTTCCGTGGTCCTCGACGAGGGACCGGGCAAGGACGAACTGCGGCTGGCGCGGACCGTGGTGCTGCGTGAGGACACGGCCGCACTGATCGAGCGGCTGACGGGGCTGCCGCTCGACGACGCCGGATTCCGTTGGGCCGGATGGCGGTCGATGCGGCGCAAGCAGGTGACGCGCGAGATCACGTTCGCCGGGAGGGACTCCGGGAGCCCGAAGGGCAGCTCCGATCCCGCGGGCGCCGGGACCGGGTGGGACGACGGCCCTCGGGGGGTCGTCGCCCCGCGCGGCAGCGGCTCCGCCCGGGACACGGAAGGCCCGGCGGACGGCGAGGAGTTCAGCGCCCCGCTGCACATCGCCCAGCACGCCCTGACCGGCGCCCTGCGCGAGGCCATCATCCACGAGCGGCTGATCAAGGTCGCCGTGAACAGCCGCCTCGACTCCGTGGAACAGGACGGCTCCGGCGTCACGGCACACACCCGGGGCCCCGACGGCACCTGGTGGCGCGGCAGTTACCTGGTCGGCTGCGACGGGCCACGCTCGACGGTGCGCAAGCTCCAGGACATCCGCTTCCCCGGACGCACCGCCGTCGAACGGCACGCCGTGGCGGCCCTGCGCACGGAACTCCCCTGGCCCGGTGAAGCGTTGCTGCACCGGATGACGCCGTGGCGCACCTCCGGACCCTCGACGGGCGAGGTGAGCGCCCGTCCGCTCGCCGAAGACGTCTGGCGGCTGGACTGGCTGCTTCCCCCGGGCAAGGACCTCGTCACACCCGACCTGCTGGTGGCACGCATCCGGGAGACCCTCTCGGGCTGGAGCAGCGGTGTCACACCCGCGTACGAACTGCTCGACACCGGAGTCCACGCCGTCCACCACCGGTTGGCCCGCCGCTGGCGCGTCGGGCGGGTCTTCCTCGCCGGAGACGCGGCCCATCTGCTCGGCGCCCTCGGCACCCAGGGCCTGGACGAGGGACTGCGGGACGCCGACAACCTCGCCTGGAAGCTGGCACTCGGCTGGCACCACGGCCCGCACACCGCGCTCCTCGACAGCTACCAGGCCGAGCGGCGCGCGGTGGTCGCCGCCCGGCTCCGCGCCGCCGACCAGGCGCTGCCCCTGCTGCGGAGCGGCGGCGGCCTGCGCGCCTACGTCCCCGGATCCGCCCGGGGCCACGACGCGCTGCTCACGGACGGTCACCTGGGCCGTGGCCCGCTGGGCGCGCCGGGGGCGTACACCGGCTCCCCTCTCATGCCCCCGCCCGCCGAGTCGCACGCCCCCGTCGACACCGAGCCGGGCGCGCCGGTCGCCGATGTCCGCGTGACCGCGGAGGACGGCTCGTTCGTACCGCTGCGGGAGCGGCTCGGGCGCGGGGTCCTGCTCGTCGTGCTGATCGCCCCGGGTACGGGCGTGTGGGCGCGCAAGCACTGGGTGACGGCCGGGATCATGCCGCGGCTCGCCGCCGCCGTGACCGCCCTGCCGCACCCCGCCGAGCTCCTCGTCGCGGAGAGCTATCCGGGCGCTGCGGCGCACACCGTGCTGCTGGTCCGTCCCGACGGGCACCTGGTCGCCGCGTTCGGCGGGGTCCGGCCGGCCGATCTGTACGAGGCGGCCGAGGCGGCCCTCGGCGGCCCGGCGACTTCGGACGTGAAGAGCGCGGCGGAGGCGACCGCGGGCAGGAGCTGAACACTCGGTGACGGCCCGGCTCGGGGATCCAGCCGCGTCCCTGTCGGCGCTGCTCCGAGGTCCGACTCGGAGTCCCGGCCGGGGGTCGCCCTGGGTCCGTCTCAGAGTCCGGGCCGGGGGCCGCCCTGGGTCTGAACTCGGGGTTCGCTTCGGGGCCGCGCCGGTGGGTGCCTCGGGGTTCGCTTCGGAGCCGCGCCGGTGGGTGCCCCGGGGTTCGATTCGGGGCCGCACGAGGGGGTGCCCTGGGGTTCGATTCGGGTTCCCGGCTGGGGTCCGACTTGGGGTTTCCCGGCTCCTCCGGCCTTCATGGTCCACATAGTGACGGTGAGTTGACCGGTCTCCGCCACCATGGTCTACTCCGGATCGTGACCGACACCTGTGTGCGCCTGTGGCGGAGGGTCCATATGGACCTCGTCCGCTATGCGGGCTGCGTGTGTCGCCCGTCCCTCTGACTTCGCATCCTCACCTCCCGCGCGCCGCCCCGTGCCTGCGCGCGCCCCTCGCGAACTCTCAGGACGGTCCGAGTGTCTGTGTCACCCTCTGTCTCCCCGCACACCCCTTCCGCCGGCTCGCTTCCTTCCACGATCACCGGCACACCCCGCACCCCCACCCAGGCCGATCTGCTGGACTTCGTCCGCCGCACCGCGGCCGACACCGAGCTGATCGCCTCGCTCCCCCTCGATCCCGACGGCCGCACCTGGGTACGGCTCGAAGGCCCCGGCGGCAGCGAGGCCTGGCTGATCGGCTGGCCGCCCGGCACCGGAACCGGCTGGCACGACCACGCCGAATCCGTGGGCGCCTTCCTCACCGCGTCGGGCGAGCTCAAGGAGAACTCCCTCGCCGCCCGGCTGCCCGCCGACGGCTGGAAGACCCTGGAACTCGCCGAGGAGATCGACCGGGAGCGGACGCTGCCCGCGGGCACCGGCCGCGGCTTCGGCCGCCATCACGTGCACGAGGTGCTCAACGAGTCCACCGAGGAGCACGCGATCTCGGTCCATGCCTACTACCCGCCGCTCCCGCAGATCCGCCGCTACAGCCGTACGGGCCAGATCCTGCGCCTGGAGCACGTCGAGCGTCCGGAGGACTGGCAGTGAGCGACCCCCGGCAGCCCATCAACATCGACAGCCTGCTGGAGCAGGTCCGCGCCGGCCTCGATCGCGTGGAGGCGGAGAAGGCCTTCGAGGCCGCGGAACGTGGCGAAGCACTTCTGGTCGACACCCGGTACGCCGCCCTGCGGGAACGGGACGGCCTGATCCCCGGCGCTCTCGTCGTCGAGCGCAACGAACTGGAGTGGCGGCTCGACCCCACGGGCAGTCATCGTCTCCCGGAGGCCACGAGCCACGACCTGCGGATCGTGCTGTTCTGCAACGAGGGCTACGCCTCCAGTCTCGCCGCCGAGTCCCTGCGCCGGCTGGGACTGCACAGGGCCACCGATCTGATCGGCGGCTTCCAGGCGTGGAAGAGCGCGGGCCTTCCGGTGACACCGGCCGACCCGGAGAGCTGACCGCCCGTCCGCTTGGCACGGGGGCCAGACAGTCAGGCCGCGTCTTACGGGAGCCGGTGACGGCACGCGGGCCGGGTGTACCGGCGTACGAGCTCTCCCGGGATCAGAACCCCTCGTCCCCGAACCCTTCCGTGTCCTCGCCCTCTTCCTCCAGTGCCCGGCGGACCACACTCAGGGCCATGCCCTGGGAGTAGCCCTTGCGGGCGAGCATGCCGGCGAGGCGTCTCAGCCGCTTGTCACGGTCGAGCCCTCTGGTGGAGCGCAGCTTGCGCGCGACCAGCTCACGCGCGGTGGCCTCCTCCTGCTCGGAGTCGAGCTGTCCGACGGCCTCGTCGATCAGCGTCGATTCCACGCCCTTGGTCCGCAGTTCCTGCACGAGCGCCCGCCGGGCCAGTCCCCGGCCGTGGTGCCGGGACTCGACCCAGGCGTCCGCGAAGGCGCTGTCGTTGATCAGCCCGACCTCCTCGAACCGTGACAGCACCTCGTCCGCCACGTCGTCCGGGATCTCGCGCTTGCGCAACGCGTCCGCCAGTTGCTTCCGCGTGCGCGGGGTCCCGGTGAGCAGGCGCAGACAGATCGCTCGCGCCCGCTCAGCCGGGTCCCCGGGGGACTCCCTCTTCTCGGCCCTCGACGAGGAGGGGGTGTCTCCGTCTCGCGGGTCGCCGGACGGCTCACCGAAACCGCCGCGCCGTCGACCTCTTCCACCACGCGGTCCGCCCTGGGCACGTCCACCGCGCCGGGAGACCGCGTCCGGCGAACCGTGACCGCGCGGCGGGCCGTCACCACGCCGTGCGTCACCGCCGCCCGTCGAACCGCCGCCGTCCGGATCACCGTGGTCCGGACCGGCGCCGTGGAAACCGTCGGATCCGTGGAACCCGCCGCCGGTGCCGTACGGCTGCTCGCCGTACCCCCCGGCACCGTCGTACGGCCTGTCACCGTCTCCGGCCGGGCCGCCTTCGCCCCCGCCGTACCTCTGCCCCGGCCCCTCGGGGGTGAGGGGATAGGCGTACTCGGCCCAGTCGGTTCGTCGTGTCATGGACTAGCTCTTGGCTGCCGCGGCCCTGGACTTGGTGGTCTTGGCGGCCGGAGCGGGCACCGTCTTGGCGGCGTCGTCCGGGGTGGCCGAGACCGCGGCGTCCGCGCCCGGCTCCGTGGCGGGCTGCTCGGGCTTCACACCGACGCCCAGCTTCTCCTTGATCTTCTTCTCGATCTCGTTGGCGAGGTCGGGGTTGTCCTTCAGGAAGTTGCGGGCGTTCTCCTTGCCCTGGCCGAGCTGGTCGCCCTCGTACGTGTACCAGGCGCCGGCCTTGCGGACGAAGCCGTTCTCCACGCCCATGTCGATCAGGCCGCCCTCACGGCTGATGCCCTGGCCGTAGAGGATGTCGAACTCGGCCTGCTTGAACGGCGGCGCGACCTTGTTCTTGACGACCTTGACGCGCGTGCGGTTGCCGACCGCGTCGGTGCCGTCCTTCAGGGTCTCGATGCGGCGGATGTCGAGGCGCACCGAGGCGTAGAACTTCAGCGCCCGGCCACCGGTCGTGGTCTCCGGCGAGCCGAACATCACGCCGATCTTCTCGCGGAGCTGGTTGATGAAGATCGCCGTCGTCTTCGACTGGTTGAGGGCGCTGGTGATCTTCCGGAGGGCCTGGCTCATCAGACGGGCCTGGAGACCCACGTGCGAGTCGCCCATCTCGCCCTCGATCTCGGCCCGCGGCACCAGGGCGGCGACGGAGTCGATGACGATGAGGTCGAGGGCACCGGAGCGGACCAGCATGTCCACGATCTCCAGGGCCTGCTCGCCGTTGTCCGGCTGCGACAGGATGAGGTTGTCGATGTCGACGCCGAGCTTCTTCGCGTACTCGGGGTCGAGGGCGTGCTCGGCGTCGATGAACGCCACCTGGCCGCCGGCCTTCTGCGCGTTCGCCACGGCGTGCAGGGTGAGGGTCGTCTTTCCGGAGGACTCCGGTCCGTACACCTCCACCACGCGGCCGCGCGGCAGGCCGCCGACGCCGAGGGCGACATCGAGCGCGGTCGACCCGGTGGGGATGACCTCGATGGGCTCATTCGGCCGCTCGCCCAGGCGCATCACGGCGCCCTTGCCGAACTGCCGTTCAATCTGCGCGAGCGCGGCGTCGAGCGCCTTCTCGCGGTCGGTTCCTGCCATGGGTTCCACCCGGTTTGCTTGAGTCGATCGCTTCACGTCAAAGACGCTAACGCCTGCCACTGACAATGCGCCCCGACGCCCGTCCGGCCTGTGGATAACTCCGGCACATCCCTGCCCAAACCGTGCCGAATCACCCGTCGAAGGCTTCGCCGGAACCTCCATGAGAATGGATGTTCGATTTTCGTGTCAAGCGCACCACGCGGCACTCCCGAGACTACGTGCGCGCTCCGACAACGCCCCGAGAATCCGCCGGCCCCGTCCCCGCCGCCCGCTCGACTCCCCGCCCGACACCCCCGCGGCACGTCTCGCGGCACGTCTCGCGGCAGGTCTCGCGGCAGGTCTCGCGGGACCCGGTACCCGCCCCGGACCGGGGCTACTCCCCGTGGCGTACGGCCGGTGCCTCCGGCCGTACGACGACGCCGCCCGACCCCGCCCGGCAGGCTGTGACCATGCCAATGACGAGGGCCCATGCCCCGACCACGCCCAAGCCCTCGCTCCGGCCGGCCGAGCGGCTCTGCCACGCGACCGGCGCCGTGCTCGTCCTCTCCGGCCTCCTGCACCTGCTGGTCTTCGCCGTCGACGGCGGCCCGTGGGACGGCCCCGTCTCCTGGCGCAAGCCCGTCACTTTCGGGCTCTCCTTCGGACTGACCCTCGTCGCGATCACCTGGGTCACGTCGTACGTGCGGATGACTGCGCGGCCGCGGACCACGCTGCTCCTCGTGTTCGCCGCGGACTGCGTGGTGGAGGTCGGCGGGATCACCGTTCAGGCGTGGCGCCGGGTTCCGTCGCATCTCAACATGGAGACCGGCTTCGACACGGCGGTGTCCATGATGCTCGCGGTGGGCGGCGGCGTCCTCGTCGTGGTGCTGACCGCGTTCGCCCTCGCCGCGTTCCGGCACCGGCCCTCGGGACCCGTCGGTATGCCCCTGGCCGTGCGCTCCGGGTTCGCGATCCTGCTCGTCGCGCTGGCCTCGGGCGCCGTGATGATCGCTCGCGGGGTCGTCCTCACCAGGACCGGCCATCAGCAGGCCGCGTACCACTCGACGGCTCCGCTCAAGCCGCTGCACGGGGTGAGCCTGCACGCCGTGCTGGTGCTGCCCGCGCTGGCCTGGCTGCTCGCCCGTACCGACTGGAGCGACGGGACCAGGGAGCGGATCGTGCGGGCGGCCGTCTGTGGTTACGCGACCGCCGTCGTCGTGACCGGCTTCCAGGCGGCCCTCACCTGGTGATCGTCACCGGCCGAGCACCTGGCGGACGTCACGGGCGGTGTGCCTGACGGCCGTCACGGGCGGTGTGCCTGACGGCCGTCACGGGCGGGGCGCCCGGTGACCTCACCGGGCGAGCTGTCGCCGCAGGCGGGCGACAAGGCCCTCCGAGCTGCGGGTGCGGTGGCCGTGCACGCGCGGGTCGTCCGTGACGTCGTAGCGCTTCACGTACGCCCCAAGGAACGCCTGGAGCGTGGCGACGGCGGGGATGGCGATGAGCGCGCCGACGGCCCCGAGGAGGGCGGTGCCGGCGATGACGGACCCGAAGGCGACCGCGGGGTGGATGTCCACCGTCCTGGAGGTCAGCTTGGGCTGGAGCACGTAGTTCTCGAACTGCTGGTAGACCACGACGAACACGAGCACCCACAGCGCGTACCAGGGATCGATCGTGAACGCGATCAGCATGGGCAGTGCGCCCGCGAGATAGGTGCCGATGGTCGGGATGAACTGCGAGACCAGACCGACCCACACGCCGAGCACGGGTGCGTACGGCACGCCCAGGGCTTCCAGCAGGATGTAGTGGGCCACACCCGAGATCAGGGCCATAAGGCCGCGTGAGTACAGATAGCCGCCCGTCTTGTCGACGGCTATCTCCCAGGCGCGCAGCACCTCGGCCTGGCGGGCCGGCGGCAGCACCGAGCACAGCGCGCGCCGCAGTCGGGGTCCGT